>NZ_CM132929.1:2694528-3031910 GCF_054031195.1 Algorimicrobium bowmanii
AGTTCCGATAGAAAATTACGAAAAACCGAGAACGAAAAAATATAGAACTTTTGAGAATTTTAATGAACCAACTGGAAAACTTCCAATTGGAAAATATGTCCGAAAAACATTCAATGATTTAGTTAAAAACAACTATATAGACAGAAATGAAATTGAAAGATTACAAAGAGGCGATTATTCAAAATTGACCTTTGATATTCAATTCCCATTTTTGGCTAAAGAAAATTCGCCATATTACGAGAGAATAAGATATTGGAAAAACCCTTATCAAATAAACGGAGAAATCTATTTTGTTTGTTCGCAATGGTATGAAGTTCCTGCAAATAATGACAGACCATATTATGAGGAATGGTTAAGGAAAATGAAAAAACAATAACGCACTACAACAAAGTACTTTGGTAAAAAACAAGTAAAAACGCATTAACTTTTTACTAAAGCACTTCTATAAGTATCATCATATATTAACCCCAATTTTGCTATTGTAACAGCTTGTTTTAACAGCTTATTACAAACCGCTATTTTAGATTTTATTTTACAACTCCCAAACGGCTTTAACCAAAGTTTTGGTCATTTTTAAAAGATGTGTTTTAGGTGAACAAAAACCTTAGTCACCTTCCTTAGCTTAATCATGATGAAAAAAATGCCATTTATTTATACAACGAAATAAGATTACATTTATCTTTAGACTATAAAACACCAAATATGGTATATAAATTATCAGCTTAATTTCAATTTTAACCTGTAGCCATATTTCAGGACAAGACAAAAAAAGAGAATATAAATAAGGCTACAGCTTACAATGTATATTAAAATTATAGCTACATATCGGCAGGCTACGCTTCGCATACTAACCGTTATATAAATTTAAGAAAGATGAAAACCATTACAATTTTATTATTCACATTCTTTTCTAATTTATTGTTTTCTCAAAATCTCAATAAAAAAGAAATCCTAAACGATGAAAACTCGAAACTAATTGGAATAAAAGAGTTTAAAGAAAAAATAGAAGATAGAAATTATGTTTATAGCTTAATTGAAAATGATACTGCTTATATAGGAAAAATATCTTTTAGAGAATCAACTGGGAAAATAACTCCTGACTTAAGAATTTCACTGATTAAGTATTTGGGAGAAATTACTGAATCAAAAGTAGATTCTACTAAAAATATTGTTATAAACTTTTTCTATAGCTCAAAAGTTGAACCAAATAGCTCATGTATTGATCACTATACTTCTGACAGAAACTATATGAGATTTTTTAAAAAAAATGAAAACAGCATACAGTTTTTTATTACCGAAAAAAATTATGATTATGGTAAAAAACATGTATTTGAAGACAAAGATGATTTTTTAAGACAGTTATTTTTTAAATATGATTTTGGTTGTGGTAATTATATAATAATAAAAAATAATGGTGCAATTTTAAAAAGATTAGGAGAGTATCGCCAAGATGAAATTAGAAGAAAACTTAAAAAACTGTAGCTAACAAAGTACTGTGGCAAAAAACAAGTAAAAACTCATTAAGGTTTTACTAAAGTACTTCTATATGTATTATCTTAGGTTAGTCCTGAAGTTGTAATAGCAAAAGCATATTTTAAAAACGTATTACAAACGGCTATTAAACCTATTTTAGCGCTTATTTTACAACTCCCAAACAGCTTTAAATCGAAATTTTAGGCATTTTTTAAAAGATGTGTTCTAGGTAAACAAAACCTTTAGTCAACTTCCTTAGCTTAATCATGATGAAAAAATGCAATTAATTTATACAACGAAATAAGATTACATTTATCTTTAGACTATAAAACACCGAATATGGTATATAAATTATCATCTTAATTTCAATTTTAACCTGTAGCCATATTTCAGGACAAGACATTTAGCGGAAACTCAATACTAATAAATCATAAATGGAAAAAACTTGGGCATCTGGAGCTTTAGAATTATTAAAACACGCTGATCAGCATATTAATAAAGAGCAAGCATTTGACAGAAGAATCGCTTTTATAAGTATAGACAACTCAGTTGAAACAGCAATCAGAACTTTTATTTTTATGCCATTTAGTCTATCTAAAGTTAAATTTTCATATAAAGAAAAAGACGAAATAGGAAATTCTTTTCCTAAAATGGTTAATCTATTGAGTGAAAAAGCAAGTAACAAAATATCTAGAATCGAATTATCTGATATAGAATTTTATCATAGACTGAGAAATCAATTATATCACGATGGAACAGGACTAAGCGTTGACAAAAATCATCTTGAAGCCTATAGAACTATTAGTGAATTATTACTTAAAAACTTATTTGGAATCCAATTTAATTATGTTTCGACCAATAAACACCTTCCAAATCTAATTATTTATTGGGAGGAAATTAATAAAATAATAAAAAGATTATTTTTAGAAAATAACATTGATTATAGTAGTTCATTGAAATGGGAAGAAGGCATAAAAAAAGGTATTCTTACTAAAGACCAAATGACAATGTATAATGATTTAAAAAGAATTAGAAATGAACAGGTTCTATCTCCTTCAGATAAAATTCAATTAAAAGAAATAACAAATGCATTAGATATAGCATCTAAGTTAAAAAAGAGTTTACTATTTGAAATGAAGAATAAAATACTTGTTTTTTTTAAAGAACACCCAACAGAAGCATTTGCTATGAGAGCCATTGGTTACATTTTTGCTATCTCTAGAAGTTTAGCAGATGAATTAATTAATGAACTTGAAAAAGAAAATAAGCTTGTTTCTGGAGTAGAAGAAGAGTCAGGATTAAAACTATTTCAGATATCTAAAAGTTAGTAATAAAACTACAGCCAAAACCATGTATAATTTATTGCTAGTTCTAGCCTAATTATGAAAGTCTTCGCGGACTTTCTATCTGTGATTTATTTACTAACTTAAGTGCTTAAAAAAAGCAACTAACCAAACACATTGTACACTATTTGACAAACAATCGAAATTGAAACAAGAAATTAAAATATTATGAAGCATTTAAATTTATTTTTAGGAATATTGTCATATATTATTGCAGGAATATTGTTTTTATCCAAGCAGTATTATGGAACTGGTTATGCTGAAAAATACAACTGGATTTATTACTTTGTTTTTCTCTTCATTGCTATAGGTATTTTCTTTTTTTTGAAATGGATTTACTTAATTTTTAAAGGACTAGCGTTCAACAATAACTAAAGCTAACAAAGCATATACAACAACGTAAGCAATTAAAACAGAACGAAAATGAAAAACTTATTTATCTTTTACATTTTGATTTTAGCACCACTGGGAATTCTATTATGGCTGAATAAATCTGACTTGATTAACGGGGTTTTATTCGTTGGACTAATAATTTTTTACGCATTAATTTACCGAACTTATACTGACGGAAAAAGACTTGCGGATAAAAATATCATTGAGAAAAAAGATATTTGGAAAATGATAATTCCTGGAAATCGACTTGTGCATTTTAAAGAATTATACCTGAAATAAAATTGACTGAACTGAATAAAAAAATTGAACGTAAATTCGAGCGAAATAAAAACTGCTTACAACAAAGTACTGTGGTAAAAAACAAGTAAAAACTCATTAACTTTTCACTAAAGTACTTCTATAAGTATCATCATATATTAACCCCGATTTTGCTATTGCAAAAGCTTGTTTTAACAGCTTATTACAAACCGCTATTAAGGCCAGTTTTTTACACTTTCCTTTGGCTACTATTCGTTCATAAATATCTCTACATGCCTTATTATATTTACAGGCATTAAAACTGCACATAAATAATAAATTTCGAAGCTTTTGGTTTCCTATTTTACTAATTCTACTACGGCCATTTACACTGCTTCCACTCTTTCTAATTACTGGGGTTAAACCGGCATAACTACACAATTCACTTGCGCTATTAAAACGCTCAAAACCATCTGTAAGAACAACCAACATTAATGCGGTTTTGTTCCCTATTCCTGGTATACTTTTTAAGCGGGTTAAAACCTCTTGATGTACTTCTTTAACTAATATCAGCAGCTTATCTTCCAAAGTCTTTATTTCTTTCTGAACCTGCTTTAAACTTCGTTTCAATGAGCTCACAACAACTTTACTTGGCGTACCCAATACAGCCTCTCCGTGTAATTAATTTTTTAGCATAGTGCTCTGTTTTGTATACACAGCAAGGAGTCTGGTCATTTGAAGACATTCTGTTTGATGTTTGGATTGTCCTTCCCAAAGTTTTAAATCTACTTGTTGGGCATATTCACAAATCAACCTAGAATCACTCTTATCCGTTTTGATCTTGGATAATTTCATCTGGATAAAACGTTTGACTGCTAATGGATTTTCTACTGAAATTTTAATACCTATTTCTAATAAATAATAGGCTAACTGATAATGGTAACAACCAGTGGCTTCCATAACACAATGACTATCCAAATCTAAGAGTTTTGTGAATTTTTTAAAGCCAGAAATTGTGTTTTTAAATTGGTAGTAATTGCCATCTGAATCTGTCACATCAAAAACTAAATGGCTAATGTCTATTCCAAAATATTTAATATCTTTATTCATAAGAAAATGATTTTTGAAAGGACGACTACGCGAGTTTCAACGACTTAAAATCGAGGTCTAAAAGCCTCATAGAACTGTACGAAATCTGTGTAGTAAAAGAGAGGGGATTTTCAATGTTGACGAGATCTGTAGTCTCTGCGTATATAATAACCTTATTCCTCTCTTTTGTTCTTTCTAATTTATAGATCTTAATTTAGTGTTTTTATTAAAATGCTAACTTAAGACGTATATAATTTATTGCTAGTTCTAGCCTACTTACGAAAATCCTCGCGGATTTTCTATTCGGTTTTTATTTGTTAACTTAGTTGCTTAACCACGCAACAAACCATATACAAACACGTTAGCAAAAATTAAAAAAAACTTCTGCTGTCATTTTGACACTCACAAATATTTTGGCATTTCTGTTGCATAAATGTTCAAAAAAAAGAACGGTTAGATTGGGTTTGACCAGCCACTATACTTAATTTTTATAGAATATTTTTTTTTAATTTTTAATTTAAATTATTTTGTTATGAAAACTTTTAAATTTTCAATTTTAAACTTTATTTTATTATTATTTATCACTTCATTAACCTCTTGTAGTAAAGATGAAATATCTGAAACTTCTTCACTCGACAGTTCAAATTTAGAGGTTAAACAACCCTATAGTAAGGGGTTAGATGCTAAACAAATCGGCGAGTACCATAATATTGCTGTTAACTTATATCTTAGTAATGGAAATGGCGATAAAAAGACTGTCAAGGAAATAGAGCAGTCCGTAATTCAATTAATGACAGACAATTACCCTAATTTGATGTCAGAATTTGAAATTTCTCAAGATTATAATTTTTTGATTGATGCCTACAATGATACTTCGATTAATCAACAAAGATTAGAGCAAATTATAGATAAGGCATTTTCAAAAATTTCAACTAATAAATCCGTTTCTACTGAATTTTCTGATTTTATAAAAAATCTTACATTGGAGCAAAACTCTATTCAAGATAAATTGAAGCAAATAAATGCTTATAAGACGAAAAGTAGTGACGAATTAGAATTACTTAATACATATAAAGAAGTCTTAATTGCATCTAATGAACTATGGAGCAATCGTTCCTCTGGAATGAAAATATCTTGTAGTTCTGGAGTAATTGCAGCTGATGCAGTTGGTGCTGCAACAGGATTGTTCGGTGGCCCACTTTGGTCCATTGTTCAAGGAGCAGTTGTTTCGATTGCCGTAAACGAGGATTGTGAAGAATAATTGTTTAATTAAGGATGCTGTTTTAAAACAGCATCCTTTAATTTTTTTTTATTATGAAAAAGATATTTTTTACATTGTTTTTAATAGGGTTAATTACATTTTTCTTTAGCTTATTATTTTGGGAATTTGAGAATTTTTCATTTTATATATCAACTTTTGGACTAACTATTTTAGGTGTTTTACTTTACCCATTTAGTAACTCTTTTGAAACACGAAGTGATTTTTTGTTTTTGCCTTTTATAATATTCGTTATATTTTCAATAATAAATTTAGTTTGGATAAAAAGCTATGAACAAAGTTTATCAATTCTAAATCTTATTTTTGGTATTTTTGGATTTGGAATGTTTTATTTGAAACAAAGAAAGAAATTAGCGTAGAAATAACTTTTGCTAACAAAGTACTGTGGTAAAAAACAAGTAAAAACTCATTAACTTTTCACTAAAGTACTTCTATAAGTATCATCATATATTAACCCTGGTTTTGCTATTGCAAAAGCCTATTTTAATAGCTTATTTCATACTATAATTATTTGAATTTATTTATCATGATTAAGATTGTAAATTATAATTCTGATTTGACTATAAATGTTTAGAAAACTATATCTCAAAAAATGGAATTATACAACAACAAACTAAAGTCTAGAAAAATGTATCACATATTTCAGAGACATATTTAACAACAAAACTAAATAGAACAGCTTTAAACCTTAAAATATAACTGTATTTGACTACAAATTTAGTCAAAATCAAGGGTATGATTTTTGAAAATAAATTTGTGATAATTTTTAATCACAAATTTATCACATATATTATCACAAAATATATTGTTTGATTTTATTTCTTTGGAAACATCCCTAAAGGTAATTTTGGAACAACAACCCCTTCGCCTTTCATTTCTATAAACTCTTTAAACTTAGAATTATTTAGGAAAAAATCATCAATTTTTTCGAAATTAAACTTCTTAGATTCCTGAATTGAATTAATAAATTCATACTTTTTAAGCTTTCTTAATTCATCTGATCTAAGAATAAGCACACTATTTAAAACCTTATCAAATTCTCCTACTAGAATACTAGGCAAATTACCGTCTACTCTCTTTAAAGTCTTTACATAGCCATTTAGCTCCAAAACATCTTCAAC
Organism: Algorimicrobium bowmanii; assembly: GCF_054031195.1. The sequence goes on from NZ_CM132929.1 coordinate 2,701,464, forward strand.
ACACTTAGAATCTCTATTTTTCTTAGAAATCCAAATCAGCAACTGTAAAAACTCTTTCGAAAACAGAAATGATTTAATCTTATTTTCAACGTTTTGTTTATGACAATAATCTCCATTATGTACACGTTCTAATAAATCTCTAACATAATTAGATGTCGTCTGTTTATTTTCTTGGGCCTTATTCTTTATTATTGTTTTTAACTCCCTAGGCAACCTAAAATTAATTGAAGTATCTTCCGTCTCGACAGATTTTGTTTTGGTCATTTGTTAAAATTTGAGTAATTATGAATCCATGTTAAATACAGTTCGCAATAAAAAAGCTGTAGCTTCTTCTTCTGTAACAAGCTCTTTTTTTTCTTTTTTAGATTGTTTCAATTCTTTTGTTGCTACAGGCACAACTTTGCTGTTTTGTTTATCTTTAATGGTATCAGACAAAACACCTGTGGAATTCATTAAATCTTGTAAGGACTTTAAATCGGAATCACCTAAAAAATCAGTTTTGCGTATATCATCGCTTTCACAAGATTTGGAAAAGTTTTCTTGAACATATATCCAATGCTCTTGAAAAGCTGTTTGTTGTAATTGGAAAGCTAAAAACATATCAGTATTCAAGTATTCTACATCTACTTTTACATTTTGCAACATCCAAATGGACACTTTTCTACAAAAATCTAATTGGCTAACATATTTACTTAATATAAATTTGAACTGTTTATCTTCTAAGTTCTTTTGAAGCTCTAACAGTTTAAAAGTAAGCTTATCTAAGCGTTCTTTCTTTATTATTAAATATTGGCTTGCACGCTCTTTGCTTAAAAGAGAACTAGCCCCATCTGATTTTATAAGCACAACCCTATCAAAGAGTTCATTATACATCTCATCACTCCAATTCTCGCCTTCAAACTGATTCCAAATCCGTCTTGGTATATAGAAAACCATTGGCATGTATAACCGCTTAGTCATATCATCATATACCTCATTTAAAGTCTCTTTCATTTCTTAAACTAATTACGATTCTAACATGTGTGAATAATCTTCTGGTAATTCGGCATCAATATCACGCAAATACTTTTCTAAAGCAGACATAGATGTATGACCAGTAATAAGCATTAATTTACTTTTGGCTTCAAAAGGTGAAGATTCTTTTACCAAATGTCTATATAATTTAGTGATATAGGTATGTCTAAAGCTATATAAACCATAATCTTTCCCTAAACCAAAATGATTTTTTACTACACGCTTAAATCGCTTAGAATAATAATCTCGCTTATTCTCTAAATCAGTGTTCCACTCTGCACCTATAGCATTAGGTGTAAACAACGAATCTCTTTTCTTTAATTTTGTAAGGTCTGGCAATTCCTTTATAAGTAAATCAGGTATTATTTTGGTTTTAATCGGACTGTTCTTCGCTTGGAATTTGATTGTTTTATTTTTTAAATCTATATCCCCCACTTTGAGCCTACAGACTTCAATAGGTCTTAAAAAATTATAAGAAATGAACTTTATAAACAACAACAGATTAGTATCTTCTTTTTCCAAATAATCGAAAATCTCTTCTTGGGTATCTTGAGTATAGGTTTTATTCCGTTTGGGTATAGCTTTTAAAACAGGAATCTGTTTAATGACATTCATTTGAACAATGTCATTATCAAATAAGACTTGCATGATACTTCCTAAATCGGTTCGGAAATTATTTCGGTTTCGCGGACTTGTTCTTTCCAATGTATCACTTAAAAATGCAGAAATCAATTTTTTATTAATGTCATCTATTCCTTTAACATCAGGGTGTGTTTCTTCAACCCATTTTATAAAGTTGTTCAATCTGTTTTCAAAACTTCTCTTGGTAGTATTGTTTATCAGTTTTTCCTTTTGTTTTAACCCAAAAGCAAATGCTTCCTTATATCCCATACTTACTTGCTTAATCTTTTCAATATCGGAATGACCTTGGTTATTTAACGAAGTAGTTATATTGGTATTTGTTGACTGACTGTTTTTATTAGTCAAATGAACATGAATCTTCTTATTGTCTGAATATGGGCTATAACCTTTTTTAAGTAGCTTGAATAAGGCTTTACGATAAGCAACTAAAACAGATAATCTTTCTTCTTTGGTTTTATATTTATTCGCATTCGCATAAACAGGGGTTTGCCTAACAAGTTTCCCCGAGTCGGGATCGCGATAAGAAAAATAGATATACCAACGCTTTTTTAAATCGCCATTGGCTGAGTAGATTTTAGGGGTGGAAAAATTTTTTTTCAAATGTAAATCGTATTCACTTTCGTATTCATTTTGCAATTCGACTGCAAGATAATCAAAAATTGTATGCATAAAAAAACGGTTTGACGAAAGTCAAACCGCTGTTTTTAATACGATTAAATTTAGTAGCGGGAACTGGACTCGAACCAGTGACCTTCGGGTTATGAGTTTGATAAAAATCCCGATTTTACGCCATCTAAATGCTTATATCAATAAAATCATGTACTTGATTATGTACTCTGATTTATAAAAATTTTCTATTCAAATATATAAATTATTTTTTGATAATTACTTTGAACTGAAAACATTTGAAAAAGGAATAGTTGTTCTAATACCAACTAAACTTCTTTTATAAAATTCATCACCTGAGTCTTCAAACTTATCTCCTAAATCATTAAATAAAACAAATGGTTCAATATTAACCACCGTCTTTTTAACCAAATCTTTTTTGTTCACAATACCGAAAACAGTACCCAGTTTTAAGTTTTGATAATTACCATTGTATTTATCCGAATCAGAAATAAAATTGATGTCATATGATAAAGTTAAATACAAATTATCAATTATTTTTTTATTGATATTAAATTCAAAACTGTGCTGTTTAAACTCATCATAATCACCTTCACTATACGCTTTAACAGATTGGCTTTTGTATCTCATCTCATCTCCTGAAATATTAGTATTCGATTCGGTAATAAATTCTGATGATGTCAATTCGTTAATATTATTCGTAGACGAGTATGAATATGAAAAAGAATAAAGACCATTAAGTAAATATGCCTTTTGAAAATCAGTCCCAATTGGAAGATCATTAACTTGGTCATAGTAGTAATTAAGACTTACTCCAAGTTTATAACTCTCAGGAGAAATTTTATTAATTTGCTTATCATAGTCATTTTCTAAATTATACAACCGCGCTGATTGAGTACCATACTCTCCTACCCCTGATAGCCATAACAGCTTAATACTACTCCACTTCACTTCTTGCTCTATATTATCTAATTTTTCTTGTACTTCCTTGTCATTTAACTTACTTAACCTCACCCTAGTCGCAATTAACTGCTCTCTCAATGCTATTTTATCCAATTCAGTTAAAGTATTATCATCATCCACTAATTCTTCCTTTAGGATAGCCTCCTTCGCCTTTAAGACCTCTATATATTGATTGATTAATAATTTCTCATCATCTAACTTAGTTTTTTTAGCATTCAATTCATTCAGATATTCATCTATATATTTAAAAGACCCTATTAGAACAAAACTATGCTCCAACTTAAATTTTATATTAGAATTGTATTTTTCATTTTTGAAAATTTCAGATGTTCCATTGGTGATACCTCCATTAAACCCAGCTGTAGTTACACTGCCCAAATGTCCATTTTTTTTAAACCAATTTTTTGACACAGCCATACTTACATTAGGTTTCGTAATATCTAAACTTATATACGACCCTATTGAGCTCAAATTATTATCACCGTTAAGAACCGAAGTTATGAGGCGATTATAAACTACTTTAAAGTTTTTGGACTTAATGAATTTTTTTTCTTCATCTACAGAACCAGCTCCTTCTGTTTGAGAATAGCTAAATAAAACAGTGAAGAACAATACGAATAAAAATTGAAGTTTTTTCATAATTAAAAGTTTCGGTTAATGATTAACGCTATTAATCATAAAAGTTCATTCAAAACTTTTAATCTGTAAAAAAAGGAGTTATTAAATTTAGTGTTTTTTTTGTAACAAAATGACTATCAGCAAAAAAAACTATCAAAAAGAATATTTCCCCCTTAGCATTCGAATAAAATCAACTCATATTTAAACACCAAATAAGTCATTCTCAAGTTTAGACTTTCCACTTGGCATAAGCTAATATATCTCAAAGGACTCACATATTCTACTATCAGGGTTAATATATGATGATACTTATAGAAGTACTTTAGTGAAAAGTTAATGAGTTTTTACTTGTTTTTTACCACAGTACTTTGTTGGCAGTAGGCTTAAACGCTAAATTATGCAGTTCCGACGTAATCTCTATTCCAATGTAAAAACTTGTTATAGATTAAAATTCTTAAGTTTTCCAATTCAGAGTGTTCTATAACTAATTCTCCAACTGATTCCTTCATTGTTTTTAGTTGGGAATCCGTCAAATTTTCGTTCCATATAAGTTCGGTTCCGTATTTTATAATTCCGTTAATGTGTTTTTGAGATATTGCTTTTTCAAATTTAGCCCAATCAGACTTTAATGATTCCGCGTGTCTTTTTTTTCGTTTTGATAACCAGAAATAGTACACTATCAGAAGTAATAATGGGAAAGAAAATGTAATAATGAGTATTATTCCGTTATTCATGTCGTTTTTTGAAAGCTTACTGCCAACGGTTTCGTGTATGAAAAGTGCGGGTTTGCGTCAGAGGATTTTCGGAACGAAAATCGGAAGAAAGCAAACACACACTTCCTTTTGGTTAAGCACTAAAATAAGCATTTTTTATACACAGTGTTGCCAACAGTATTTTATTCTTTATATTCCAATTCAATAATTTCGTTGTTAATTATAAGTGTTTTTATAATTTCATTCTTATCAAATGAAGGTCTAAATTCTACGGATATTTTTCTTTTTTTATTTGGCTTAAGTGTTTGTTGTAATTTATTAGTTCTTGCTGTCATTTTCATAGCCATAACAACAAAATCTATATGGTGTAATTCGGAATTCTTGTCTTTTATAAATATTTTTTCAAAATCAATTATTTGATTTGTTGAAGAGTTGTTTTTAAATTCAAACGTTATTGATACAAACCTTTTTCCGCTTTCTGCAATAATTGTATTCGAATAATTAGCAGAACCTCTGTCAATCATTTTTGCTTTTTTAAGTAAATAAATTCTGAATTCAACATCTTCAGAATAATTGTAATAAACATTCTTGTTGATTTTTTGTGCAGAAGTTGTGAAAGAAATAAAAAATAAGATTATTAAAACTCTATTCATTTGGCGGTGTTTTGGTTAATATTGTTGGCAACGTTTTCGTGTATGAAAAGTGCGGGTTTGCGTGCGAGGATTTTCCGAAGGAAAATCATAGTAGCAAACACGCACTTTCCTTTGGTTAGGCACTAAAATAAGCATTTTTTATACACAGTGTTACCAGCTGGCTTTTATTCAATTACTACATTTTGTTCAGATGTAGTTGTCATTTTCATTTTCATAGTCAATTTTTCATTGACCTTAATTGTCATATTCATTGGTAATTCAGATTTGTATTTTGTTAGATAATTCTCTTTAATGTCAAATTCTGATGTTCCAGTTCCAGTTCCACTAGCTATTATATTTATTTGTTCTTGACTCATATCCAAACTAACAGTTTGTTTTAAATCGAAAAATGCTTTATTTTCTACAATTTCTGTTAGTATATATTCCATATTTATTATAACGGAAATAGGATTCATTCCTTCCATTGGAAATGTCATTGGGATTACACTATTAAAAGTGTCTCCAACTTTCATTGGTTTTTCAGGAAACTTAATTGCTTGTTGAATGTTTTCTAAAGTTGTCGTCAATGTGTTTCTAAATTGTTGAGTAACATTGTTTCCAATTATAGAATCAACTTTGAATTTATTTCCGATGTCATATTTTCCTAAAATTGTCATTCCAGAATATGGTTTTTCTTCGGATTTTGTTTCTCCGTTAGTTGTAGTTTTGGAAATCATTTTACCATATTCTAATATTGCAGGAAACTCTCCTTTGTCATCTATTTCTTGAGTCATAAGATTTGTTGACATAATCGATTCAGTTTCCGTAATCATAGGTAACTCAATTCCTTGGCTTTTTATTCTGTCAATTATTTCCTTGTCAGCAATAAATTCAATTTCAGTGTGTGAACTTGTTTTTACTTGAGTTTTATATTTTTTATTTGGCTTGAATTTAGTTTTGAAAATAACACTTTCTTGAGCATTAATTGAAATTGATGTTAAAATCAATATTATTAGGGTAATTTTTTTTATCATAGGTGTCTTTTTCAGCTTGCTGGTAACGTGTTTGTGTATGAAAAGATGCGTTTTTGTATGCGAGGATTTTCCGTAGGAAAATCAGACTAAACAAAAGCGCAACTTACTTAGTTTAAGCACTAATTTAGCATTTTTTTATACACAGTGTTACAAAACGTTTTTTATTTCTTTTCTGTATAATCACAATCATTGTTAATGACAATTTTCTTATCAATTTTCCAATAGTTTATCAATTTCTCTTTTGAATCTAACTGTCCATAATAATCAATAAAATACTTTTGCTGAAAAATCCCATTAGGCAAATTACCTTCTTTTTTCCATTCTTCATAGGCTGTTGAGAAATTTAAAACAGGTAAATGAAATGAAGTTTCTTTATCTATGATGTAAAATTCAGTTCCGAGTTTTTTTCTTTTTACCCTTTTGGGTTTAATTGATTCCAATTTGAACATTCTGAAAGTTTTTTCACCAATTACAGTATCATTCAGTTTGAAAAAGTCATAATTTTTAGTTTGGTATTTGAATGGATTCTCATATCTAGATACATTTTTGCAGTCAATATTTATAAACTCAGCTTTGTTTAAACCTGATTTTAAAAATGTAACATTAGAATATATTCCATTCTCATCCTTAAAAATCATTTTGTAGTTCAAGCTATCCAATTCAGTTATTACAGCACTATAGTTGTTTTTCTTTGAGTTTGTTAAATAATATTTTTTTATCGTTTTGTCTTCTTTTCTGAATTTCCGATTTTTAATTTTAATAGAATCTTTATAAAAAGTCATTTCGTATTCTATTAAGTAATCAAATTCATATTGTTTTTGTGAAAAGCAGTATGTTGAAATTAAAAGAAATGTTGTTATTATTAGTTTCATCAAATGTTTTGTAACGTGTTTGTATATGGTTTGTTGCGTGGTTAAGCAACTAAGTTAACAAATAAAAATCGAATAGAAAATCCATAAGGATTTTCGTTAGTAGGCTAGAACTAGCAATTAATTATACGCGGTGTTGGCATTTCGTTGTTTTTTATTCCGCTATACTTTCAATTCTTAATTATTTCAGATATAGTTCTTTAAAATACTCAATGTGTTTTCCTGGTATTATCATTTTCCAAATATCTTTTTTGGGAATCACATCTTTGTCCGATAGTCTTTTGCCATCTACGTAAGTTCTGAAAACAAATAAATAGAAAAATAAAAGCCCCACAAAATATATGGAATTTATAGATCCGGTTTTGTTCAGCCAAATTATAATTGCAAATGGCGTTAAAATTGTCAAGTAATAAATAAAGATATTTTTCATATTCTATTTTTTAGTTTTCAATTCCGACTGACTTTGCAATTCAGCAATTTGCCAAATTCTGCATTCAATTCGGGTTTTGGCTTTCAATTCACAAACGAGTAAAATCAGATGTTGAATTTATATTCATTCGCATATTTTTAATTTACGAATGAATGTCTTTTAAATTCGTCATAATTGTCATTTTTAACGGTTCTGCTCAATGTCTAGTCCTGAAATATGGCTACAGGTTAAAATTGAAATTAAGCTGATAATTTATATACCATATTTGGTGTTTTATAGTCTAAAGATAAATGTAATCTTATTTGGTTGTATAAATTAATTGCATTTTTTGCGGCTCTTTTAGCGTGGGCCACGTTATCAAAGGTCTGGTCGAGATAAAATTCGTCTTTTAATATGCCATTAACACGCTCAGCCATGGCATTTTCGTAACAATGATTCTCCTCGGTCATACTTATAGCTATCTTTTTTCTTTTTAATATTTGCGTGTATACATTGCTACAATATTGTATTCCTCTATCGGAATGATGTATGAGTCCATTAATGTTTTTAGCTTGATAAATGGCTTTATTTAGAGCTCTTACACAACCTTTTAGCTCCAAGCTGTCACTCAGGTCATAGCCGACAATTAATCCAATTCCTACAATGACATCTACAACATTCCACATTTCTCTTCCAAGTGCTATTTTAAAAAATGGTTGAAAGAGTAGAGCAAGTCCACCGTAAATAATCATTTCAGTCTGCTTCTGTTCTTGATTTGCTAGGTAAGCCAAAATTCCAAACCCTATTAACGCCACAAATCTTACAAATTGGTAGAAGCCATAAGGCATATCCAATAAGCATAAAAACATCAGAATTGCTAATACAACCTTAATCAAAAGCTCACTATTCTTCATTCTTCTCTTTAAAACTATCTAAAATATCATCATCAATTTCACTTATTATTTCAAACTCGTTTGAAATATGTGTATCAAAGAAATCATCTTGAAGTCTTGCTAAATAAGAATCTGTAATAATATCTTGCTCCAAATAGTCTTCAAAATCAGGATGCTTTTCAAGAATTGGTTCATTGTCAATTTTTAGCTTAGAACGAATCACTTTGAAAAACTTGATTTCGCTATATTCAACTTTTTCGTCTGCTTTTATTGTGTCAATTGCAACTTCAATCAAGTTAAGTTCATTGGCTTCTGTTAATTCAGAAGTTGTTAGTTCATCAAAATAATCTTTCATAAATTGATGTCCATCTTTATTGATCGCAATTAAAAGATTGTCCATTTCCGTATTGACATCCAAATCCCCAAAAGTCTTTTTCTCTTTATGTAAACGTTTAATCAGTTTTATTTCTCGCTTGTCTATATCGCCATCACAAGCCATACAGGAAAAAGCTGTTTTAAGCAAAAGTTTGTCGAATTGTAATGTTTCCATATCTAATTATTTTTAAAACCGATTCTTGGTCGGACGTTAGTGTTATCTGCTAAGCCCTCCATTTTTGCTCTGATAGTGATGTAACTATTTAATTCTTTTAGAGAAATGGAAGGTTTGTTTATCTTGATTGTTTCAAGTAAAATCTCTTTTGAAATTCTTGAGTTGAGTTTTAATGCTTTTCTTGAAGCTTCATCACAAAGGAATTTAATATCACTCGAAACATAGTTCTCTGTTGCTTCTGCAAATTCTGAATAATCCAAACCAATTTCTCTTGGTCTTCTTTCCAAGTATAATTTAAACATCAATTCACGAGCTTCAAGGTCTGGTGGTGGTAAATAAATTACTTTATCTAATCTTCCTGCTCTTAAAATTGCTGGGTCAATTGAATTTGGTCTGTTGGTTGCACCAATTATAAAAATTCCATCTTCACCACAATTATTCATTTGTGCTAAAAACTCATTAACAGCACTTGTATTCATATGATTTACACTCGAATTATCACGATTTGGAACAACTGCATCCAATTCATCAATAAAAATAATACTTGGTGCATTTTCACGAGCTTCATCAAAAATATCTTTGATTTGTTCCTGTGTTTGATTTACGTATTTACTTTGAATGTCGGAAGGCTTTAATTGATAAAAGCTAAATCCTATTTCTTCAGCCATTCGTTCTGCAAAAAATGTCTTTCCGCAGCCTGGTGGACCATAAAGTAACATTCCGTTTGGTATGGTTAAACCATATTCTGCATAACGTTCTTTTTCGTTTAAAGCATCAATAACATCAAGTTTGATAGTATCTTTCAATTCTTGCATTCCTGCAATAGCTGAAAAACCTTTGCCTTTCTTGATTTCTTTTAGTTTAGGTTTCGAGGTTTGTTGTGGCGAAGACAATTGTTTTACTTCCAATTCACCATTAATAGCTTTGACAAAATCACTAACATTCTTAAAACGATTTTCTGCATTTGCATGTAAAGCTATAGCAATTATATTTTGAGTTTGTTCGTCCTTAATATTCGAGAATCTTAAAGGCTTTTTTCGTTCTGCAATAACAGTATCTTCTAACTTGACAGTATCTGCCTTGTATTTTGAAATTTCTACAAACCAAGGTGGTAGGCCTTCTAACAAATGATAATACAAGGCACCAACAGAAAACACATCACTTTGAACAGAGAAGATTTTATTAAATGCCTCATTCGCTTGGTAAAATGGATTTAATCCTTCTTTCAAAAAGTCTTTGTTGGGTTGACTTATAAAACGAGCATAGCCCAAATCAATAATTTTAGGAATAGATATTTTACCTGATAAATCCAACATTACATTTAAGTTGGTAATATCGTTGTGGATGATTGGGTTGTTTAAAGAATGTAAATACTTCAATCCGTTTAAAACACCCAAAATAATGTCTTTGGCTTCATAAATGTTTAGCGATTGCTCACGTTTTAATTTATCTGCCAAAGTTTCACCACTGATAAAATCAAGAATTGCATAGGTGTATTTTTGACCATCAAGAAGTAATTCGCCACTATCACAGAATTTAACCAAATTAGGATGCTTGATTTCCTTTAAAATCTCAACTTCTAAAACATCATCATTTTCATTAAATTGTGTTCTATCCAATTTTGAATACGCAAACAGTTTTAAAAGCTTTGTTTTTCCTTCTTGGTCTTTCACACGATAAGCTTCTGCATAATTTCCTTTTTTGAGAAAGAAAGTTACTTTGTACTTATCATTAATAGATTGACCTTTAGATAATATGTGATTAGTTTTTTTCATTATACACCAAATACATCTTCACTTGGTTTATTACCATCATCAACCATACAATCTATAATTGCTATAACTATTGGATGTAATTCATCAGTTGTTGGGTTTTCACTTATTATCTGCAAGCCTTTGTTTAAAAGTGTTTTTGCTCTTGCAGCATCCTTCCAATTATATGAATTGAAGTTATTATTATGTTGTCTTATAAAGCCAACTAATTGATAGATTAGTGTTAAATGCACAAAAAAGCCACTAATTTCTTCTAATAGAGTATTACCAAGTTTAACGTCTTTTGCTCGAATAACTTCATCTAATTGTGAACGAAATTGATTAACGACTTGCGTGGTTTTATCATTTCCTAATTCATTATTAGCTTTTTCTAATCTATAAAACTCTTCTTTTAAGGTTTCTTCTAAATTAGGCCATTCATTTAATTTCTCTAATTTTTCTATTTCTCTGGCAAGTTTTTGAAGTTCAGAACGAGTTTCGAGTCTGCCTGCTTCAGTATCTTTACTTTCAAAGATGTTTTTTACATTTTTAAGTCCACCTTCAAGTTCTGGCTTACGGTTCGAGTCAATTTGTCTTAAACTGTTTTCAGTTTCTATAATTTGTTGTTCTAACCATTCTTTTGTTACTTCTGATTCTTTACTGTTAATTTCAAGAGGCATTTCGAAATCTAAATCCAAGAAGTTAATTTTTCCTTCCATTACACTGCTCTCATTAAAATTTAATGTTAAGTCAGCTATACTGCCTTCAGATAGCAACCTTGGAATATCGTCACCTGTAATTCTTACAGTGGTAACGTGATTGTTACTTATTGCTTTTGTCTCAGGAGCCCCTTGATAAATAGGAATATCTATAAAATCATCCATTCCAGGACGAATTTGTTTACGAGTAGTTAAGCCATTAAAAACACCTTGGGCTGGAAGTGATTTATCTTTTTCTAAGCCTCTTATTGGTTTTAATAGTTTCTTTTTAGATTTATTGTCATAAACCTCAATACATATCGTATGTGTTAAAGTTGCACCACCTAGAGCAGTGTCAGGTTGTATTGAAAAACTATTTGGCTCACATTCTAACTTATTTCCTTTTTCATCATAAGTTAGAACTGTGAAATTATTTCTTTCACCTGATTTTAAGGATAGTTCAATTACTTCACCAATATTGTTTAATTCAACTTTTTCACTTTTAAATGCGTCATCACCTCTTGCGATTTCTGCAAAAACAATCTTATTTTCCTCTTTTGTTTTAATTGTTACAAACGTCTCATCACTTGCAACCATTGATTCATAGTCAATGTGTAATTGTACTTTTGATAAATCCACATTATCATCTTCAACTGGATTATTAATTGTTGAAGCGTATATAGCAGCTCCTTTGGCTACTACTGTCATTGGGTCAACACTTGTATTCGGTTTTTTAATTTGGGCTTCAAGCATTTCTCTAACAATAGGCGATAATGTTGGACCACCTACTAAGATTAATTCACCTAAAGAATTACCGTCTAAATTATTACGTTGAAGAAGAGTTTTACAATAGTCTATTGCTTTTTGAATAAATGGTTCAATAACTTTCTTTAATTCTTGTCGAGTTATTGTTAAATCAATTTCAAATTCTTCACCTTCATCATCTTCTCCATATTCATCATATAAGTTTGTAAGTATAGAATATTCATCTTTGTATGAAAGTTGGTTTTTTGCATCTTCCGCTAAAGGCTTCCACATTTCTTTAAATGCAGTAAATTTATCATTGTCTTCTATTATTGATTCAATTGAAAAATTTTCTTTTAAGTAAGGAATGAAAATATTATCGACAATTGCTTCATCAAGATTTTTACCACCTAAAAAGTTGTCTCCTTCGGTATCAATTACTTTAATAATACCATCAGAAACTTTAACTAAGGCAGAATCAAACGTACCACCACCAAAATCAAATACTAACCAAAAACCATTTTTATTAGAACTTTCAACACCATATGCAATAGCAGCGGCATAAGGTTCTTGCACTAACTCTACGTATTCTATTCCTGCTAATTCAGCTGCCTTTTTGGTGGCATTAATTTGATTCATTTCAAATGCAGCAGGAATAGTAATAATTGCAGATTTTACATTTTCATCATCTACGTATGATTTTAGAGTTTTTAAAACTTCTGATGATAGTTCTTCAGAAGATAATTCAACACCTATTTTACTATCGGTTTTATACTTTATTGAATTACCCATTGTTCTTTTAAACTCAATAAAAATATTGGAAATAAAATCTGGGTTAGAGGATGATTTCTTTTTGTCTTTGGCTAATTGAGCAAATGCCTTATCACCAACTAGAAAACCTTTCTTTGTTACCATTACACAAGAAGGCATTGTGTCTCTTTGAGTGACTGTTCGATGCATTTTTGTTTTACCATCATCCATTACTGCAATTGCAGAATTGGTAGTACCTAAATCTATACCGAAGTCTATTTTTAATCTTGTCATTTTCTTTTTTATTCGTTGTAAGCAACTATAACTTTAGCGGTTTGTATAACTTTATTATTATAGTTTATTTGCGGTTTTATTATTCTTTTAATTATTTGCTTCCCTTCTTCAACACTTTCATCATATTCTAAAGTAGCAACCATATTCATACCTGAATTATAGTTTTGTCCAATTAGTTGCGGTATTTCATAACCATAGGCTTTCAGATTGTCTAAAATGGAAGCGGAATATTTTTTTAGGTGTTTATAACCTTTGATACTTTTATCCATTACTTCAAGGTTCATAAGAATTCGAGTAACTTCATCTGCCACTTTGAGAACTAACGAATGGTCTTTTTCTTCATTTTCAGGTTTTCTTGATTGGTTTAGGTCTTTTAGTTTAAGTTGTGTGTCTAAAACCTCTACTAACTTACTATCCAATTTCACGCTTTCTTCTTCAAGTGAAGCTTTGGTGTTTCTGATTTGGGTTTCGACATCTGTTTTGCTTGACTTAATGCGCTTGCCCAATAGCCAATAAACCAAACCTCCCAATAACAGCGTTGCCAAAGTGGCAATAACCCAATACAAGCGGTTTTTCTCTACACTACTATCCAATTGGGCTATTTGAGTGTCTGCTTTTTGTCCTGTTTCTTGGATTTTAGTTCCAAGCTCTTGGGAATTGGTTACAATGTTTTGGCTGTTTGTTAGGATTAGTTGGCTTAAACTATCAATAGAAGCATTTAAGCCTTTATTTTGAGACTGCAAACTTGAAATTGTTTGACCTTGTTTTCCAATCGTGTAGTTTTGACTGTTTAACTTTTTGGTTAAGACATTAATTTCTTGTTGCTGTTGAAACACATTGTTTTTTATGGTTGGTATTTCTTTAACCAAAATTGAATCTTGTTGCTGTTGAGCAAAAAGATTGGTTGCTCCTACTAAGAGCGTTATAAGTAATAGTTTTTTCATTATTTATTCATTAATATTTTCTTAGCCTTATTGATTTTGTCTTGTACCTCTTTTACTTCCCTTTGTTTGGTTTCTGAACCTCTGAACCATTTAAATTTTTGAACTTCACTTAATTCGTTTTGAAGTATATTAAGCCTTCGAGTTAATTCTGATTTTTTATTTGGTGACCAATCAACTTTGAATGTTTTTGTATAGACTTTAAAATGCTCTACATAAACTTCAATCTTATGTTCTCCGACCATATAAGTGCATTCCTTTTCATTTCCCCATCCACCAAGGTCAATTATTGTAGTTTCTGGTGTTATTGTTACAACAGAAGAAGTTGTATATCCTTCTGGTGAACTTTTCGTACTATGGCTATATTTGCCGTCTGGGTTTACATATTTTTTATAAATAGTTACTTTCCGATTTCCATTTGATATAATTTTTAATTTTAGTCCTACATACCTTATATCTTCTATGTAAAAAGGTTTGTTATCTGTATTTGTTATTTCTGCTGATACAATATCAAAGAATAGTTTCGGTGGAATTTTTTTGTAAGCGGCAATGATGTTTGAAATTGTTGAACTCTTTAAAGAATGGTCTTCAAGCCAATTCATTAATTCCCAAAACTCATTTTTAGCTTCTGTCTTTGTGCTTTCTTTTATTTTAACTAATCTTTTGTCAGATAATACTTCCTTTATTAAATCATTTACCTTATTCCATTCAATTGAGTTCTTAATATTATCTTCAACTGCTGAATAATTGATGGTTTTTAAACCATATTTAAGTTCAATATCATTTTCTTTTAACTCTTCTATTTGCCTTCTAATATTAGCTTCATTTGTTTCATAGGCATCTTTAACCGATTGAAGTAATGCAATTGCTTGATTAACCTCTTGGTCTCTCATTTCTTCAAGCGTTGCAATATGGTCTTTTGCTCTATCTTTAACTAATCTACCTGATGCTATTGACAATGCTGTTTTATTCAGTTCTTGTGCATTTTTTAAAAAATCTTCATTTGAATCATTTTCTTGACTTGCATTAAAGTAGTCAATACCGCATTGCATTATTTGGTTTGCTAATTGGTCTGCAATTGTTTTGTATTTAAGGTCATTTACTCCAATTAAAGATTTAAGATGTGATAAGTCTTTTTTAGTGCTTGTGAAAAGTTCTAAACCTAATTTGTAACCATTAGAGCTATCATCTTTGCGTTTCTTTTTGCAGCTTTCAATACGACTTTCTATGTTATGTAATGGTTGTTCTGTGAATTTTTTCGAGAGATAATTTTGCGTTGTGCCATTGCAACCACTAAATAATTGTAAAGTTTCTGAACTTGAATATTGGTTATTGAGTTGAGTTAGCAACTCATCAATCAGTTTTTCAGATTGTTTGTACTTGTCAATTGTATAAGTTTGGTCAGCAACTGAATGGACAAAATTTTCAAAGAATTCTGATTCAATTAATTTGATTTTGGCTTCAATTCCCTTTTTTATCTCTGTTTTACTTTGGCTTAATAGTTTGTAGGTTCCTAAATTATTAAAGGCAGAAAAGTTCTTGGAATTAACATCTTTGTCATTCGTTACCTTTTCCCATATTTCAATAGCTTTTTTTTCATCACCACTTTTCAAGTACTCTAATGCTGTATTATCAAATGGGCTTACATTTAAAAACCAAAATAGTGAGTAATTCACTTTATCTTGGTTTTGCTCAACATTTGAAAATGCTTTTTGTAGGTTGTCTTTTGTTCTTGTTAGGTCACCAATTAAGGGCTCAAAATCTATTTCTGATTTCGGTTGTTTTCCAACTTCAATATATTTTAGAAATTTACTTTTGTTTCTTTCAAGTTCTCTTAAAGTTGCATTTGAGAGAATCCCCGCAATTCTGTATGGGTTATTTTGGATTAGCTCCATATTTTTTCAGTTGGTTTTAAATTCCTAAAAATACAATTCATTCTATTTATTCTATTACGGTTTTCCGTATTTTGTTCAATTTTTCTTCGTGCGTTGGCTTGTGTGTCGGCTGGTGCGAATGTGTATGGCTTTAAGCGTTGGTTTTATTCAATTTCTATTTTGTCTATTTCTTTCATTATTCTATCTGTTTCTGTAAGCGCCACTATAATTTTCTGATAATGTAAAATATCCTCAAATTTCAATTCTCTTTCTTTACGGTCTTTCAGCCATTTTTGTGCTGGTTGGTAACCTCCAATATAAAATTCCCATGCTGTTACAGGTACGTTATCAAAATACTTGCTTTCGTTTATCCAAATTCTACCCAATTGCTTTTCTTGGTCGATTATTTCCCAATCTTTCTTTCCGATTGTTGTGGTAATTACATTATGGTCGTTTTCTGCATTTTCTGCCATTTCATAACTTGTAATATAATCCTCAACTTTGTTGCTTTCTAAAAGATGAATTTGGCGAAGTTCACCACCCAATTTCACCAATTCCCAAAACGTTTTTACATCTTTTGGATATGGAACTCTTGGGAAATCTATTTTTAAAAACTCTTTGTATTTTTCTCTGTAAGTTGGTGAGTGTAAAACAGCATAGATGTAATCTAAAATGTCAATTGGTGCAAAGGTGTTTTTTGTGTCCTCTTTTTCGTTGGTAAATATTAAAGCTGTTTTTTCTCCAAATTCTTTTACTATTTCTTGGTTTAAATTTGGTTTTCTTTCTGTTGTTTTGTCTATAGTTTGTTGACCATTGGTTTCTGGATATAAATAAAGAGGATAGGTGTTACCGCCACCCCTTCTATAAATATTTAAATCAGTTATGTATTTAGTTATGAATGCCAAATTCCAAGACATAGTTCCTACAGCTAAACCTTGTCTTCCAATTACTAAACCAATATTTTCTTTATTACAAAAATTACGCATTACTTTTCCTCTTGGCATACAATGAAAACCTTTTGATTTTCCTGTGTAATACGTTTTTTTTATCTCAAATGGTCTGTAATTTACATCTGTTATGTTGTCATAGTTACAGTTGCTTTCTATTAAATCTTTTTTAGCTAAAGCGATTTTCCAATCTCTTACATCTTTTCCTAATTTAAACCTTATACGAGCATCTTCATCCTCAATACTTAAAAATTCTTCTATAGTATCTACTACTTCTTGTTTTGTTTCGTGGATAGTAAAATTGTCTCTTGAAGTTGCAATACCAACGCTATTCAGCGGAAATAAGGTGTCAAGAATAATTCCTTTATTATACTTTTCCTCTGCTTCAAAATCTTTTTGAACCATAAAATAGCTCGGAGCTTTATTTGGTAACTTTACATAATCAATTGTTTTTAAACTATTCTTCCAAAGAAAGTCATATTTTTCATCACGTTTTCCGAATAAATCATAATGAAATACTTGCCCTAATTCATTAGTTTTTTTCTTACCTGTTTTAGCAAAAATAGTAATAGCGACACCTTGCATAATATCAAACACGTTTTGGTCTGGCGAACCATCTGGGCAAGTTTCTTTTTTCTTACTATTACCGTGTAAATCTATAGTGTATATTTTATCATAAGTTTTCAATAAATTCCAACGCATTCCTCTAAAGGTTGGGTTGTCTAAAAAACCGTGAGGATTAATAAATGCTAATATTCCACTTCCATTTTTTTCAATATAATGCTGACTGTAACGTATAAATTTTACATAATCGTCATTTATCCATTTTGGATTACGTTCTTTTAATTTTTCTTTTCCACCTGGTTCTTTTTTATAATCTTCCATTAAATCCATAATCCACTTTCCCTTATTGGCACTCTCGCCACTGTATGGTGGATTTCCAATCACACACATTACAGGTGTGTCACGTTTTATATGATTGGCTTCGTTGGCTTCACTACTTAACCAATTAGAAAATAGAGTTCCAGTATCTTTATGGTGTTCTTCTAAAGAGTTGGTTAAGTAAATATTTAAACGTTCATTTTTAGTTGATTTATAACCAGTTTCGGTTAGTAACATATCTAATTTAAGATGTGCCATAGAATAGGAAGCCATTAACAACTCAAAACCGTTTAATCTTGGTATTAAATGTTCTTCTACATAGCCACTCCAAGCGCCTTTCATTGCTTTGAAGTTTTTGTTATAAATAAACTTTACAACTTCTGCTAAAAATGTTCCTGTTCCTGTTGCTGGATCCAATATTTGTACTTTGTGTACTTCTTTTTCTATTTGTTTATAACCTGTTGCAGAACGTTTATCTGGTGTTTGTGTGTCTAATTTTATTTTTGTTTTACTCGTGTCTGCTAAACCTTGTGGTAAATCAAATTCCGTTTTTAAAATATCATCAACTGCACGAACTATAAAATTTACGACTGGTTCAGGTGTGTACCAAACCCCTCTTGCTTTACGTAATTTTGGGTCGTATTCTGCCAAAAAAGTTTCGTAGAAGTGAATTATTGGGTCATTTGTTTGTGTACTTTTTCCAAAGTTCTTTAAAAGTTGCTCAACATTTGTTGCTCTAAAAACTTCTGCAAGGTTATCAACTACAGTTACAATTCTTTCGTCAATATCTGGTCCAGCAATGTAGCCAAATAGTTTACGCAAAAACGGATTGGATTTTGGAATCAGTTCTGCTGCTTCTTGACGACTAAAATCGTCTAAAGTTGGGTCGTGCAAACGTGCGGCAAACATACCGTAAGCTAAAGTTTGAGCATATATATCTGCAAATCCTTTAGGTTCTAAATCGTGAATTAATATTTGTTTAAAGGTGTCGAATTGCCCTTTTAAAGAGGTGTTTTCTTGTGTTTCTTCATCACTTGTAATGGCACGTTCTAAAATATCTTGTAATAAACGCGCTTTAGCTGCCATTAACTCCGCTAAATTTTTAGAAGATTTAATGGTTTGCGAAACGTGAGAAGAAAAATCTTTTATTAAGTTCTCAAACTCCGAGAAGTTTTCGGGAATTGGTTTAACTGAATTATTTTCAATTTCTCCAATTTTTATTTCGTGAACTAATTCTCCATTTTGGAAGAATTGAAACCAGATGTAATCTGTGATAATTAGATTGTCAAGTGCTTTTTTGTAACGCCCAAATTGTTCTTTGTAAGATTTACTGTTAAGGTCTTTTCCTATGTCTTTAGCTTCAATATAACCAACAGGAATTTTGCCTTTTGTGATTACATAATCAGGGTTTCCGCAATCGGTTACGTTTGCAGGTTCGTTGGTAATTTCTATGCCTTGTACTAATTCTCGGATTAGTGTTTCTAAATCTCCTCTATAAGAATGTTCTCTTGATATTCCAGATTGCAGTCTTTTACTTACTATTTCTACGTATTCTTTTATTGTCATTTTCTATTTTCAATCTTTGTTCAGCGTTGGCTAAAAATAGCTCTTTTGTTTTTTTTGCGTTGGCTTTTGTGAGGAAAAAAACAAATGTGCTATTTGTGTGGCTGGTTTTTTTCTATTCTTTTACTTTCAAAGTATCAATAGATGTTGGTTTTACTAAAAATACAATTTAAAATTAAATTCTTTTAAGAACGTTCAAAAATTGCATCTATATCGTCTTCGTTGGATGAACCTGAATAATAACCTCCATCATAATCTCTTTCATAATCTGGTTCATAACTCTCGAAAAAAGTATTAGCCATACCTTCTACGTCTAAGTTTGATACGAATCTTGATATATCAAATTCAATTTTCTCTAAGACAGACACATTGAAACCATCTAAAAATGAATCTAGGCTTTCTTGAATATCAGATTCAATACCGTTTAAATCAATATCATATTCTGGATAGCCTTCAGGATAGTAATACTCGCTTATATGTTTTGGATAGTCAACATCTAAATCATTATTGTCAACGATATTACTCAAGTAATTTTCGATAAGAGTTTCTACTTGCGTAAGAATATCCTCATCTTCAATATTATTGGTGTCTATAAAATTTAAAAGCTCTTTTAAAGTGTCTTCGTCTGAAATGTCTTCAATAAAATTGTTTAAAAAATTAAAATTATTGAATTCTATTTTTGGTTCAAATTCATTCAATATTATTAATAGTTCCCAAGTTCTTTTACCGCTTGGATTATCAGCATTTATTAATGTCTTTAAAAATTGTTCGATTCTTTTATTTAATTTTTCATTAAAAAAATCTAAATATGAAAGTAATATTAAGAAATCCCAATCTTCTTCATTTAGTTTACGCTCAAAAAAGAAATCAAATAAATTTACTTGTATATTTTGTGAATTAGTATTATTAATTTTTTTTGAACCAGTAAGAGTTTGTAAATAATCTATGGAAGTTTCTGTTTCAAGAGATTTAATAATATTAGATATTAAATCGCTCTCATCAGAATATGAACCAAGGACAAAATCTGTGATTGATGGATTAAATAAAACATATTCAAATTTATCCTCATCTACCTGATTTCTATTTAACAATGATTTTGTTGCCAATTTCCTAACTGCTTCAAAACTTTTATCTGTCTGGTCACCAAGATTTACGTTATGAATTTTTAAAAAGGTATTATAAGAACTCCTTAATTTATCTTCTGAAATTTTACCATTATTATATACTGTTAAAAATGTAAGAGCTCTAACGCAATCATCAGTTTGGTTTTGAAAATAGTCTGCCCAAATGTCTTCAGGATTATTTAGATTCTTTATAATATATTTCCAATAATTTTCTGATGAGATATGTCCAATTCGTCCAAAATCAGTGACAAATTCTATTATACGAGGATTGAAATTCCGATGTTTAATTATCTCTTTATATCTTTTGTTTTGGTATATTTTATCAAGATACTCCTCATCTAAATTTGAATAATATATGTGGTTATATAAAATTTTTGCTTTATCTACATTAGTTAAATTTTCAACTCTAAGTAAAAACTCATTATCACGTATATTGCCATTTTGAAACCTATGACTTAGACTGTATGCTTTATTCAGGATATTTGTGCGAGATGTAAGAATGAATTTTTTAGAATTATCCTTGCGAACTCTATTTATAAATTTAACAATATGAGAGTCTCTTTTGTTGTTTATAGCATCGTATAAATTACTTCCTAAAAAATCATCACAATAAAATAGAATATTCTTTTTTTCTCGTTCTCTAAATATACTTTCAGCTTCGCTTATACTTTCTTCGATATCACAAAACTCAAATCCCTTTGCTGTATAATAAAGAGCTAAGTTATCTGCGAGTGTAGTTTTTCCTATTCCTGGTTCTCCTGTCATTATAACAACATTACTTTCTTCAAGAATTTTTAATCCTCTTTTGTGATTGTCCGTTATGGCATATTTATATGCATTTTCTTCAATCTCCCGAATAGTACTCTGGCTTCTACCTTTTATAGCGTTATTATAAATTAAATCTAAAACAGTAGTACTAGTAATCCATAATTTATAGTTTCTTTCAACTATGTCTTGATTTTCCTTTTTTGATAAGAAAGTATTTAAATCCTCATATCCATAAATATCCGACTCGTTAAGTATGTAAGGATGGAATATTGCTTTTATTTCCTGCTTATTAGGACGAGACAATTTTTTTGAAGTAATAAATATATATTTAGCAGGTTTAAGTTTTTTAACTTTTGCTAATTCTTCTTTTTTTAATTTATAAATTAATGTGGTGTATGGTGTTGCAATATAGTGCTTGCATTGAATAATGCCTTCTTTTGTTTTACCAATCCAAAACCTGCCGTCAACTCCACCATCTCTACCAGATTTAAATATTTCAACTCTTTTAGTTAATATATTTTCTATAATAGAAGCTCCTAAAGCTTCAAACTCTCTGTCATTGAGTTTAGAAAAATCATATTCCATATTTTACTGTAGTTTGTTATTCCGATTATTGAATATTAATTTTTCTAGATTTCTTATTTCAGAGTTAGTGGCTCAAATTATTGCCAACGGTTTTGTATAAGATTAGTTGCGTGGTTAAGCAATGAATTTAGCAAATACAAACCGAATAGAAAATCCGCGAGGATTTTCGTAAGCAGGCTTGTACCTAGCAATTAATTTTATACGTTGTTGGCAACAGTATTTATTTTTTTATTCAGTCGTAATTACATTAATGAATTTCCCAAACCTGATAATATATGAAGGATTATGCAAGTAATTCCAAATGTTTTACCAAAGTTCTTTCTGGAAAAAAGATAAATTAATCCTGCTATAATCGCAGGAATTAATAATGCTCCTAAAAAGTATGCTAAAAAATCTAATGGATGGCTTATGTCAATTCCATAAAGAATGACTACATAAATTATTGCGCTAATCAAGCCTAATATAAATCCAGTTTTGTTTGTCATTTTATAAGTTTATTTTTTGTTAATTAGTTTGTTAAGTTCGTCTTTGTTTGCTAAAAAATAGATGTTTCTAAAGATGTCCTCATAAAATTCAGGTTTTTCATCATAAAACATTGTTGGAATATCAAACGAAAATGTAAAAGTTAGTCCATTTACAATTGTTTGATAAATGATAGAAGTATTGCTATATTCAAGGTCTAATTCTCTTACCATATAATTGAAACTTCTTCTTACTGCGATATTATTTTTTAGATAAGTTTTTTTAGCACGAAAGTCATTTATTTCTGTGTTTAATTGCTTTGGGATTAAAACTTTATATTGATAATCCATTTTTTCTTTATTGGCTTGATAAACTTGCCAAGCATCAACAGGATTCTTTTTTTCCTTTTCGTTTAATTTTAGTTCAATAACATTTATAGAAAATGTAATTGCACTATCAGGTTCAAAAGTTCTAAAAATAGTGTGTTCTGAAACTCCAGCATCACTTGACCAATTATTTGGTGCGTCGAAGGCTATTTTATATTTAAAATTTGAATAAATGTTTGTTGTTGAATCAAAATATTCAGTATCTATTTCGATTTGGTTTTTGTCCTTTTGTTCTTTGAAAGAATCTTCAAAAAAACCCGTGTTTTTTGAACTGGTAGAATTCCGATATTTTCCAATTGATAATAGAATGATTATCAATAGAATGAATGAACCATAAATGTAGTACTGTTTTTTCTTCATATTGTTGCCAACGGTTAGATATAGCACATATGTGCTATATATCTCAAATAATATATATAACTGACGTTCTATATATCATTTATGAAATTATGCCATAAAATAATTTAGATTAGTTTATTCTTTAAGGGGTTTTAAAGATAATAAAAATCAAATACACTATTTATAATTTCACTTTCTTATGCTACTTTTTTTAATGGCAATAAAAAATCTATCAAATCATCTCCTTCATCAAGATTCATATTCTCTAAAAGATGACTGCAAGAAATATTATAGCCTTCTGTATTAAGCTTTTTAGCTGTTTTATTCCAAATATCAAATTCAGTCTTATCTGGAAAAGCTATAATTTTCCGCCCCTTTAAAGGCTTTAATAGTTTAGCTTTAAAATTAGACTTACTACCTGTTGCCATCCAAATAATATCACGTCTGATAATACTCATGATGACTGCTGTTTTTTCTGACTCAACTATACCTATTGTTTTTGTATTACATTCTGTCAAATTATGTAACCCAAATAAACATTGCTGTAATACAAAATCATTAATTCGTAATACACGGTGTAACCATGTAATACAATTGAATGGTTTTTTGATTCTTTTACCTGTAATGTGGTCATATAACATTACTTTTCCTGCATGAATTGTAATACGTTCATCAACCTGGAAGAAAACTGTTGCCCCATTCCAATGATTTGAAGTACCAATAAAATATTTTTGTATTACTTCTTTTATGTCTCTTGGTGAAAAATACTGCAGAAGGTATTTAATAAAGTTATTTGACTTATAGTTATTACAATACTTACCAATAATATCATCAGCATGATAAGTAGGTATTTCAGGTTTATAATTTAATGGGAGTACAGAAATAGGTTCGTTACCTTTTGGTGTAAAATGATAGGCACATTTACTTTCTCTATCACACCTTCCAATATGGTGATCTAAATAGTTTTTTGTTTCAGTATCAACATACCTTACAAATGTTCTTTTCTGACATTGTGGACATGGAAATTTTTTACTGGACTTATCTAAGTAGTATTTATAATTAGTATTCATAGTGTTTTTAATTTGTGTTTTATAATGCATTCGTAATAGTCGTAACATTCGTAACGCCTACGAGGGTTACGGATTTTACGAGTGTTAAGAGCATAACGATATATAAATTTAAATTATCACTAAAAATATAACATACTAATTTTCAATACAATAAATTCAATCTTCATGCTATAACATCATTCGTAACGTTCGCAAAATTCGTAACTGTCGTAAAGGTTACGAGCCTTACGAATTTTACGATAGTTACTTTTCTTGTTTTCATATATTTAATTTATCAAAAAGATATTTTAAAGCATCTTCATCTGAAAACTCAACCCGATTAACACCTTTATTTTTTTTAATTATCGGCTTATCAGGAATCATATCAGCTTTCAGCATATCGTATAGCTTAGCTCGCTCTTCCAATGGAAGCGCCTTCGCTACACTATATACTGTTAATGCATTCATGTTTTACTTTATTGATTTAATCGTTTCAGGGTATTTCTAACAGTCCCCTCGCTTATACCTAATTTGGCTGCTATTTCAGTATTTGGTAAACCTTCTTCTTTCAAATCAGAAATAGTACTGTCTCTGTTTGATAAATCAGATGTTGAATAATGTTTTAAATGCTCTTCTTCAATACTGAAGCCTTCAAACTCAAACTTTAAAAAATTATGAGGGTTCTCAATTCTACATATAGCCACATTTCCTGCATGAAATACTTGTTCTGTATTCCGTTGTTTTATTTGTTTGATATAACGACCCGCTGGCATAGAAGCACTTTCTCCTATGGCAAATGAGCTATCACAGAAGTTCATTAACATCTTACTTCCTGCTAAATCATTTTTTGTGATTGGCTTTGTAGCGTCTCTTTTTGGGGTGTGCGCTAAAACCAAAATCGAAACACCGTACTTTTTATTTACTTCTTTCAAATGTTTCATAAGCACAAGTGCATCTTTGGCTCGCTCATTATCACTCTTCAAAAAAGTTATATTATCAATAATTAAGACTTCTGCATTATGGTTCTTAATTACAGTTTCAAACGAATGACACAAATAGTCCTCGTAATCTTTAAATTGCTTAGGAACTTCTGCTTCGGTGTTTATCTCAACCCTTAAAAAATTAGGATCAAAAACATAGTGATCTCGATAATCATCAGAATATCGTTTCTCAAATTGCTTGTCTGATAGTTCAAAATCGAAGTATGCTACCCTTTTAGGTTTAGTTTCAATCTTAAAACCATTTATTGGCTTACCTTTACTAATACTATTTGCTATTTGTACAGCTAATATCGATTTCCCTACATTAGTATCTGCGAAAAGTATACACAACTCTCCTTCAAACCATAACCTATCAAATAGCAATTTTGGAATAGGTCGCATCTTTGCTTCCTGAATCCATTCGTTAGCTGATTTAACAAGAAAGCAACTGCTGCTGCTTTCTTGTTTGGTGGTTTCATCTTGAAGTCCATCAATTTCATCATTGACAATTTCAAGATTTTCTTGGTTAATTATTTTTGGTTCTCCCATAGTTACAATTCAATAAAGTGTTTGTCTTTTAAAATTTGCCGAACATATTCCGACACTGTTTCGTTATTTTTTTTTGCTCGATCTTCAAGTTCTTGCTTTACATAGCCCTCGACACGAATGGTTAATACTGTATCTATCATGTTTGTGATTGTTTGTGATTGTTTGTGATTGTTTGTGATTGTTTTTAAAAATTAATAAATAGAAAAGCCACCTAAAGATTTATATAATCTTTAGGTGGCTTGGATATAAAAATAACTAAGGAGGTTCCTGCTTATCTAAATTTACTCTAACAATAAGTATTGCGCTTAAACAAGCACATAGAGATTTCTTAAACCTCTCTAATATTTCGATTACTTTTTTACACATAAGAATATATTATTTTTCTTATGACAAAGTTACCGCAACATGTTAGTAATCTAAAGGTGGGAAGTATAGTGGAGAGACGTTATTTCATGGTGGAAAACATCAATTTACAGTGGGTTTTAAAATTCAACTATTTATAACAGCCAAATCACTAAATTGTTTTAGAAAACCATCAACTCTTTGAACATTTGGAGAGTCAAAATCAAGTTCAATTTTTGGTATATTTATCTTTTTAATATTATGCTCCGTTTTAAGATATTCTAAAAAGTTGCTTTTCTTACCAGTAATAAGTTTTAGTTCATTTAAAGAATGATATAAGCAATCAATGTTAGAGGAAACATGCGTTGAAAGGTTTTGAATGGTAATATGAATCTCAAGAAACGATTTTAAAGAAATAAATATATGTTTATATCTATCATATACTTTTTTATCTTTTGCTGCTTTTGAAAAATATATATCCACTTCAAATGAAAACCTATCATTTAAACTTAATAACGCTTTTAGTTCTGATTCAAAAAAGACAAACTGATTAATCCAATCATCATTATTCATCAATTCCGCATCAAAAAACTTTAAATTACCATACAGGTACTCCAAAATAAAATCACGTTTTGAGACATTTCTTTTTAATCCTTCTCTACGCATATTTAGATACTCTAAACGATTCTCTAAACCGATATTTTCAATCCCCAAGGGTGAAACATCTTTTTTTACCTTGTGAAATCCAGAAACTTTTAACTCCTTATATTTTTCGTTAAAATGCTTCAAAGCTACTTTCTTTTGTTCTGCAGGTGTAAGTCCATAAACTTCGTCATTAAAGTCAACAGAGAATGAAACGAAAATATTATAAATATATTCTTTATATCGATCAAGCAAAAACTCATAAAACTCATCCATAAATGTTTTTTCTGGACGAATACTGGACTTCACGGATATTTTTACACCTTTTTGAAAAGCATCCTTTACAGATATACTCCCAGTGTTTATAACCTCTTCATAATAATCAGCCGAAACAAGAATTTCGTTTTGACTAACAATTGTTTTTTTTTCAAACTTTTCTCTATCAAGTTGACCGAGATTTATCATAGTATTTTCTGGATTTAGAACTTCGAAAATACCGTTTTAAGATTACAAAGGAAAGTAGCTTTTAAAGATTAAATTTATAAGAAAAAACTAAAAAACACAATACACTGTGTTACAACGCAATACAATGTAATACGATGTATTACGATGTAATACGATGTAATACGAGTTATAATCAATTCAATAGATGAGAGAAATCTTCGGGCATTTGAGCATCAATATCACGCAAGTAACTCTCAAGAGCAGACATAGACGAATGACCTGTAATAAGCATTAATTTACTCTTAACTGCATGAGGTGTCATGTTCGCCTCTTTAGATAGTTCTCTATACAATTCTGATATCGTTGTATGTCTAAAACTATATAATCCATAGTCTTCGTTTAGCTCAAAATGGTCTTTAACTTTTTTAAATCGTTTTGTAAAATAGTCTCGCTTACTGGCTTCACTTACATTCCATTCACCACCTACTTGTAAATTTGTAAACAAGCAGTCCGCTTTAGTAAATGAGTGTAAATCAGGTAACTTATCGTAAAGTATTTTAGGGATTATTTTTTCTTTTACAAGCTTATTTTTAGCTCGTATTTGCATTTTCATATCTGTGAAATTCAAATCCCCAACCTTTAACCTACAGACTTCAATAGGTCTTAAAAACCCGTAGGAAACAAAATCAACAAAAAGCGCTAATAAGGGGTCATGTTCCTGCATATAGTCTTTAAGGTCTTTAAGTAATTCCGAGTTATATGATTTGTTTCGTTTAGGTGCTGATTTAAGTTTCTTTAATTTCTTGACAAAATTAGTCTGTAGTACATCATTATCTATTAAGGTTTCTATAAAAGAACTTAAATCATTTCTGGTATTATTACGATTACGAGCACTTGTGTTTTGTAATACATTATTTAGATATTGTATGACAACCTTTTTTGTCAAGCTTTCAATAGAATCTGATTTAACAAAATCATTATCATATAACCATCTATAAAATTGATTTATGCGACTTCTATATTTTGGAAATGAGTTTTCGTTTAGAACTTTCTGCTTGGTATCTAAAACTAATTTTTTTGCATCTTCAAGAGTCATAACGACCGCTTTCTCCTCTTTAGGAATAGCGATGACTTTTGGTATTACTTTAGGTTTACTTTCAGGAGTTTCTGGCTTTGGTAATTCAGTCTCAAGAACTACTGGCTTCTCAATCGGCTTACCAATCATTCTATCTCTTACATGAGAATTATCTTCTTGATAGGGATTATAACCTGCATCTAAAATATTTAAAAGCTGCCTTTGGATAGGTTTTAAAACTCTTAACCGATGCATTTTTGTTGAAAATCCATTTGCATTTCCTTTAATACGTTTCTGCTGTGTCATTTTACCTGTTTCGGGATTTCGAAAAGAATAATAGACATACCAAGACTTTTTAAGAGCAGCAGTTTGCTCCTTTTTAGTCAGTTTAGACCAGTGGTTTACATCCACTCCGCCAGTGTAAATTTTAGGTTCGTTGTAGTTGGGTTTCATAGTAAAATCATGTACTGAATCATGTACCTGCAATATAAAACTTAAAACTGAAGACATAAAAAAAAGGGTTATGAATACATAACCCTTTGATTTAATTGCTTTTAAGCTTAGTAGCGGGAACTGGACTCGAACCAGTGACCTTCGGGTTATGAGCCCGTTTTAAGCTACAACAACAACGTAAACACTGGGCTTACAAGCTGCTTTATTTTGAAATCGTATGCAAAAACGTATGCACTTTTGACTTTCTGATTAGTAATTAATTGAAGTGTAAATTTATATTATTTTTTCATATAATACTGCCATTTTATGAGAATAAACCTGTCAACACCATGCTCAACTTTTTTAAGAAACCCATACTCATATACAAAGAGATAAACATCATCTTTACTGTTCTTCCAATAATGAGTAAAAAAATTAGGATTAAATCCTTGATCCAGTAATACTCCACTTCTAATAGTGGCTAGACCTGATTTATTATAACTTTTAAGAATACGTCTATTCTGCTTTAACTGTTTAGCTACAAAATTATAAAACTGAGGAACCTCCTCTAAAGATTTTTTATAATGATAAGAACTCTTACAATAAGCATCACAAAACTTTTTATCTGAGCGTCCAATTATTAATTTTTCACAAGAAAGACATAGTTTAGGTTTTTCATTACTAAGCATACTTAAGTGTTATTTAAACGTTTAATATACGAATAATCAACCACTTGACAACTTTAAAATTAGTAGCTTTAATAAAAAAACTAAATGAAATTCAGTCAACATATTACCTTAAAGCATATTTTAATTAATAATAGAAAATTTATAGGCCTTCAATTTTACGCAAACAAGGCATTAGAAATACTTCTTAAAGAACTCCAAGATATTAAGTGGAGTGAAGAATTCAACATGTATTACCTCCCTAATAATAATTCTAATTTAGATAGTATTTATAGTATATTTAAAGGAGTGGCTTGGATAGACTCAAAATATTTTTTTCAACATACACGCTCAAAACAATTAACTGAAACGTTTAATATTGAGTGGTACAGAAAGCGAGAGAGGACTAAAAACTATAAACACTGCCCTGAATTATATCTACAAAAGCTTGAATTAAAGAAATATGCCAACAATACTATAAAATCCTATGTAACAGCATTTGAAGCATTTATTAATCACTACTATGATAAAGAGATTGATCATTTAGACGAAAATGACATAAGAAAATACCTTCAGGTATTAACTCAAGAAAAACGCTCTAATTCTTATAATAACATGGCCATAAATAGTATAAAATTTTATTATGAAATTGTCCTCGGAATGCCCAACAGGCTATATAGAATAGAACGTCCGCGAGTAAGAAAGAAACTACCTGTTATTCTTGCCAAGGAAGATATTAAAAGAATGATTGACTGCACTCCAAATATGAAACACCGTTGCATTGTTAGCTTACTGTATTCCGCTGGACTTCGTAGAAGTGAACTATTAAATCTACAAATTAGCGATATTGATAGCTCTCGAATGCTGATACATGTGAAAGACGCAAAAGGAAATAAGGAACGATATACACTATTATCAAAGAATACGTTACATGATTTAAGAACCTATTACATACAATGGAGGCCTACAAATTATCTTTTCGAAAGCCCGAACAAAGAGAAATACAGCCCAAACAGTGTTGGTAAAATTGTTACCACTGCTGCCATAAAAGCTAAAATAAAAAAGAAAGTAAGTCCACATATTTTAAGACATAGTTTTGCAACACACTTACTTGAAGCTGGTACAGATATACGATACATTCAAATTTTATTAGGACACAGCTCTACAAAAACCACTGAAATTTACACACATGTTGCGAAAAGCAGTTTTGATTCTATTAAAAATCCATTAGATTTGTAGGTATAGATATAATGGATATATATACACCATTAAACATATACATACGTTAGCAAACATTAACACGAACTAAACTGAACAATAATGACAGGACTTTACAAACTTATTTTAATTATTCTATTACCATTATTTAGCTTTTCTCAAAACGAGGAAAATACTCAAGATTCTTCAAAAAATCTTAATGACTTTGTTATAATAACAACTGACGCTATTTACGAAGGATACCAAAGGGTTGACTTAAATTTTTTCAGACCTCAGTGGGATTTCGGTTTACCATCCAATTATTCATATTATTATAACATTGCTGATTTCAAAAATTATTTAAAAAGGGAAGAACCAAAATATAATGATAATTTAAAAAAATATAGAACTATATCAGCTGAGTCAAAAGCTATTTATCTAAATAAATATCAAGAAGAATTAAATATTGTTAGCAACGAAGATTTTAAAAATTCAACTATTTCTTTTAAAAGAATCGTCTTACAGACTTATATCAAAGTTCTAACGGGAGAAACGAATATTAGTGTTGATTTGAAATTACCTTTAAAATTCTATAATGGCGATTTTGATATCAGATACTTCAAAATAGACCTTCAAGCTTGGAATCGAAATTTAAAAAAATACGATTTTATTAATGAAGTAAAAAAGATACGTAATATAACAGATGTTGATTCATTGGTTGAAATCAATGAAAGTTTAGTAAAAGAGTTAGAATTATTAGATTATTACAGTAAAAACAAGGAATTATTTGAAAAGAAACTAATGTCACTGGATGATTATGATAAGTATATTCTAAAAATGCAAAATGATTATCCAGGTAGATTTACAAACAAACAAAGATTAGAAAAAGACAGAAATAATTTCATCAAAGAATTACCAAAAAAAAGAAAAATAGCCCGTGCCAAAACAAACGGATATTTTGATGATTTTGATTTTAAATTACATAGAGTTTATATTTTATTAGCAAGCTTATCATCAAATGTCAGAGTAAGTGCATATGGAATAAGCGTTTCTGATGAATGGTATTTAAAGCAACCAGAAGAAATAATATTATATCCCAATCATAAAACCATTCCTCTTAAAATTGAAAAAACAAAACTTCTTGAAAAAAATGTAAACAAGCAAGCTAATAGTAATGATAATACGAGAACTTATATTATAACTGTTGACAATTTAAGAGTAAGAACAAGTCCACAATTAGATAGTGAGAAAATAGAAAATTTAGCTATCGGAAGTAAAGTTGAGTTTCTTGAAAAATCAAATAATCAAACAACTGTAACAATTAAGAATAATGAAATTACAGAATATTGGTATAAAGTAAAAACATCAAGTGGTAATATTGGATGGATTCACGGTTGTTGTTTTGAAAAATAATTCAATATGAATAGAATAATAACATCGTTCTCTTTATTAATCTTTTTTGTTTCTTGCAAAAAAGAAGTATCTAAAGAAATAGCAAAACAGAAAGAAAATATAACTCAAAATGAATTAATAGTTAAACCCGTTTATAATTATACAAAAGATTTTGTTTTAGGTAAGTTCAATTATAAGACTGATAGCACTTTCATTAAAATAAACTCTAACCATTCATCCAAAATAATTTATCTTAACAAAGAAGTCTACATAGCATTTAAAGAAATGCATACTTCAGCAAAAAAAGATGGAATTAATCTAATTATTGTTTCAGGAACAAGAAATTTTTATGAACAAAAATCCATTTGGGAAAGAAAATGGAATAAATATAAAAATTTAAAATCTTTAGAAAGAGCTCAAAAAATTTTAGAATATAGTTCTATGCCAACAACATCAAGGCATCATTGGGGAACTGATATGGATTTGAATAATTTAAATAATTCATATTTTGAAAAAGGAAAAGGAAAAAAGGAATATGAATGGCTATTAAAAAATGCAAATGATTTCGGATTTTATCAAGTATATACAAACAAAGAAAATGGAAGAACTGGTTATAATTTAGAAAAATGGCATTGGTCATATTTACCATTAGCAAGTAAATATTTAAATTACTACAATCAGAATATTACTTATTTAGACATAAGTGGTTTTAAAGGTTATGAATTAGCCGAAAAAGCGAAAATGATAACTGAATATGTTAATGGAATTTCATTAAAAGCAAAGACATTTGAATAAATAACATTTGCTAACACCGTATATAATTTATTGCTGGCTTATTGCCCACTTACGAAAGTCCTCGCGGACTTTCTTGGTTGGTAATTATTTACTAAATTAGTTGCATAAAACACGCAACAAACCATATACAAACACGTTACCATACATTTGAAAAAACAATGAGCGAAACAAATCTAACTACTGAATTAAAAACTGAACCAAATATTGGAAATCGAATTGGAGCTGGAATTATTGACTATCTAATTATCTGTATTTTCTTCATAATTTATGTTTATACATTTGGAGAACCTAATGATGAAGGTGGATATTCTGTAAATGGACTGCCAGCACTTATACCTGTATTATTTTGGGGAATTATGACTGTTGGAATTGAGCAATGGTTTGGAGCAACACTCGGAAATTTTTTAGTTGGGCTAAAACCTGTATCAATCCAAAAATCATCTGAAAACTCAACTTTTAGAGGAACGAACGAAAAACTGACTTTTGGACAATCTTTAAAAAGACATTTACTGGACCCAGTCGATATGTTCTTTTTTGGACTAATCGGAATTGTAACAATAAAAAACACAGATAAAAATCAGCGTTTAGGGGATATTTGGGGAAATACAATCGTTGTGAAAACACCTAAATTTAACAAAACGGAATAAAAAACGTATGGTAACAACGTATATAATTTATTGCTAGTCCTAGCCTACTTACGAAAATCCTAGCGGATTTTCTATTCGGTTTTTATTTACTAAATTAGGTGCTTAAAACACGCAACAAACCATATACAAACACGTTGTAGTGCATTAGAGAAAAATGAGCGAAAGATATTTAAAATTAGAAGTCATCTGGAAAGATGAGCATATGTTCGAATTAAAAGTTTCGGCAAATAATGGACGATACTCTGGAATTACAGAAGTTTATGAAGTATCTGATTCTCTACTTGGATTTGTAAATGAACTTAATGGATTTCCATTCGGAAAAGACAAAGTGACTCACGCCTGTGGAGAAAAAGACAGCTTCGCTCATTTCAAAATGGAATTTTATAAAATCGGTTTGACTGGAAAATGCGGATTGCAGATCACAATGGAAGAAAATGTTGCAACGGAATACAGAAAAGAAGAGAAAGACAAACTCACAATGGAATTGATAGTAGAACCTAACTCGATTGATATATTTTGTCGTGAATTGAAAGTGCTAGCTGAAAAAGAAAGTGGAATTGCGGAATTAAAAGCTGTCGGAAAATACACAAACAACATTGCGTAGAATAATAACGCACTACAACAATGTATATAAAACATAGCTAGTAAGTGCCAAAACAAAGGTTTGTGCCTGTTTGTAAGCACCGCCAAATTTACAAATTTGGCTTTAGTAAAAATTAAAAACAAAATTCGTAAATTTGGCTACGTTATAACCTGAAAATTAGTGCATCTCTATACGCTACGTTTCATATACTAACCGTTAGGCACAATTAAAACCAACGACAATGACAAGAATTTATAGAAGTTTCTCAGAACCAGACAGAGAGAATCTAACTTGGGAAGAAACTTGGAGACGAGAGGACAAAGGATTGATTAAAAACTATGAAGTTGGTCGAGCTTTAGCCAAAAAAGAACCTCAATTAGCTGAAAAAGCTAAAAGAGGAGAATTACCAGTTCTTGGATATAAAGGAGGCGTAGATAAAACATTAAAGAAAAAAGAAAAAATTGGAGCTCTGAATTATATTGCTAAATGGCAAGCACTTCGAGGAGAAGACTTAAATCTAAATTTAGACGAAGAAATTGTTTTGACTTGTACGAAAACTGATATGCGAGTTACATTTACAATGGACTTGGAAAAACTAAAAAATTCAATTTAATGAACTTTTTAGCAATTGACGTTGAAACTGCTAATTCTGATATGGCATCGATTTGCCAAATTGGTTTTGTCGTTTATGAAAATGGTCAAATTAAAAAGGAATGGTCGAGTTTATTAAATCCCGAAGATTATTTTGACTTTTGGAATGAGTCAATCCACAATATTACCGAAGATGACGTAATTGAAAGTCCAAAATTTACCGACATATATGAGGTTTTACAACAAAGTTTAGAGAATAATATCTGCGTTTGTCATACACATTTTGATAGGGTTTCAATAAATAGAGCTTGTATAAAATATGGATTGCCATTAATGCAAATCAATTGGATTGATACAGCTAAAGTAGCAAGAAGATGTTGGGAAGAATTTGCTTATAAAGGTTATGGATTAGCAAATGTTTGTAAAAAATTAGATTATTCATTTAAACATCACGATGCGTTAGAAGATGCAAAAGCTTCGGCACATATTCTAATTTCTGCAATTAACGAAAAGCAGAACACAATAGATGATTGGTTTATTAGAGTAAATAATCCTCTTTTATCCAATGCAAAATCTTACGATAAATCCGTTTCAAAAGACGGAAATCCAAATGGAAACCTGTTTGGAGAAATTTTGGTTTTTACAGGTTCATTAGAAATACCAAGAAGAGAAGCTTCAATCCTTGCATCCGAAATTGGTTGCAAAGTTGAAAATGGAGTAACAAAAAAGACAACACTTTTAGTTGTTGGCGACCAAGATTTAAGTAAATTATCAGGCAAAAAGAAAAGTTCAAAACATATAAAAGCAGAAGAATTGAAAGTAAAAGGACAAAAATTAAGAATCTTAAAAGAATCCGATTTTGTTGCACTTTACGAATCAAATGTCGAAGAAAGTGAGCAATAACTGTGCCTAACAATGTATATAAAACATAGCTATTATAGGCTTTACCAAAGGTTTTTGTGTGTTTGCGAAGACCGCCAAATTTTTAAATTTGGCTTTTAGTAAAATAAAGATAAAAAGAAAAATTTAAAAATTCGGCTCGTGTATAATCCGAAACGATAACGTCTTTTAACACGCTACGTTTCATATACGGAGACGTTGGCATTAATTTGAACAGAAAATGGGACATAATATTTCAGCAATTATTGGTGACAAACATGTAGACAAAGAAAAAATAAAAGAATTTGGACTTGCGGCTGCGTTTGAAGATAATTATGCAATCATAATATTTGATTTATATGCAATAATTGAACTTGAAGAAATACTAAATAAATCTTCAGAATCAGAAAGCGAAAATCTCGAATGGGATTGTGAGTTGACTAAATTTATTGCTAATGAAATAGGATTCGAGAAATTTGCACTAATTCAAACTGACTATTTTGGTGGAATTGGCGAACAATATGCTTCATTTTTTGAGAATGGGCAAAAATTACTTAATGAAGTAAGTATAAATGAAGCTTTAAAAAAACTTGGAGTTGAAAGAAAAGGCAATCAAGACGAATTCGACTCATTAAACTTAGGTGAATATAGGAACAGTGAATGTTATTATTGGGATAGTGGAAATTGGGCTGAAAAGAAAGAAAATATGATTGCAGGTCGAATATTAAAAAACTAATGCCAACACCGTATATAATTTATTGCTTGGTTCTAGCCTACTTACGCAAATCCTCGCGGATTTTCTATTTGGTTTGTATTTGCTAAATTAGGTGCTTAAAACACGCAACAAACCATATACAACAACGTTAGGCAACATATGAAAAAACTGATATTCACATATTTGACTTTTGGAATTTTTACAATTTTCTGCAATTCTCAAACATTGAGAGTTGAAGACAAATTAATGAATTGTATTTACCAAAATTATGAGGATAATGGGACGAAATTCAAAAAAGCATTAACTGAATTTGAGCAAATACTTATAAATGAAAAAATATTAAAAGATAGTAGTGGCGAAAGCTATGTTGCAATTTTTGAGAAAATAGTTGAGGAAAACGATTTTAACTATAATCCATCGAAATCATTTTTGGACAAAATAATTGATATTGGAATGCCACAATCGGAATCCTTTATTAAATGCCAATCGGAATTGAAAGAAAGTGAGTTCATTAAAAGTAATGAATTGCAGAAAGTATTTGATTCACTTAAAGAGTCCGATAACTTTTCACCTTCAACAGTAGCACAAGGAATTTTAACCGTATTGAATTCCGAGGACTTTGAGCTTGCCTATTATAAAATGAGTGTATTTTTCTTATTTGACACCATTTCTTATGTTAACGATGATGGATTAATTAGGAAACTTCCAGAAATTCAAGAAGAAGATACCGAATACGATTTAAGTAAAGCTATAAACATATACATTGATGGAAATAATCAAATTTTTGCAAATAAAAAGAAAGTAGATATTGAGAAACTTAAAGTTGCAATAAACAAATACGAAGAAAAGAATAAATCGGAATCAATAATAAGTTTAAAAGCAGAAAGGGAAACTATGTATAAAACTTACATTGATGTTCAAAATGCAATCGTTGGTGAAATCAAAAAATTAAGAACTCGACTTGCAAAAGAAAAATATAACAAAGAATTGGATAGCTTGACTAAAGAAGAAATGACTGAAATTAGAAAAGTTTATCCTCAAAAATTAATTGAATAAAATACGTTGCCTAACAATGGCTATAAGTAATTGCTTGTTCTCGTCTACTTCTGAAAATCCTCTCGGATTTTCAGTTTGTGTGTACTTGCAAAGTTAAGTGCTAAACCACGCAACTACTCATAGCCGAGACCGTTGTATGCCATATTCTTATCCATTCGACAAATTTTGTGGAGTACTATGTTGAAATGCTTTAAGGTTTATAATATGAGAAATCGGATTGACTAAATAGACTTAAGAATATATAAGCCTTCAAGTACTTGACGAATATCGTGGAGAGTTTCACTATCCAAACGTTAGCACGTTAGAAGTACTTGATTAAGGTCGTAATAATTTTTGACAAAGTCAAGTTTATCAGACATAATTCGCTGTATATCATATTATAAGAGATAAAACGTTCCCTTACACCTACGTTAATCATACACGGCAGTGTATAATACATAGGTTCGGGACTCCAAAAAACTTGCGTATTTATATCTTAAGGATAAGCCTACGGTATCCGTATATTTTATTAAATTTATAAAATATACGGCAGACAACACTGTTTATATTCCATTTGTCAAATAGTTTATCTTCGCTATCGCTTCGTAAACGATTATTGCCAAACAAAATATAAACTTAACGTTGTGCAACATTAGAAAAAACCATTGAGAAAAATTTTAAAATACATCGGATTAATAATTTTCATCTTTTCTTTTACTTGTTGTGAAAGCGAAACAGAATTTAAAAAAATCGAATTTGATAGGTCTATCGATGTTATTGAAAACATCGGTAGAAATTTAAACCCTGATGAAAAATATGAATATTGGGCTTTATTAAGAGCAAACGATGGCGGACACGAACACGTAGACGTTATAAATGAATTTGGAAATCTGAATAAACGTAAACTGATTGATTTAACTTACAGTCAAGACGGATTTTTAAAACGCGGCCATCATTCCACTTCTACATATTATATTTTGGCGGTTAAAGACAATAAGGTATTTAAAATTGAAGACACTCAAAATTTGTTGTTATTTTTAGATGGCATTGATACAATGGAAGAAGCTTTGTTAATTACCCAAATGAATGAGTTTGGAATTGATGATTGTTTTATAGAAGGTGGAGCCTATCGGAAAACAAATAACCGATATGAATTTCAATTAATGAGGTCTAATCACGGCAATACAAGTATAATTGATTTAGGCTCGTATGCGTTAATTCAACATTTAGTTTTCGTAGAAAAAAATGGAAAATTAAGTTCAAAATCTGGCGGAATATATTGCAAAGGAAAAAAAGAATGCATTGATTGTGAAAAGAGTAACGTTGCACAACAAAGTATATAAGCAATACGGGAGTTTTTGCTCAATTAAAAGTTAGGGTATATTTGGGAGACCGCCGAATTTTTACAAATTCGACTTATTGCTAAAAAATTTAATAATCGAAATTTGTAAAAATCAGCTTGTGTCCTTCCGAAAGGCTTTCGCCTTTCTTCCTCCGCACTGCTCATATACATCAACGTTGTAACCAATTTGAGAAACTGAATGGCAATTAATCAATTTGTAACATACATACTACCAAAAAAGGCGATTGAATTGAAATTCGGAGAGATACCAAATCAATTGGAAATCAAACATTCTGAATGGGAAAAGTTCTGGGAAAAATATACTGAGTCTGATAACGAAGATTTAGAGCCTGAATTTGAAGATGCGAGAACTATAAGTTGGTGGAAAGAAATAGAAATTAACATAGCGCAATTAGAAAAACAAATTGACAAAATAATTACTCGTGCAAGTTGGACTGACGACACAATATGGAAAAGTGAAAAAGCGGAATTTGACCACGATGTTAGTATTGGACTAAATAAAACAAACGAATTTATTGATGAATTTATGTTTCGGACTGACTTAACAGACACTACTCTGAATTTCCTCAATTCAATGCTTGATATCTGTCAAGAAAATAATTGGATTTTAATGGACAGGAATGGAAATTTATGCAAACCGAATATTTCGGATTTAGCTCAATTAATCAAAGGTTCAGATGCTGACCGATTTTTAAGAAATCCAAGTAAATTCTTTGACGAACTGAATAATAAAAAATAAAAACTGGTTACAACATTGTATAAAAATAATGCGTAAGTTTATTCCTAAACCAAAAGTTAGTGCTTGTTTGCTTGCATCCGATTTTCCTTCGGAAAATCCTCGCACTCAAACTACGCACTATTCTTATACGTAACCGTTGGGTACAATGCTGAAAAAACTAGGATTTGATAAATGAACATTAATAAACAGAAATTAAAATCCATCCTCAAAGAGTGTTTAGTTGATGCTCTTCAAATAATAAAAGAACAAAAGAAAAAAGATGAAGAAAGGGATTGGAAATGGACATTTGACCATCATGAAAATTTTCCAACAATGTCATTTTTTGACTCTGGCTTACCATCATTCTACTTAAACAGCTATCATAAAATTGATTATTCCAAATTCTTAACTAAAGACAAAAGACATCTCGAAATTGAATCTTGGAAAAAATATTATGATTATGTAGTTGAAAACGAAGATTTACGAAAGTATTTTGGTTTAATGGAATTCAGTCCCTTGAATAAAAATGCAAAAGAAGAATCATTTATTTTTTATAATCAAATCTATACATACTATTTTCTTGCAAATTTTGTAGACACATATATTCATCTTGATTCATTAGAATTCACTAAATCTGTCTTTGATTCTCAATTTGAAAAGTATTATTTATCTATAATTACTAAAAGGCTTGAAATAACAATAGCTATTCCAATTCTATTTATGGTTTTTGACTTTGACGAACTTGAAATTGATAATCGAATTTCAATTAAAAGAATTGAAAAACCAATCCAGTTAGCTAGAAATACTCGGAAAAATTATACTTCGTCTGCCCATGATGTTGTTATTGGTGCTGCTACTCATGCATTTTACATAAAAAATTGGTTTATTGATAATGACTCACAAACACAGAGAGACAATAGCCTTACCGAAATAAATTCATTTAAAGAACCTATAGTCTTAATTGAAAACTTGTTTGGAACTTTAAGACTTATTTTAAATGTAGAAACTGGGTATTATCAAATTCTATCAATTCCAAAAGATTGGAAATACAATGGAAAAGCTGAATTACCTGAAATATTTGTCACATCTGAAAAAAAATATCCTGAAAAATTTGAGAACTATGGATGGCATAATTCGATAAGTTTAATTAGTAAAACCGAACTATCTAATTTTAAGGAAATATATTCAAAACTCTCAAGTAATCAATTTTCTTTAGCAATCAAAAGATTGAATTCAGCATTTATTCGCAAAAATGATGAAGACTCAATTATAGACATTACAATTGCATTTGAAAGTTTATTAACCAATGACTCTAACTCTGAAATAACTTATAGACTTTCTACGAGAGTTGCTCAATTATGTAAATTAGAAAAGTTTAAAAATTACAGCACAAAACAAGTGTTTGAATTTTGTAAAAAGATTTACAATTTCAGAAGTGCTGTTGTTCATGGTGACATGAAACGAATTGAAAAAACACGAAAAATAGAATTAGAACAGTCAAAAGAAATTAAAATCATTGAAATTTCCGTTGAATTGTTAAAGCATTTGATAAAGGTTATGATTGACAAAGATATTATCGGAACAAAACAAATAGATGAATTAATGTTGTGAAAAGCACAGTACCCAACAACGTGTATAGCTCATTGCGGCTGAATTCCTAATCGGAATTCATTGCAATTTGCTATCTTTCGGTCACGGCGGAAAATCATAGCTGATTTTCCGCAACGAGCCATACACAAAACCGTTAGCAAACATATGAGAAAAATAGTCGGATTGATATTATGGTTTGTTTTATTTATTGCAGTTTCGTGTAATAATAAACCAATTGAACCATTTGAATTATCAGTTGCGGACTACAATTATTCACTTGCTTATTCTGTACTTTATAAAATTTCGGACAAAAAACTGACAGTAACATTTCGCGGAGAATTGGAAAATGAAAAAGATAGTATTCTCTACTCTACAACTGATATTCCAAAGCGCAAAATCCGACAATTATCTGATATAAACATTGACAGTTTAAATGTGCTTTATTCAAACATTTGTATAAGAGATGGAGATATAAAATCATTCCGATTTACAAAAAACGGAAAATCAAAATTAGTAAGCTTACAAAATTATTACCACGCTGAATTAAGTCCTGCGATTGAAATAATAAACGGAATTGTTCCTGAAAAATATAAAATGCACTTCGACAAGAAAAGGTTGATTGAGAAAATGGAAAACTGTGGAGAGTTTCAAATAATAAAAAGCTGGGAAGAATACAACAACGGAAAATAAAATACGTTTGCTAACACCGTATAAAAATAATTGCTATTTTAGGCTTAAACAAAGGTCGTTGCGCTTTTGTTACGTCTGATTTTCCTTCGGAAAATCCTCGCACACAAAACCGCAACTATTCTTATACATAACCGTTGTAATCCACAATATTAATCAGTGTTTTTTAATCAATAAAAGAGGTGCGCTGAACGATTTTCCTTCTCGACAAAACAGCACAGATTTGATAACTGACAATTAATCTTTAAGAAACTTTACTATAGCTTTTGTGCAGAGCAGTTTTTTTTTGAGTTTTTGTATCTGTGAGTTTTGCTCCTTTGTGTTTACTGGTTGCACCTCTTTGATTTTAGCATTCAAGGTTCGCGAAACGAATGTCTGCGTATCTGAAAGTGTACGATTGCGGATTACAACAGTATGTATAGTTTATACGGCAGATTACAGGTTTTCAAAGTGTAGTAGGTATCTGAAAGTACGCCAAGTTTACTATTTGTGATTTTCGTGAAAAATGTAAATAAAAATCGTAAATTTGGCTAACAGGTTCTTTGTAGTGCGGTAGGTTTTAATTGCCGTACAAAACCATACATGGGACGTTAGCCACAAGCTGAAAAAACAATATGCAAAGATTAAAGAAAATTACGATTGAAAATTTTCGTTCAATTGGTGAGGAACCAGTTGAGATAGAATTTCCAACTGAATATCCGACAATATTACTCGGAGAAAATAATGCTGGAAAAAGTAATATAATCAGAGCTATTGAATTGATGTTTGGGGAATATCATCCGAAATACAAGAAATTAGATAATTACGACCATTTTAATAGACAGGAAACAACTAAAATTTCAATTGATGCACAAGTTTCTGGTTTTGAATCAAGACTCGGTAGAAATGGCGAATTTTCTTGTGGTGGATTTAAATATGATTGTGTAAAGGGGGCTGACAGTAATTTTGCTGCAATACAAGCAGAAAATGGAGAGCAAAACATATATGTTTCTAATAATCTTCGAGAAGAACTTCTATGTGTTGTAGTTAATGCAGAACAAAACCTAAATTATCAATTAAGTTATTCTTCAAAGTTTACGTTATTATCAAAAGTTACAAAGGCATTTCACGACAAATTAATTGAGGACACAGAAAGGGTTGGAAGACTTAAAGATATGTTTGAAACTATCAAGAGTACATTTTTAGAAGTTGAAGAATTTGGAGCATTCAATGAAAATATGTCGACAATTGCTGGTCAAATGCTTTCTAATATGAGTCACGCACTACAATTTGACTTTACCGCTTATGACCCAAGTAATTATTTTAAAACCTTAAGAGTCCATCCATCAGAAGATGGAGAAACTAGAGCTTATGAAGAATTAGGCACAGGACAACAACAAATATTAGCATTATCATTTGCACACGCATATGCTAAATCTTTTTTAAGTCAAGGTTTAATTTTTATACTTGACGAACCAGAAGCACATCTACATCCTCTCGCTCAAAAATGGTTAGCTAAACAGATGTTTAAAATGGCTCAAGATGGTTTGCAATTGATAATTACAACTCACAGTCCATACTTTATCAATCTTGAATTTATAAATGGGATATATTTAGTTTATAAAAATGAACAAACCCAAGTAAGTAATACTAGTGCAAGTGAATTAGCTGAATTTTGTAGAGATACTGGAGCAGCAAGAGCAGACGAAAAAACAATCATTCCATTTTATTCATCTCATAGTAAACCTCATATCCTTAATGGTTTTTTTGCAAAAAAAATCATCCTTGTTGAAGGAGAGACTGAAGAATTAGCTTTACCATTCTACTTTGAGAAAATCGGACTGGACACCTTAAAGGAAGGCATTGCAATTATCGGTGTTAGTGGTAAGGGTAATTTAGCAAAATGGTGGCGATTATTTTCTTGCTATGAAATACCAACTTTTGTATGTTTTGACAATGATTCAAAAGATGACAAAAAAGGCAATAAAAGAGCAGAAGCGTTAAATGCAATTGGAATTGATGATGGAAAAATAGCAGAACTTTTAACTAGTGAAGATTGGAATATAGATGAAGATTTTTGTGTATTTGGAGCAGACTTTGAAACTACTATGAGAAATTCTTTTAGCAGATATGCAGATATTGAAGTAGAGGAAATAGAAAGGCTTGGTTCATCAAAACCAATTGTTGCTAAAGCCGTTGCAAAACGAATCTTTAACGAAGATATAATTGCAGAAGACAGTGGATGGATAAAATTTAATGAATTAAAGGAATTTATAGAAATATTAGAATAAACCAGTGGCTAACAAAATGTATAGAATATTGGGCGGTTCAGAGGTTTGGAGAGAGCCAAGTTATCTACTGACACCGCCAAATTTACAATTTGGCTTTACTACCAATAAAATGTAAAAACAAAATTGTAAATTTGGCTCAGAGCAAACTGAAAGCGCAGTGCTTCCTAATGCCCTACATTCCATACATAAATCGTTGTATGCCATATTCTTATCCATTCGACAAATTTTGTGGAGTACTATGTTGAAATGCTTTAAGGTTTATAATCTGAGAAATCGGATTGACTAAATAGACTTAAGAATATATAAGCCTTCAAGTACTTGACGAATATCGTGGAGAGTTTCACTATCCAAACGTTAGCACGTTAGAAGTACTTGATTAAGGTCGTAATAATTTTTGACAAAGTCAAGTTTATCAGACATAATTCGCTGTATATCATATTATAAGAGATAAAACGTTCCCTTACACCTACGTTAATCATACACGGCAGTGTATAATACATAGGTTCGGGACTCCAAAAAACTTGCGTATTTATATCTTAAGGATAAGCCTACGGTATCCGTATATTTTATTAAATTTATAAAATATACGGCAGACAACACTGTTTATATTCCATTTGTCAAATAGTTTATCTTCGCTATCGCTTCGTAAACGATTATTGCCAAACAAAATATAAACTTAACGTTGCCTACAATTATGACCAAAATCGATAAAAAAGAAATTTTAGTAAGTATTGTGAAATCACTTTTTGGTGCAGTCCCTTTTGGTGGAACTGCGCTGAATGAATTATTTTTTGAATACAATGGTCAATTAAAACAAAAAAGGCTTAATCATTTTATCGAAATTCTTGCAGATAACTTTACAGAGGAATCTGGTATAAATTTAGAAAATATTAAAACGGAGGATTTTAATGATTTATTCGAATCAGTATTGCGAAGAGTGGTTAGAACTAAATCTGAACTGAAATTGAAAAGATTTAAAGATATATTAATCAAACAATTAGTCAGTCCTTCAGAGCATTCAGAGTTAAATGACCATTATTTAGAGTTAATCAGTACTTTAACAGAGGAAGAAATTACTATTCTTTATAATCACAGGCATTTTACTTTGGAATATGAAGATAAAATTACCGAAATGAATAGACATAAGGATAATTTAGCTTCTTTAAAAAAACAGCTTGATAATGAAAGATTAGTGATTGGACAATCTAAATTTCAAGAACCTTTTGACAG
Source organism: Algorimicrobium bowmanii (assembly GCF_054031195.1). The sequence goes on from NZ_CM132929.1 coordinate 2,746,406, forward strand.
ACTAACTGTAACTTATAAAAAGAGTAAAGAATACATTGACTCATTATCAAAATTCAAAACAGCTGAATATTATGATTTGACCGAAAATGCTTTTATGTTTTATAAGCAAAGATTATTTGCAAAGGGCTTATTAATAGACGACAGAATGAAACGAATTGGAAATCTTCCATTTAGTCATATGGGAATAACAGAATTCGGAATTGAATTTATTGATTTTATAAAAAATAGTGCGGAAAAATAACTGTAGGCAACAACGTGTATAAAACATAGCTAGTAAGTGCTAAACCGAAGGTTCTAGCCTATTTGCGAAGTCCGCCAAATTTTTAAATTTGGCTTTTAGAAAAATAACGATAAAAACAAAATGTAAAAATTCGGCTCGGTGCTAATCTGAAAATTATCGTATATTTAAACGCTACGTTTCATACACCAACCGTTGGCAAACATATAAGAAATGACGAAAATCAGATATACAAAAGAGAGATTAAGAAGTAATTCAAGAATGGGAATATTCTTTGTAGCAATCGGAATTATTCTCGTTTTACTATCTTTTATTATTTCAGAATGGAAAGAAATTTCACTCGCATCTATCGGAATTGGACAAATAGGAGCTGGAATTTTTATGTTTATAATTTATTACTTTGAAAACAGAAAACAATATCTGACTCTGAAAAACGGAGAATTAATAAAAAACAGTCTATTTCCAAAAAAAATAAAACTAGCCGAAATAAAATCTATAAAGGAATTTGCTGGAGATTTAAAACTAATTACACAAAACACGGAATTTATAATTGACACTCAAATTGTTGAACCGAATTCTCTTGAGGAATTGAAAAATGAATTGAAAAATTATAATCTGAAATAAAAATACGATTTGCCAACACCGTGTATAATTAATTGCTTGGTACTTGCCTACTTGCGAAAATTCCTGCGGAATTTTCACGGGTTCGTAAATGTTTGCTAACTTAGTCGCTAAACCACGCAACTAACCATACACAATCACGTTGTGTGTAAGTTAAAAACTGAACTCTAATTGAAATTAATAAGAAATATTATCAAATCTAAAATTGGACTATTTATAGGACTTGGAATAATTGCTATGATTATAGCTATCGTTCTTGATATTTACGATTGCGACTTCTCGTATCACGACATATTAGTAGAATTTCACGGTTTAGTCTTTGATTTGTTTGTTTTTGGTATTATTCTAACAGTTTACGAAACAAATAAATCTAAAAAAGAAAAAGAAGAATTCGAAAGAAAAAGAAAAGCTGACTTGATTGAGAGATATACAGAAGAAATAAATGATTTTAAGTTCTGGAAAAGTGAAGAAGCAATGTATAGAACTAGAGGTTTAATAAAAAGATTAGTTAAACTTGGAGCTAAAGAATTGAACTTAAATCATTGTTATCTCGCTACTGATAAAACTTTTACTGATTACGAAAATATGCAAAACTGGAAATTCTCATTTGCAAATTTGAGAGAAAGCTGGTTTTTAATGAGCAATATGACGAATGCGACTTTTTATAACGCTAATTTAAGTTCTGCAATTTTCGAGAAAGTTAACTTAACAAATTGTAGTTTCAATTCAAGTAATCTATACAAAACAGAATTTAAGGAATGTGACTTAACTGAGGTAGATTTCCTAAATGCTATTATTCACGATATTGACTGGTTCCAAGAACTTGAAAGAAACAATAACATTGGAGTTAGAGAATTAAGAGAAAATTTTAAAATGAGTGATGAACCATCTAGAATAACAGGAAAATTAACCTTTAGAATAGAAAAAAGATAAAAAAACCTACACACAACACTGTATATAATTTATTGCTAGTTCTAGCCTACTTACGAAAATCCTCGCAGATTTTCTATTTGGTTTTTATTTGCTAAATTACGTGCTAAACCACGCAACAAACCATATACAAACACGTTGTGCATAATTTAACCAAACCCAAAACTGAATGAACAAAATTCTCATTTTACTACTACTGATTTTAATTACGAGTTGTGGAAATCAAACTGAATTGAAAAACGAAATTGACCAATTGCAAACTCAAAATGACAGTCTGAAATCGGAATTAAAAAAGTATGAAAACAAATATGTATTTGACGATGTTAAAGTTAAGCACTATCCGATTAAAGGAAGTCAAGTAAAAAAAGGAACTAAATATTATGGAGAATTTGTTTTTGTTGCTGATGTTAGAGATGACTTTGTCCAGTTTGGAACAGAAAGAGATGAATCAAAACAAGGATATGAAATAAAAAATCCGATTACGCTAAAAACTGAAAAAGGGGATTTTGGAGCGTATAGATTTGAAGTGGATATTGTAAATGATACGACAAACTTACTATTCAAACCTTTAATCAAAAATGAACTTTCACTTAAACACCAAAATGCTGGATATAGTGGAATAATGATTTCGGACAAAATGATTGCGAATTAAAAAAAACTATGCACAACACCGTATAAAAATAATTGCGGTTTAGTGCTTAAACAAAGGTAGTTGCGTATTTGCTACATCTGATTTTCCTGCGGAAAATCCTCGCACGCAAACCCGCAACTATTCTTATACATAAACGTTGTGCGCAAGCTGAAAAAACCAATGAACATCGAAATAAATAGAGAAGATATTAAGAAACTAATGGAAAGTGCTAAAAAAGAGCACGAGGAATTAGGCAAAATAATCTACCCTATTTTGAACAATTTTGAACTCGAAAAAAAAGAGATTTTAGAGGTTTGCCAAATTGGAAAGTTCGTTCATAAAGTTGATACAGACATCCGAATTACGGATAAACCAAAACCACCAAATCCTGATTTTATAATTGAGTACAAAAGTGAATTAATCGGACTTGAACACACTCAAATTTTGACTGATGATGCGAGTAGATATTTTAAAATAAAAACACTCTTTGATTACGCTGAAAAGGAATTTGAAAAAAAATACCCAAACACAAATGTACACGCAACGATTTCAATTTTAAATGACGAACTTAATTACAAACAAAGCGAAAAATCAGCGTTAGCGGAAAAAATTGCTGATATGGTGCAATGGACACGACTGGAAATGGAATTTGAATTGCCCGAATTCATAACTCGAATAAAAACAGGTAAGCATTCCCAAGTATCGTTTACCTACAAAGAAAAAAATTGGCGAGCGGAATATTTAACCAAAGAAAGATTGTTGCAAGAAGTTCAGAAAAAGGAAACTAAAATTTCGGAATATAAAACGAGTAAAACTGACTTGAGCGAGTATTGGCTTGTATTGTTAATTGGTTCTCTTTCTTCTGTATCTTACGAATTGAATGAAAATGTGGATTATTCAATAAAATCGGATTTTGAAAGAGTATATTTAATGGCTGATTTTGATGCTAAAGTTATAAGAGTTGCGTAGAAAGCCTGCGCACAACAACGTATATAAAAAATAGCGCGAGTCGTTGATAACACAAAGGTTCGGGCATTTTTAGGAAGTCGCCAAATTTTTAAATTTGGCAAATTCCAAAAAATAAAATAACTAGTAAAATTTAAAAATTCGGCTTGTGTTTAATCCGAAAAATTATCGCTTATTTTCAGCGCTACTTTTCATATACAACAACGTTGCCAATAATTATGACCAACATCACGAATGAAAGAAATTTACGAGCCTAAATTTGTTGAAAAGCTATTTGACAAAATGAGTAGTTCGTATTCAAAAATGAATTACATAACCTCATTCGGATTTAGTGAAAGATGGAGAAGACAATGTGTTGAAGAAATTGGAATCGAGAAAGGAAAAACAGTTGTCGATTTAATGACCGGAATGGGGGAATGTTGGAAACATATTTTAAAAAATTCGGACAATAACTCAAAACTAATCGGACTTGACTTCTCAACCGAAATGATAAATCGTGCGGAAAAGAATAAATCTAAATTCAAAAAATCTAAAGTTGAGATTCTTAAAGAAAATGTTTTTGACAATTCAATTGCAAACGAAACAGCTGACTATGTAATTTCAGGATTTGGATTAAAGACATTTAATGATGAACAACTTGGAAAATTAGCAAACGAAATTAACCGAATTTTAAAACCAAACGGAAAGTTTTCCTTAATTGACGTTTCTGTTCCAAAAAGTAAAATCTTAAAACCATTTTATATGTTTTACTTGAAAAATATTATTCCGATTTTAGGAAAGGTATTTCTTGGAAGTCCAGAGACCTATAAAATGTTAGGAGTTTATACAGAAGAATTTGGAAACTCAAAAAACACGTATCAGATTTTTAACAGACCTGAATTTGAAGTTGAATATGTGGAATATTTTTTCGGTTGTGCAAGTGGAATTAAAGGAAAAAAAATAAAATAACTATTGGCAACAACGTGTATAATTAATGGCTAGTTCTCGCCTACTTACGAAAATCCTCGCGGATTTTCTATCTGGTTTTTATTTGCTAAATTAGGTGCTTAAACACGCCACTAATCATACACAAGACCGTTAGCTGTAATTTGAACAAAAAATATGGGAAAATACGATGCATATTTAGTATGCGAAAATGGACACGGAGTAAATGATTCTTATTATAGTAGTCCATCATTTAATAAAGAATTTTGCACAACTTGTGGTGCGAAAACATTTAAGACTTGTCCAAATTGTGGTAACGACATACAAGGTGATTACAAATTAGAAAATGTAATAGACCTTTCTGGAGGAATTACACCAGTTCCTGATATTTGCAAACATTGTGGAAAAGACTTTCCTTGGCGTTCGAAAAAACAGAAAATTAAAGAGAATATCAAAACGAATGATAAAAACGATATCTTTTTACTTGAAACAATAATGGACAGATTTCATTTAGTTGCTAAACAATTGCGACAAAGATATAATGAAAGAGAAACTTTAGACATTAAAGATGAATATGACACACAAGATTTATTCCATTCATTATTAAGAATTTATTACGATGACGTTCGAGCAGAAGAATGGAATCCAAGTTATGCTGGAGGCTCAACAAGGTCTGATTTTCTACTTAAAAAAGAGCAAATTGTTATTGAGATTAAAAAAACGAGAAACAGTTTAAAATCTAAACAATTAGGAGAGCAATTAATAATTGACATAGCTAAATACAAATCTCATCCTGATTGTAAAGTTTTGTACTGTTTTGTTTATGACCCAGAAGGTTATATAACCAACCCTCGTGGAATTGAAAATGACCTGAATGATGATTCAAAGGAAATGAAAGTAAAGGTAAAAATCATACCAAAAGGACATTAAAAAACTACAGCTAACAACGTGTATAATTAATTGCTTTTTACGTGCTTACTTGCGAAAATTCCTGCGGAATTTTCTTGCGTTCGTTTTTGTTTACTAAATTAGTTGCTTAAACACGCAACTAACCATACACAAAACCGTTGCCAACCATTTGAACTCACTCAAACTTATGACAGACGAAACGTTAAAATATTTAGATGATTTAAAAAACGGTAAACCAATTCCATTAACAAAGGATAGTCCAAATGAAATTTCGGAATTGATTATTAATCTTAAAAATCTCGGATTTTTATATAAACCTAATAAATACACATATGCATCTGAATTTAACAATCGTAAATATCTGACCAAACTGATTGAATTAAAATCCTGGTCGGAATTTTTAAACTGGTTAGACGAACAAAAAACAGATTCAAACATTGTTAATGATTTTTCAGGTTCGACAATTGGACAAGTAAATCAGTCATCTAATTTTTCTAATAGTCCCCAAACGAATAATATAACAGCAAATAATAAAGCCGATTTAAAGACAAAGCCTATTATAAAATTCTGGAAACTGATTTCAGAAAACAAACTGATTTCAAGCATAATATTTGTTATCATTTTATATTTAATTAAAGTTATATTCGGAATTGATTTAAAATAAAAACGGTTGGCAACACCGTATAAAAAAAATTGCTAGTTTTAGCTAAACCAAAGTTTGTTGCTCGTTTGCTAGCTTCTGATTTTCCTTCGGAAAATCCTCGCACACAAACACGCAACTTTCCTTATACATAAACGTTGTATGCCATATTCTTATCCATTCGACAAATTTTGTGGAGTACTATGTTGAAATGCTTTAAGGTTTATAATATGAGAAATCGGATTGACTAAATAGACTTAAGAATATATAAGCCTTCAAGTACTTGACGAATATCGTGGAGAGTTTCACTATCCAAACGTTAGCACGTTAGAAGTACTTGATTAAGGTCGTAATAATTTTTGACAAAGTCAAGTTTATCAGACATAATTCGCTGTATATCATATTATAAGAGATAAAACGTTCCCTTACACCTACGTTAATCATACACGGCAGTGTATAATACATAGGTTCGGGACTCCAAAAAACTTGCGTATTTATATCTTAAGGATAAGCCTACGGTATCCGTATATTTTATTAAATTTATAAAATATACGGCAGACAACACTGTTTATATTCCATTTGTCAAATAGTTTATCTTCGCTATCGCTTCGTAAACGATTATTGCCAAACAAAATATAAACTTAACGTTGTAGCCAATTAAAAAAAAACCTGAATTAAAGAAACTACTAATGGAACAAAAAGAAATAAAAATACAAAAGAAATCAGTAAACAAAATTCTAAAAAATTTACTATTTGCATTTCTTATCTCAATACCAATTTTATTAATCATTCAGCATTTTGGAAGTATTAAAACTATGTATGGAGAATCAGGGAGTTATGGATTTTCCAGCCCAATTGATAATAATATGTACTATTATCCAGTCAGAGGAAAGTATTTTAGCGAAGAACCAAATTATTTTGAAAAACTTTGGCATTTCTATATTCCTTCTATTTTCGTTGAAGGATATAAATGGATAATTATTATGACAGCAATTATTTTTGGACTAATTAATCTTAAACAAAAATTTTCTAAACATTACAAAATTAAAATAGAATAAATGAGAAAAAAACTAATAATTATAATAGTATTTTGTTCATTAAATACATTTTCACAAACTAAAAAGGAAATAGACAATGGAATTTTTATTACATTTCCTGTTACACCAGAATATAAGGCAAATCAAAAAGCAACTTCATATATCGGAAAAACAGAAAATTGTTTTTTTATAACAATGATTTTGAGAAATCAAATACCAAATTATGTGCAATATGTTAAAGCGAAGAAAAATTGGACAAAAGAAGAAACTAAAAAAGTAGAAAGTTCTTTTTTGAATAATGCGGTTAAAGGGAAATTAGACTACACAGGAAATAAAGGTTTAGTGAAAGATATAAAAGTTGGAGAATTTAATGGTCGAATGATTGAATATAGTGCTGTAAATCCAGCAACAGGTGAAAGAGGAAAAAGATATTCAGTATTACTATTAGTAAGAGATAAAATGATAAGTATTGAATGTTGGTTATTAAAGGACAATTCAACAGCATTAGATGAAAAAGAAAAATTTATAAATTCAATAAAGACAGAATAATGTATGATATTTTAGCAACCGATAAATTATTTAAACAAGAAATTGAATTAACTACTACATCTACAGAACGAACTGTGGAAAATAGTTTGCATTTATATTCAGAAGGATATAAAGAAGCAGGATATAGATTATATAAATTCAGTAAAGAGAATTCATATTATGAGAATTGGATTATTTTCCCAATTGTTTTTAATTACAGACATTACGTGGAATTAAAGTTAAAAGAACTTATTTATAAAGCACACAAATATCTTGATAATGATAATTCTTTTCCTAACGAACACAGTTTATTAAAACTTTGGGAAATATATAGAAATAAAATACTTCCGAAAATTGAAAGCAATATCGACACAATTTATTTAAAACAAATTGAAAGAATAATTTCTGAATTTCATAATAAAGATCCAAAATCAATGAAGTATAGGTATCCTATCAATCATAATGATCACGAAAGTTTTAGTTTAGATAAACCATATTTTGAATTGGAAAACTTCATAAAAGTTGTGAATAAATTAATTCACTTTTTTAATGAGCAATCCCTAATGATAAATAATTATTCAGAATTAAAATCAATATATGAATCTCAAATATATTTAGAATGGGAATAAAGGCACTGTACAACAACTGGCTACAACAAAAAATATACGTAATTGCGGTTTTTGTGCTAAATTTAAAGTTTGTATCTTTTACAAAAGTGTAGTGCTAAACCGAAAAGTAAGTGCTTAAAAATCCGCAACTACGCATATTCAAACCGTTGGCAATAATTATGACCCGTCCTGAATAAAGGCTACATAATTTTAAACATTATGTACAAAAATGACAAAGTAATCAGACGGTATTCAGAACCTTTCAAACTGAAAATTTTAGCCGAACTTACAACCGGTAAACACACAAAGAGCGAACTTTGCAAACTCTACTCCATTGCTCCTACAACGGTTAATGAGTGGATTAAAAAGTATAATCGTAAAGACTTAATGAACACCAGAGTAAAAGTGGAAACAAAAGACGAAATATCTAGAATTAAAGCCCTTCAAAAAGAGATTGAACAGCTTAAAAAACTACTGATTAAAAAGGATTTAGATACTTTGGTATTAGATTCATACCTTGAAGTAGCAGCCGAAGACTTAGGCTATAAATCTGTTGCTGAACTAAAAAAAAAGCTAAGTATAAGGCCTTAATCAAAGCTATAGAGAAATCTAAGGGATTTACGTCTTTAACTAATATAGCACGTTGTTTTGGACTTAAACGTGATGCGTATTATAAATACAAATCTAGAGCTGATAAGCGTTTAATACTGGAACAACAGATTATAAAAATAGTCAGTAGAAAACGTAAATTCCTTCCTAGAGAAGGTGTGCGTAAACTCATTAGATCTTTAGATAATGAGTTTTACAAAGCCAATCTTAAAGTGGGTAGAGATACTTTATTTAGTGTGCTTAGAAAGCATAATATGCTTACTCTTAGAAAGAGAACCAGTGCCAGAACTACAAACTCTTATCACCGTTTTTATAAATACAATAACCTGATAAAAGATATGGAAATTACAAGGCCAAACCAAGTGTGGGTAAGCGATATTACCTACATAAAAACTATTAAAGGCTTTTGTTACTTAGCGCCAATAACAGATATGTATTCAAGGAAAATCATAGGATATGACCTAAGTGATAGCCTTGAACTTAAAGGTTGTGTAAGAGGTCTAAATAAAGCCATTTATCAAGCTAAAAACATTAATCGACTCATACATCATTCCGATAGAGGAATACAATATTGTAGCAATGTATACACGCAAATATTAAAAAGAAAAAAAATAGATATTAGTATGACTGAAGAAAATCATTGTTACGAAAATGCAATGGCAGAACGTGTTAATGGCATATTAAAAGACGAATTTTATCTCGACCAGACCTTTGATAACGTGGCCCACGCGAAAAGAGCTACAAAAAATGCAATTAATTTATACAACCAAATAAGATTACATTTATCTTTAGACTATAAAACACCGAATATGGTATATAAATTATCAGCGTAAATTCAATTTTAACCTGTAGCCATATTTCAGGACAAGACATATTAAAACCAAATTCTGATTAACATGAAAACATTGATTAAGGTACTTACGACAATATTAATTTACACAAATGTTTCAGCCCAATTCGGATCTCCAATAGTGATTTCAGATAATGCAGACTATGCGAATTCTGTAGTCGCCGCAGACATTGATGGAGATGGGGATAAAGATGTATTGTCGGCTTCGTCCTTTGATGACAAAATCGCTTGGTATGAAAATATCGATGGGCAAGGAACTTTCAGTGCTGAACGAGTTATTACTTTAGAGGCCGATTTCGCTACCTCTGTTCATACTGCCGACTTGGATTCGGATGGAGATCTGGATGCGTATTCGAGCTCTCTATTCGATAATAAGATTGCCTGGTACGAAAACACTGATGGTCTGGGAAACTTCGGACCCCAGATAGTTATATCCACCGATATGATTCGCCCTTACGATGCATTTGCTGCCGACATCGATGGTGATGGAGACATTGATATTATTGGGTCGTCTGAAGAGGAAAACACGGTTTCCTGGTTTGAAAATACCGATGGGCAAGGGTCATTTGGTCCCGAACAAATAATAACCGTCAACGTTGACAACCCATTTGCGGTCTATTCGGAAGATATTGACGGGGATGGAGACATGGATGTAATAAGTGCGTCAGCCAGAGATGATAAAATTGCATGGTTCGAAAATACCGATGGATTGGGAAATTTTTCGGCACCATTAATTATTACTACAAGCGCAGATGGTGCAGCTTCTGTTTATGCAGTCGACATTGACGGTGATGGAGACGTGGATGTGCTTTCAGCTTCAAGTCGTGATAATAAGGTGTCCTGGTACGAAAATGAAGACGGACTAGGGGACTTTGGCATCCAAATCAATTTGACGTCATCAGCAGGTGGTGCACATAGCGTATATGCCGAAGACATTGATGGAGATGGGGATATGGATGTTATTTCGGGTTCTTGGATGGATGATACTGTTGGATGGTACGAAAACTTAAATGGTCTTGGAAGTTTTTCTCTTCGTCAAATAATATCATCAAATCAAGATGGAGTGAGATCGGTTTATGCGGCAGATTTAAACGGTGATGGTAATACAGATGTCCTTTCAGCTTCCATACACGATGATACGGTGGCATGGTTTGAATTTGGAGGCGTTTTAGGCAATCCTTCCCATCGGCTTAGCGATTTCATCCTTTATCCTGTTCCCTCAGAAAGAACCTTGACGATTGAATGTAATTGCACTTTAAATTCCATTCGTGTTTATGACTCAAATGGAAGACTCGTGCTGACGCATGAAGATGTCGGTTCTATCGATATTTCCTTATTAACAAACGGAATTTATTTTGTTGAGTTAGAAGATGATCAGGGCAATAAAGGTTTTAAAAAAGTGATCAAAAAATAAGATACTATTGCCAACAAAGTACTGTGGTAAAAAACAAGTAAAAACTCATTAACTTTTCACTAAAGTACTTCTATAAGTATCATCATATATTAACCCTGGTTTTGCTATTGCAAAAGCCTATTTTAATAGCTTATTTCATACTATAATTATTTGAATTTATTTATCATGATTAAGATTGTAAATTATAATTCTGATTTGACTATAAATGTTTAGAAAACTATATCTCAAAAAATGGAATTATACAACAACAAACTAAAGTCTAGAAAAATGTATCACATATTTCAGAGACATATTTAACAACAAAACTAAATAGAACAGCTTTAAACCATAAAATATAACTGTATTTGACTACAAATTTAGTCAAAATCAAGGGTATGATTTTTGAAAATAAATTTGTGATAATTTTTAATCACAAATTTATCACATATATTATCACAAAATATATTGTTTGATTTTATTTCTTTGGAAACATCCCTAAAGGTAATTTTGGAACAACAACCCCTTCGCCTTTCATTTCTATAAACTCTTTAAACTTAGAATTATTTAGGAAAAAATCATCAATCTTTTCGAAATTAAACTTCTTAGATTCCTGAATTGAATTAATAAATTCATACTTTTTAAGCTTTCTTAATTCATCTGATCTAAGAATAAGCACACTATTTAAAACCTTATCAAATTCTCCTACTAGAATACTAGGCAAATTACCGTCTACTCTCTTTAAAGTCTTTACATAGCCATTTAGCTCCAAAACATCTTCAACACACTTAGAATCTCTATTTTTCTTAGAAATCCAAATCAGCAACTGTAAAAACTCTTTCGAAAACAGAAATGATTTAATCTTATTTTCAACGTTTTGCTTATGACAATAATCTCCATTATGTATACGTTCTAATAAATCTCTAACATAATTAGATGTCGTCTTTTTATTTTCTTGGGCCTTATTCTTTATTATTGTTTTTAACTCCCTAGGCAACCTAAAATTAATTGAAGTATCTTCCGTCTCGACAGATTTTGTTTTGGTCATTTGTTAAAATTTGAGTAATTATGAATCCATGTTAAATACAGTTCGCAATAAAAAAGCTGTAGCTTCTTCTTCTGTAACAAGCTCTTTTTTTTCTTTTTTAGATTGTTTCAATTCTTTTGTTGCTACAGGCACAACTTTGCTGTTTTGTTTATCTTTAATGGTATCAGACAAAACACCTGTGGAATTCATTAAATCTTGTAAGGACTTTAAATCGGAATCACCTAAAAAATCAGTTTTGCGTATATCATCGCTTTCACAAGATTTGGAAAAGTTTTCTTGAACATATATCCAATGCTCTTGAAAAGCTGTTTGTTGTAATTGGAAAGCCAAAAACATATCAGTATTCAAGTATTCTACATCTACTTTTACATTTTGCAACATCCAAATGGACACTTTTCTACAAAAATCTAATTGGCTAACATATTTACTTAATATAAATTTGAACTGTTTATCATCTAAGTTCTTTTGAAGCTCTAACAGTTTAAAAGTAAGCTTATCTAAGCGTTCTTTCTTTATTATTAAATATTGGCTTGCACGCTCTTTGCTTAAAAGAGAACTAGCCCCATCTGATTTTATAAGCACAACCCTATCAAAGAGTTCATTATACATCTCATCACTCCAATTCTCGCCTTCAAACTGATTCCAAATCCGTCTTGGTATATAGAAAACCATTGGCATGTATAACCGCTTAGTCATATCATCATATACCTCATTTAAAGTCTCTTTCATTTCTTAAACTAATTACGATTCTAACATGTGTGAATAATCTTCTGGTAATTCGGCATCAATATCACGCAAATACTTTTCTAAAGCAGACATAGATGTATGACCAGTAATAAGCATTAATTTACTTTTGGCTTCAAAAGGTGAAGATTCTTTTACCAAATGTCTATATAATTTAGTGATATAGGTATGTCTAAAGCTATATAAACCATAATCTTTCCCTAAACCAAAATGATTTTTTACTACACGCTTAAATCGCTTAGAATAATAATCTCGCTTATTCTCTAAATCAGTGTTCCACTCTGCACCTATAGCATTAGGTGTAAACAACGAATCTCTTTTCTTTAATTTTGTAAGGTCTGGCAATTCCTTTATAAGTAAATCAGGTATTATTTTGGTTTTAATCGGACTGTTCTTCGCTTGGAATTTGATTGTTTTATTTTTTAAATCTATATCCCCCACTTTGAGCCTACAGACTTCAATAGGTCTTAAAAAATTATAAGAAATGAACTTTATAAACAACAACAGATTAGTATCTTCTTTTTCCAAATAATCGAAAATCTCTTCTTGGGTATCTTGAGTATAGGTTTTATTCCGTTTGGGTATAGCTTTTAAAACAGGAATCTGTTTAATGACATTCATTTGAACAATGTCATTATCAAATAAGACTTGCATGATACTTCCTAAATCGGTTCGGAAATTATTTCGGTTTCGCGGACTTGTTCTTTCCAATGTATCACTTAAAAACTCTGAAATCAATTTTTTATTAATTTCATCAATTCCTTGGACATTAGGATGTGTTTGTTCAACCCATTTTATAAAGTTTTTCAATCTGTTTTCAAAACTTCTCTTGGTAGTATTGTTTATCAGCTTCTCCTTTTGCTTTAACCCAAAAGCAAAGGCTTCCTTATATCCCATACTTACTTGCTTAATCTTTTCAATATCGGAATGACCTTGGTTATTTAACGAAGTAGTTATATTGGTATTTGTTGACTGACTGTTTTTATTAGTCAAATGAACATGAATCTTCTTATTGTCTGAATATGGGCTATAACCTTTTTTAAGTAGCTTGAATAAGGCTTTACGATAAGCAACTAAAACAGATAATCTTTCTTCTTTGGTTTTATATTTATTCGCATTCGCATAAACAGGGGTTTGCCTAACAAGTTTCCCCGAGTCGGGATCGCGATAAGAAAAATAGATATACCAACGCTTTTTTAAATCGCCATTGGCTGAGTAGATTTTAGGGGTGGAAAAATTTTTTTTCAAATGTAAATCGTATTCACTTTCGTATTCATTTTGCAATTCGACTGCAAGATAATCAAAAATTGTATGCATAAAAAAACGGTTTGACGAAAGTCAAACCGCTGTTTTTAATACGATTAAATTTAGTAGCGGGAACTGGACTCGAACCAGTGACCTTCGGGTTATGAGCCCGACGAGCTACCTACTGCTCTATCCCGCGATTTGTACCTGAAACAATTTTCTTAGCTTTTAACTTTCGGTTCATAATGCCGACCTAATTGTTTCGGACTGCAAATATACAATACTTTTTAGAAATACCAAGTATTTTATATAAAAATATTATTCTATACTTCTAACTTCAAAAGTATTCAAAATCGTGTTAGCAAATCCCACCGATATTTCTATAGGATTACAGCACACTTCACAATCTTCAATATACACATGTTCAGGTTGTGAGCGATCTAAAAGCATAGATATTCGCTCCCAACAATACGGACATTGAAAATAGTGTTCTAACATTTTATGAAGTTACAAAAAAAAAGAGGTTATATAAAATAACCTCTTTTCAATACTATATTTTAATATGTTTTAATCATTATCTGAAATAACTGATCCGGAATTTAAGTCAATCATATTAGGGTTATTTCCATTTATAATACTAATATACTCTTGATTTAGATTATTATCACTTACCATAAAGGTTTTCAAGTTAGGAAAAAAAGAAGGCTCAAAAGGAACATCCCCTGAAAGCTCATTACTTGCTAAAACCAGCTCTTTAAGCTTTGACAATTCCATTATTTCAGATGGAATTTCACCACTAATTTTATTATCTATAAGACTTAATTTCTCTAAATTACTTAAAGCATTAATTTGTGACGGTATCGTACCACTTAAATTATTACTCCCTAATTCTAAAACACGTAAATTTGATAACTGTGTTAAAGCTAAAGGCAAGTTGCCTTCAAGCTGATTCATAGATAAGTTTAAGGTTTTTAAATTACTTAAGCTACCAATGGTATTTGGAATTGTTCCAGTTATACGATTTAATCCAAAATTTAAATTTTCTAAATAAACTAAATCTCCTATCGCATCAGGTAGAATACCTTGAAGGTTATTCCGCTCCAAACTTAAACTAACAACCTTATCGTTTTTAATAGAAACACCATACCAAGAGCTAACAGGGCTATTTAAATCCCAAGATGTAGACCATTGTGTCCCGTTTGTTGCATTATATAAAGCAACAAGTGCTGCTTTTTCTTTTGTTGATATACCTGCAAAAGATACGGTAGTTATAAACAAACATATTAATGATAATTTAATAGCTTTCATAGATGATAAATTTGGGATAAAAATCTTAACAATATTAAGATGATTTTAGTTTAAAAACAAATTTAATCGATGAATTACATTGTCTACAATAATTCATTATCAATATCTTAGAACTAATTATCCCAATTTATCTAATGCTTCCTGAACTGTTTCCCAATCCATCATTAAGATTTCTAAGGAATCTTTTTTTGCCTGATATTTATCAAAGAAACCTGGATTTGACACCACTTCATCATAATTAGTAGCTAACTCAACGTCTATCTCTTTAATATCTTTTTCCAATTGTTGAATTTTCGACTCTATATTACTCAACTTATTTTTTAAAGATTTTACTTTCTTCTGACTTTCATAACTGGCTTTCGTGTTCTTTTTAGGAGCTTGCTTTTCAACATCACGCTTTTCCACTTCACGTAAATTTTCAACATTACGTTGTTGTAGGTAAAAATCTATATTCCCTAAATACTCTTTTATTTTATGATCTTTAAACTCGTAAACCGTATCGGTTAAACCTTGAAGAAAATCACGATCGTGTGACACCAATATTAAAGTCCCTTCAAACCGTTTTAAAGCATCTTTTAGTACGTTTTTAGATTTTATATCTAAATGGTTTGTTGGCTCATCCATAACAAGCACATTAAAAGGCTGAAGCATTAATTTAGCTAAAGCTAACCTATTTCGTTCACCACCTGATAATACACGAACATATTTTTCAACTTCATCACCTCTAAATAAAAATGAACCTAATATATCACGAACGCGACTTCTGTTCTTTTCATTTGCCGCATCAATCATAATATCTAAAACAGTTTTATTACCATCTAAATACTCTGCCTGATTTTGAGCGAAGTAACCTATTTCAACGTTATGCCCTAATTTTAGGGAACCCTCATGTTTTAATTCACCAACAATAATTTTGGCTAAAGTAGATTTACCTTGACCATTTTGCCCTACAAAAGCCGTTTTGATATCTCGAGCAATATGTAAATCGATGTTATTTAAAACGGTTAGATCGCCATAACTTTTGGTAATCCCTTCTGCTTCGACAACAACTTTACCTGGAATAACAGAAACAGGAAAATTAAGTGTCATTACACTATTATCATCCTCATCAACCTCTACCCGATCCATGCGATCTAATTTTTTAATTAGAGACTGAGCCATGGTAGCCTTAGAAGCCTTTGCTCGGAATTTTTCAATTAACTTTTCGGTTTGCTCAATCTCCTTTTGTTGGTTCTTTTGTGTAGCCAACTGTTGCTCCTTGATTTCTTTTCGTAATACCAAAAACTGCGAATACGGTTTATTATAATCGTAAATACGCCCTAATGAAATTTCAATAGTACGATTGGTTACATTATCTAGAAACATTTTATCGTGAGAAACAATAACCACTGCTCCGGAATAGTTATTTAAAAAGCCTTCTAACCAAATTATAGATTCGATATCTAAGTGATTGGTAGGCTCATCTAAAAGTAATAAATCATTATTCTGTAATAGTAACTTAGCTAACTCGATACGCATACGCCAACCTCCAGAAAATGTATCGGTTAGTTTATTAAAATCTTCACGTTTAAATCCGAGTCCTTGTAAAATTTTCTCTGTTTCACCTTGATAGTTATAACCTCCTAAAATTTCGTACTGATGTTGCAAATCATTAACATCAATCATTAATTGATTATAGCCTTCACTTTCGTAATCGGTACGTTCAGCTAATTGGTTATTAATATACTCTAACTTGGCTTCTACTTCTTTAATTTCTTTAAAAGCCTCATAAGATTCTTCTAAAACTGTACGCCCTAAAACAAAATCGATATCTTGTTTTAAGAAACCTAATCTTAAACTTTTATCAGATGCTAGCTGACCTGAGTCAGGCTCCATATCTTTAGCTAAAATTTTTAGCATGGTAGATTTACCAGCACCATTTTTACCTATAAGTCCAATGCGGTCACCTGCCGTTATTTTAAAGGTTATTTCTTCAAAAAGATAATCACCTTGGAAGGATACAGAAAGATTGTGAATATTAAGCATTATGTTACAATTGTTACAGGACTATATTAAATAAAAGGCTAATTTTGTAATTCTTACAAGATGCAAAAATAAACTAATAAAAATGATAACAAAAGGAACAAAGCTTTATAGTATTTTTACCGGTGCTTGCCCAAAATGCCATCAAGAATCTATGTATGTTAATAAGAACCCTTACATTCTTAAAGAGGTTTTAGACATGAATGAAACCTGTTCAAAATGTCATTTTAAATACCGTATTGAACCGTCATTCTTTTATGGGTCTATGTATGTTAGTTATGCCGTAGGTATTGCTTTTGCAGTAGCTGCTTTTATTATAAGTTTTGTATTTCTAGGAAGCGGCTTATTAACAGCATTTATAGCTATTGTAGGTACCCTAATAGTATGTGCCCCTATAATTATGCGTTTATCGAGAAATATTTGGATAAATATCTTTGTTAGCTACGATAAGAATAAAATTAAACCTTAAAACGGTCAATACTAATTTCAGGATTCATAGGCTGGGCAGTTTCTATAAAATTAAATAACTCCTTAGCCGCGTATGGTGCTATCATAACCCCACGTGTACCTAAACCGTTTAACACATGCATATTTTTATAATTAAAATGTGTACCAACTAACGGGCGTCTGTTATTTACTGTAGGCCTAATTCCTGCATCATGCCTGACAACTTCAAACGAACAGGAGATAAACGTTTTTAATTTAGCTAGTAGCTCTTCTTTTGCTTCTACAGTTGGTAAATTGGTTTTGTCTTTCCAATTATAAGTCGCCCCAACATAATAATGGTCTTCTGATTCCGGCATAATAAACACCCCTGATTTCACCGCATAATCTATTTTTAAATCGGGAGCCTTTATTGTTAACACTTCCCCTTTGGTTCCATTAAGTGGTAAATAATTAAAATATGGATTTTTATGCAAACCGAAACCTTCGCAAAAAACAATTTGAGAAGCCTGATAAGAATCATATTGTAAGTAATCATTAGTGATTTCTAAAGCGTGATAATCAAATGAATTAGTTACTAATTGATTAGTAGCTAAAAGTTCCTCTTTATACATTGAAATGAGCATATGCGTATCTATCCGACCTGCATTTTGCACCTCCCCTAAACCATGTGGGGCATCTATAAATGTATTCGTATTCGGTATAATATTGGTTGATAAATAATGCTCTAATTTAGGATTATCAGAAGCTTCAAACCAGGTGTTTTGTTCTTCGATAGAATTGAAGCGTCGGTATATTTTCAATTTATGATCAAGAATAACTCCTAAACGTTTTTCAATATTTTGGTATTGAGAAATAGCTAACTCCAATTGCTCATCAGCCATCCAAACAGCAGTAAACCGTTTTAAAATAACTGGATTATACATTCCTGCAGCTACAACCGAAGCTTGTTGTGAACTATCATCAAACACTAAAAAAGTTTTGTTAGCTTGACGTAATTGCTCACAAAAAGCGACACCTGCTAATCCTAAACCAACAATAAAATAATCTACTTTCATACAACAAAGGTACTGCGCTTTTAAACAGCCACAACAAAATGTAATAAAAAACGCCCACTTATAAAAGTGGGCGTTTTTTATTATGATTAGGAACTTGTAATTAGTAAGCCCACATATCTAGTTCGAAATTACGAATCTTATCTTTGATTCTATCCGATTCTAATAATTGCATTAATGCATTTTCAGCAATATACTCGGTTACTTTACGGTCACCATAAACGTTTTCTTCTTTATAAATATAGCCGTTAAAACGTCTAGAATTTAACAAGTGATCGAACGAAAATGGTACAGAGCTATTTTCATTATTAAATGCTTTAGCTTCATGTAAAATATCACGTGCATCTGGGTAAAATATCCAAAATAAAGGAATAGGTTCTTTATTAGCTTCATCATCTGAATCAATAAAGTTAACATCTGGTGCTGCTGGAGCAATACCAATTAAACGATACTTCATTTCAGCTTGACGCTTATCAAAATACCATAACCCTTTCACAAGGTAAGCGCTAACATCATAAGATGAAATATTACGCTCAATAATATATTCTGGAGATACATATCCATCTGCATTATATTGCTCATAACCGATATCTAATGTATCAACCTTAGCCATACTAGTACGTAAATCTTTTAACGTACGTTGTGCTGTAAAATATGAATCGTCATAAACGGTTTCTATGTTTCCGTTTTTAACATTCTTCCAAATAACATCAAATAAAGAACGTCTATGCTTACCAATATTGTTCGTATCTACTGGATAGTACAACGGAAAGTTAACACGCTCATCAAGAACAACGCGTTCCCATGTCATTTTAGAATAAAGAATATCTCTATCATCTACATAACCATACTCTAATGGTTTATCATTGTCCACTTCCTTTTGAGCTTCTGTACGCACACCAATTTCATCAGGTGATTTAGCACTCAACAAATTTGCTTGAGCAAAAGAAGTTGCCACAAAAGACATTCCTAAAACGGTTAATAAAAAACTTTTATAATTCATCGGTTTTAATTTTAATTATTAGGGCTTATAACTAGTTAAGTCCTATATTAATTTGCTAATTCAACAATTACCGGAGAAACACCTTTTAACTTATAAGATGAGTTACCTCTAATTTGAGCTTTAATATCAAAGAAAGATACTTGATCTCCTCGTTTTGCTTTACGTAAAGCATTTTTAGCTTGACTGTTTAATTTTGTTCCGTTTACATTAACAGAAGGCTGTCCTGGTACTTTCATTTTAAATGAAGTTACTTGGATTGGTAATTCAAAATCAAATTCATCTAACAACGCACCAATAGTTGAAATTTCAACACTGTTACGAGGTAATTTCACAATACCTGTTTGACCACTAATAGATCCTGTTGGTTTTGGAATATCTTTAATTCTGAAAGTTGCTTTATCACCTACTGGAGAACCATCAGGTAAAGTACCTCTAACGTTAATTGTTACTTCACGACCAGAACCTGGGTTCATAACATATTTACCAGTACCTGAAGCTTTCTTTAAACCTGCTGCACTAGCTGTTACTTGATTATCTGGAATACCTGCAAAAGAAATAGTCATTGGGTTAGAAACACCACGGTAAACTACATTCATTTTATCTGCAGAAATAGTTGCAGAGTTTGGTTTAGGTACTACAGCGTAAGTACTTTTAACTGGAATTGAGATAATAGAATCACCTTCCTTAAATTGAAACTCACCAGTAATCTCTCTTTCACCAACAGCACCTGCAGGGAAATCTAAGATTGTTTTACCAGCTTGCATAGATTCTTTAGCTAACTCTTCACCATTAATGATTACTTTATCAGCTTGTAACGTGTTATCTTTTTTACCTAAGATAATTGTTCCTGTAAAGTTTTCTCCTGAGAAGAAAGCTGTTTTACTTGGTACAACAATCGCATCAAAGTTTGTTAAAGACGCTTCTCTTTTTAATTTACCTGCTAACATAGCTGATAAAACTTCAGATTGCGTTGTTTTAACATCTGCTTGTAACTGAGTCATTTTAGTTAATGAAGCTACTAAAGGAAATCCTTTATAGTGGTAGCTTAACCAATCAACTTTATTACCATCACGGTTTGTAACTTCATCAGTTGCAAATTTCTTCTCAACATCTGCAGCTATACCCGCCATATCAGGATTGGTTTTTAAAACTGCAGATACACCTTCTCTAAAAGCTGTAATCTTGTCTAAAAATTCTTGTCCTTCTGGCTTTAAGTTATCGCCTTTGTAAAATAAGTTATCTAAAAAATCACCTTTATCCATAACCTCATAATCTTGAGGATTGTCAACGGTAGCGGTCATTTGATTTTTTAATTCAGTTAAATACGAATTAAAGTCGCTTGCTAATGCATTAATTTGATCAGCTTGAGCTTTTAATGGTTGGTATTTAGCTGGTTGCTCGTTAACTTTTTCTTCCAAACCAGCCATAAAAGCTTGGTTTCTTTCAGTAGTAGCTTCGTTAGACTCGACTAATTTTTCGTTCATTAAGCCGAATGCTGAAAGCACTTCTTTTGACATATTCAATGCTAACATTGCAATGAAGATCAAATACATCAAGTTAATCATTTTCTGCCTTGCAGATAATTTTCCTCCTGCCATTTCTAATTTAGTTTTTTGTTAATTATTAAAATTGATAATTCAAAAACCTAATTAGTTTTTGTTCATTGCAGTTAACATACCACCGTAAACACCGTTTAAAGATGATAAGTTAGAAGCTAATGATTGCATTTGCTCTTTTAATTTCTGTGCGTTTTCAACTGACTCTTCGTTAATAGAAGCTTGACGATTAACACTTTCTAATTGTACTTTGTAAAGGCTATTTAAAGACTCCATTTGTGCAGCTGCTAAAGATAATTCTTCACCATATTTTTTAGTTGCAGCAATTGAATCTACTGTAGGAGCAATTCCTTTTGCAGCACCTTCAAAGTTTTTAATACTGTTTCCTAAAGAAGCCATTAATTCACCATCAATTTTAGCTTCTTTTAATAAGTTATCTAATTTTTGAGATAATAATCCTTGAGTTTCTTCTGGTTGAGCTTTAGCAGCTTTTTTAGTTGCTGTTTTTTGTCCTCCAGCTAATTCTGGATATACTAAAGACCAGTCTAATTCATTATCTACAGGTTCAAAGGCAGAAATCGCGAAGATTAATGCTTCTGCAACAAGACCAATTGTTAACATTACATTACCTGTTAATGGGCCTAATTCAAAATGCGTAATTTTGAATAAAGCACCAACAATAACTACAGATGCACCTAACCCGTAAGCCATTGCCATAAATTTCTTAAATCCTTTTGATTGTGCCATAATTTTTAATTTTAATTAAGTTAATTATTAGTTTAAAGTTTAGTTTAATTTTCTATTAGTTAAGACCGTTTAGTGTAATATCTGTACCTAAATAATCTTGTACGGTTCTGAAGCCAATATAACTTCTTGCCGAATCAGCATATTCGTAATCTCTTGAACTTACTTGTAAATAGTATGCTACATCTTTCCAAGATCCACCACGAACAACTTTACGATTGTTGTTGATATCATTTACACTTGGGTTGATACTAGAAACAAATTCATAAGAAGATGGATCGTAAGATGCATGTACCCATTCAGAAACATTACCAGACATGTTATATAAGTTATAATCGTTTGCCTCGTAAGACTTAGCTTCTACCGTATATAATGCTTGATCTGCTGCATAATCTCCTCGTAAAGGTTTAAAGTTAGCCATAAAACAACCTCTGTCGTTTTTAGTGTAAGGCCCACCCCAAGGGTAAGTTGCTGCTTGCAAACCACCACGTGCTGCATATTCCCATTCAGCTTCTGAAGGTAAACGGTACTTAGCTACATTATGTTGTTTCTTTTCTTTTCTGTAAGCATTGTGGTAAAGCGTACGCCATTCACAAAAAGCATTTGCTTGTTTCCAAGACACACCAACTACAGGATACTCATCATAAGCAGCATGCCAGAAATAATCGTTATGCATTGGCTCATTGTAAGAATAAGCAAAATCACGAATCCAAGCTGTAGTATCTGGATATACTTCAACAGCTTCTGTAATTAAGAAATCAGAACGCTTTTTACCTTTGTTATGCATTTTAGCAGCCTTCTCAATATCCATGTACGTGTATTGGAATTTAAATTTCTTAACATCCCAAGTACGCTGACCATTATAAGACTCCTCTAAAGGTAAATACATGGTATCCATTACTTCTGCATAATATTCATCTAAATAATTAGCTGTATCGAATTCAATTTCAATATCATTATTTAATTTACGACCTTCATAACCTGTTGGACCTAACCCTGAATAATTATCATACATGTACTTCTCATACACAGACATATTTTCTGGATCTGAATCAACAAAAGCATAATCACCAATAGTACCTGCGTCTGCTTGTGTTAAACCAACCTCATCAGCTAGAATAGCTAAACGTGTTCTAATTGTTGAATCACGTACCCACTCTACAAATTGCTTATACTCTGAATTTGTAATCTCAGTTGCATCCATATAGTAAGAACGAACCGTAACTGTTTTTGCAGGCGCATCGTTCACACCAGCAAGATCGTCGTCTGCTTTACCCATAATAAAAGCACCTCCTGGAACTAGTTCCATTCCAAACGGTTTTTCGGGATGCCATTTCTTTCCTTTAACTCCTACAAGTTGTCCTCTGTCACCAGATCCACAGCTAGTAAGCACAGCTAAAATTGCAGTTAATAAAATTAATTTTTTCATATCCATAGAATACTCGAGGTTAATTATTTTGGCCTTAAAATTTTTAAGAGCGTAAACATATTTATATAATTTGTAAAAAACAACTTTTTTTTCCGAAAACTAACCGCTTTAACGCACAAAAATGCGGTTAATCGATGAGTCGACTCTTTAAAATGTTAAAGTTCTAAACACAGTTCTTTTGGTACGCTTTATACCATCTTTCAGGAACATTATTCTTACAGGCTTCCTGATAGTCTTCATGTGTACATGGTAATAACGTATGCCTTTTTAATTTATTATTTATTTCTTCTAAAAAAGGTATTTCAATCCACCAACGCCCCGTTTTGATACTTTTGTAAAAAATCAGCTCTTGGTGATCCACCAAAGTTATGAATTTCTGGTAATTATTTTCGTTAGAAAAGTCATCATCTTTAATTCGGTAATTTACGCCTTCAATAAAATACCATAACATCTGCGCAACAAGACCTGATGTTAAATCATCTATACTGGATGGTTTATACTCAAAAATACCGAACGACGTTACTTTATTACTAATACCTGCATAACGAGAGATGGCACAGATTTCCTTCCCATCAAATCCATTAGGTGATTCTTGTTGTTTGATTCCGACTTCCGACCCTTTTACAGATCCTAAATCTATACTCACAATATTCGCATCTCTTAATGCTGGCTCAACCAAGGTTATATCGTTTGAAACCGCTCCCAATCGATACGATTCAAAATACAATTGATCCATTAAATCTATTTCTTCTTGAGAATTGAAATAGGTTTGATACCCAATTGTAGCGTAATTAAATAAATTATATGGCTCGTTAAGTATAATCTTACCAACAAAACTTTTATTCTTTATAGGTTTTGTAGAATCGCCTAAATCGAATTTAGAATCGACATTAGCAATATTAACCATAGGCATTAAAGCATCGTATGCCCGATACATGGGATAGGTTAAGTCTTGACTCCCTCCTAAAACTATAGGAATTACGCCTTTGGGAATTAACAAAGAGACAGCCGTTCTAACAGCATAGTAGGTATCCTCAATAGATTCGCCTTTTTGAATATCGCCTAAATCGGCTATTTCGGTATGCCAATTACCAGGAAAGAGTGCGTAAAGGGATTTTCTAATTTCATTTAAATTAAAATCCTCCCCTATATAATCAACCGCATTCCTATTTTCTAAAACACCAATAATTGCTAATTGCACACCATCTAAATCTGGTTTACCGTGTTCGACTGAATGAATTCTAATTTTTTTTCCGAGCGCTTGCGGTGATAATAATTCGTTATGATTTAGAACACTATCGGGTACTGGGGTCAAAAAATTAAAATTCATTAGCTATTATTTCTTTTTAGTAGTTGTTTTTTTCTTTGTAGCTGTTTTCTTAGCTGTACTTTTCTTTTTAGGAGCTGCCTTCTTTTTGGTCGCTTTTTTCTTAGGCGCATTTTTTTCTAAAATAGCCTCTGCTTCTTCTAAGGTCATTTCAGACACGTCATGCGTTTTAGGTAACTCAACTTTCGTTTTACCTTTTACAATATTATGACGACCCCAACGTGCTTTTTCAACACGGATTCCGGCATCTTCCCAATTATGAATAACTTTATCTATCTCTTTTTGGATTTTATCTTCAATTAACTGAACGATATCCGCATCTGATAAATTATCCCAATCGTATTTTTTATTCACATTTATAAACATATTGTTCCATTTTATAAATGGCCCAAAACGTCCTTTACCTTTTTGAACAGGTAAATCCTTATACATATATATGGGAGCGTCAGCTTTTTGTTTTTCTTTTATAATAACAATCGCATCATCCAACTCTACACTTAA
This sequence comes from Algorimicrobium bowmanii, assembly GCF_054031195.1. The sequence goes on from NZ_CM132929.1 coordinate 2,771,713, forward strand.
CGGGTCGGTTCCTTTTGGTAAAGAAACAAATTGATCGCCAAACTTAACATATGGTCCGTAACGGCCATTATTAACTTCAACTGGTAAATTTTCATACTCCCCTAATGCTTTTGGCAATTGAAATAAATCCATTGCCTCCTCATAGGTAATTGTATTTAATTGTTGGTCTGGCGACAAACTAGCAAACTGTGGTTTCTCTTCATCATCAACAGTTCCAATCTGAACCATTGGTCCAAATTTCCCTAAACGCACACTAACTTGCTTACCTGTTTTAGGATCTTTTCCTAAAATACGCTCACCAGATTCTCTTTCGGCATTTTCCTGAACATCTATTACGATAGGATGAAAGTCTTTATAAAAGTCTTTCATCATTTTAGTCCAGTTCACTTTACCTTCCGCTATTTCATCAAAATCTTCCTCTACTTTTGCTGTAAAGTTATAATCTAAAATAGCATCAAAATGATTAACTAAAAAATCGGTAACAATCATACCAATATCCGTTGGTACAAGCTTCCCTTTATCAGAACCTACCTTTTCAGTAAGCACCTTATTTTCAACAACACCATCTTTAAGTGTTAGCAAGGTGTAATCACGATCCACACCATCAACGGTGCCTTTTTCTATATAGTTTCTATTTTGAATAGTTGAAATAGTTGGTGCATATGTAGACGGACGTCCAATACCCAACTCCTCTAATTTCTTAACCAGAGCTGCTTCTGTAAAACGTGCAGGTGGCCTAGTATAACGCTCGGTTGCTGTTATGTAACTATTTAGTAAGGCTTCATTTACTTTCATAGCTGGCAACATACCATCTTGCTCTACATCTTCATCATCGGTACCTTCTAAATACACTTTTAAGAAACCTTCAAACGTAATAACTTCACCATTAGCTGTAAACGTTTCATCGTGAGTAGAGGCTTCAATCTTTAAATTTGTACGTTCCAACTCTGCATCACTCATTTGAGATGCTATAGCACGCTTCCATATTAAGTCATACAAACGCGCTTGATCGCGGTCCATATTTACAGTATGGTTAGAAAAATCAGTTGGACGAATGGCTTCGTGAGCCTCTTGAGCCCCTTTAGACTTTCCTTTATATGTTCTTGGTTTACTAAATTTAGCACCATAAGCACTTTCTATTTCAGCTTGAGCACCTTTTCTAGCTTCATCAGAAAGATTTACACTATCTGTTCTCATATAAGTAATTAAACCGGCTTCGTATAGACGCTGCGCCATAGTCATGGTTTTACTTACTGAGAAATATAATTTACGTGCCGCTTCTTGTTGTAAAGTTGACGTTGTAAACGGTGGTGCTGGCGATTTTTTAGCAGGCTTTTTAACTAAATCACCTACTTTAAACGTTGCATTAGCGTTCGTTTCTAAAAATGCCTGAGCTTCTTCTTTTGACGAAAAATTCTTAGGTAATTTAGCTTTAAAAGTATGACCGGATTCGTTTGAAAATTCGGCATCTATTCTATAAGAAGCAACTGGCTTAAAGCCTTGAATACTTCTTTCGCGCTCTACAATTAATCGTACAGATACGGACTGTACACGTCCTGCTGAAAGGCCTCCTTTTACTTTACGCCATAAAACTGGCGACAATTCATAACCTACAATTCTATCTAATACACGTCGGGCTTGCTGAGCATCCACCAAATCATAATCAATGCCGCGTGGGTTTTCGATAGCTTTTTTTATAGCTGTTTTAGTAATTTCGTGAAATACAATACGTTTTGTTTTGTCTTTATCTAATTTTAAAGACTCTGCTAAATGCCACGCAATAGCTTCTCCCTCGCGATCCTCATCACTTGCTAGCCAAACAGTTTCTGCTTTTTTTGCTAAATCTTTAAGTTTTTTTACAACCGCTTTTTTATCTTTAGAAACCTCATACTTAGGTTTAAAATCGCCATCAACATCAACACCTAATTCCTTGGAAGGTAAATCGGCTATATGCCCAAAACTGGATTCTACTTTAAAATCTTTTCCTAAAAATTTCTCGATTGTTTTTGCCTTTGCAGGAGACTCAACAATTACTAAATTCTTTGCCATTTCACGTTTTTTAAGGCTACAAATGTATGTCAAAAAAAGTACATGTTCCTAATTTTTAAAGCTTCCTCTATTATATTTCGTCAATTTTGATATAAAAACACACCAGTTTATTCAATTATAAATAGGCGGATTAAACCAAGAAATTATGTTTAATTCATTATAACGTTTCTTCTTCATCAAAGACAGCAACCTATTATATAGACCTAATGAAGTACATAATAAGCAAACAAATTAATATTATATGACACTTTGTCACAGTGTGAAAAATAATTGTAACTTTGCATACTTATTGACTGAACTACAATTTCAGACACATTTTATGGAGAAAACTATAGACGAAACGAAACAGGGAGAAGCCCTTAACTTAGAAGCAAAAACAACTAACACTCGTAAACTTTTTATAGAAAGTTATGGCTGTGCTATGAATTTTAGCGATAGCGAAATTGTTGCTTCCATACTTTCTAACGAAGGCTTTAATACCACTCAAAAATTAGAGGATGCCGACTTAGTTTTGGTGAACACCTGTTCTATTCGTGATAAAGCTGAACAAACTGTACGTAAGCGTTTAGAAAAATATAACGCAGTAAAAAAAATAAACCCAAAAATGAAAGTTGGTGTTTTAGGCTGTATGGCAGAACGCTTAAAAGACAAATTTTTGGAGGAAGAAAAAATAGTAGACCTTGTTGTTGGCCCTGATGCCTATAAAGATCTGCCTAATTTATTATCGGAAGTAGAAGCTGGACGCGATGCCATAAACGTTGTACTCTCTAAAGAAGAAACGTATGGCGATGTATCACCTGTAAGACTAGACAGCAATGGCATAACAGCTTTTGTTTCAATAACGCGTGGTTGTGATAATATGTGTACCTTTTGCGTAGTACCATTTACCCGAGGCCGCGAACGTAGTAGAGATCCACAAAGTATTATTGAAGAGATAAATACATTATGGGAAAAAGGATATAAAGAAATCACCCTTTTAGGACAAAATGTAGATAGTTATCTATGGTATGGTGGTGGCCTAAAAAAAGATTTTAAGAAGGCTAGTGAAATGCAAAAAGCTACAGCTGTACATTTTTCTAAGCTATTAGAACTTTGTGCTGAAGCGCAACCTAAAATGCGTATTCGTTTTTCTACATCTAACCCTCAAGATATGACTTTGGATGTTGTAGAAACAATGGCCAAGTACAAAAACATATGCAACCATATACATTTACCTATTCAAAGTGGTAGTAATCGTATTCTAAAGGAAATGAACAGACAACATACTCGTGAAGAGTATATGGACCTTATTACCAATATTAGACGTATTCTACCCGATTGCGCAATTAGTCAAGACATGATTGCTGGTTTCCCAACAGAAACAGAGCAAGATCATCAGGACACTTTAAGCCTTATGGAAACCGTACAATACGATTTTGGTTTTATGTACGCCTATTCGGAAAGACCAGGTACTATGGCTGGAAGAAATATGAAAGATGATGTTCCCGAAGCCACTAAAAAGCGTCGTTTACAAGAAATTATTGACGTACAGCGAGCTAATGGTCACAAAAAAACATTAGCTAATGTAGGTCAAGTTCGTGAAGTATTAATTGAAAAAGAATCGAAAAAATCAGATTTACAATGGTCTGGTCGTACCTCACAAAATACCGTAGTAGTATTTCCTAAAGAACATTATAAGGTAGGCGAATTTGTAAACGTAAAAATTAACGACTGTACAACAGCAACACTTATTGGTGAAGCTGTTGGTTATTCGGACAACAACTAATAAAGCTTAAAATTTACATTAAAAACAAAGTCTAAGTTTAAACGAACCAAGGACTATTGAATTATAAATATGGAATCAATACAAGCAACCAAACAACGTTTCGGAATTATTGGAAACGACCCAACATTGAATCGCGCCATTGAAAAAGCCATTCAAGTAGCACCAACAGACATTTCAGTTTTAGTAACTGGAGAGTCTGGCGTGGGTAAGGAAAGTATTCCTAAAATCATTCATTCTTTATCCCATAGAAAACACGGCAAATATATAGCTGTAAACTGTGGTGCTATTCCTGAAGGAACGATAGACTCAGAACTCTTTGGACATGAAAAAGGAGCTTTTACAGGAGCAACAGCTACTAGAAGCGGTTATTTTGAAGTTGCAGATGGCGGTACTATTTTTTTAGATGAAGTTGGAGAGCTACCACTAACAACACAAGTGCGCTTACTACGTGTTTTAGAAAACGGCGAATTTATAAAAGTAGGTTCTAGTAAAGTCCAAAAAACCAATGTGCGTATTGTAGCCGCTACAAACGTAAATATGTTTGAAGCAATTAAAAAAGAAAAATTCCGCGAAGATTTATACTACCGTTTAAGTACCGTTGAAATAAACCTACCTCCGTTACGCACCAGAAAAGACGATATTCATTTATTGTTTAGAAAATTTGCTAGCGACTTTGCCTTAAAATATAAAATGCCAACCATAAAACTAACAGACGATGCTGTAAACATGCTGCTTAAATTTCGTTGGAATGGTAATATTAGACAATTACGAAATGTTGCCGAGCAAATATCCGTACTAGAACAAAACAGAACAATTAATGCTCTAACCTTAAAAGAGTATTTACCATCTGAAAACTCCCAATTACCAGCAGTAATTAATAATACCAAATCGGAAAGTGACTTTAGTAGCGAGCGCGAAATTTTATATAAAGTGCTTTTTGATATGAAAAGCGATTTAAACGACTTAAAGAAACTAACTATGGAACTGATGAAAACTGGAAACGGTTCGGAAGTTCAAAAGGAAAACGAAGGTCTTATTGAAAAAATTTACGGTCAAACTGATGAAGACACGCAAGAAGCCTATGAAGATTTAGAAGTACTTTCTATTCCTGAAAAACCAAATAGTCATATAGCCGATGCCGCAATTGAGGAAATTTCAGATAAATACCATTTTGCAGAAGAAATTGAAGAGGAAGAAACACTTTCTTTGCAAGACAAAGAATTAGAACTCATAAAAAAATCGTTAGAACGCCACAGCGGAAAACGTAAATTAGCAGCTGCCGAACTAGGTATAAGCGAGCGTACTTTATACAGAAAAATTAAACAATACGATTTATAATGGGCATTAACATAAAACACATGAAAATTAAAATCCTAAAATTTGCATTACTCCTAACCGTTATTACAACCATTTTAGGATGTGGCGCTTATTCATTTACAGGTGCTTCCATTGCTCCTGACGTTAAAACCTTTCAGGTAGAATATTTTCAAAATAATGCCATATTAATAGAACCCGGATTAGATCGTGATTTTACAAATGCATTAGCCGATTTATTACTGAATCAAACAAATTTAGATTTAGTAAAATCTGCTGGCGATTTAATATACGAAGGTGAAATAACCGAATATCGCATCTCCCCTACAACAGCGACTGCCGATAATACCGCTGCTCAAAACCGATTAACTATATCGGTAAATGTTAGGTTTTATAACATGAAAAATGAGGAAGACAATTTAGAACAACGCTTTTCCTTCTTTTATGATTATGCCGGTGATGCTTTATTAACAGGAACAGAAAAAGATACAGCACTTGCTGAAATTTTTGAACGCTTAACACAGGATATTTTTAATGCAACATTAGCTAAATGGTAATATGATGACAGCTGCCGAATTTTCAACTATTATACAAGAACCCCAGAATATTACTCCGGAACAAACACTGGAGTTAAAATTCGTTCTAGATCAATTTCCATACTTGCAATCAGCTAGAGCTAGTTATTTAAAAGGTCTTAAAAACAAAGGGAGTGTAAAGTATAATAATGAACTTAAACGAACTGCTGCTTACACTACGGATCGGAGTATTTTATTCGATTTCATTACGTCGGAAGCCTTTATGCAAAATGAAATTTCTAAGCATATTAAGCAACACCTTGATCATATTAAAGCTATCGATGTAGACTCCGAAGACCTATCTTCTGACAAGAAAACACAAATTGATGATGTTCTAAAAAAACAAATTAGCGATACTGAAGGCACGCTAGACCCAGAGTTATTTCAACCTAAACATCAAAAAACACCTATTGCTCATTTCCAATCAGAAGAAAATAAAGCCTCCGAAAACGAAACAATAAGTACAGATTTAAACAAATCTATTAGCAACACGTCTACTATTCCTGAAGTAAATCCAGAACATAACATTAAAGCAGACAAGGAAGAAGCATCACCTAACCAGGTTTTAAAATTAGGGAGTCCATTACAATTTGATAAACAAGAAAAACACTCCTTTAATGAATGGCTTATGCTTACACGTTTTGAACCTATTAAGCGTGACGAGCCTGAAAACAAACCGGAGCCAACACAAGAAACTAGCGCGCCATTAAAAGAAAAAAGCGACAAAAACCGAACAAAAAAGTTTGATTTAATAGATCAGTTTATAACTAAAAACCCCAAGCTAAAGCCTAGTAAAACAAGTGGTAAAAGCGCAAATATAGCAGACGCTCAAATGATTCAACCTGAAGCTTTAATGACCGAAACTTTAGCACGAATTTATGTGGAACAAAAAAACTATAAAAAGGCAATTCAATCTTACAACATTTTAAGTTTGAAATATCCAGAAAAAAGTGGTTTCTTTGCAGACCAAATTAAAGCAGTAAAACAATTACAAGAACAAAATAACGATTAACCATGAGTACGTTTACCATATTTTTAGCACTTATTGTACTAGTTGCATTTTTACTTATTGTAGTAATAATGGTTCAAAACCCTAAAGGGGGCGGATTATCATCATCATTTGGTGGTGGCGGATCACAACAATTAGGAGGTGTTAAGAAAACAACAGACTTCTTAGATAAGAGTACATGGACATTAGCAACAATTATGTTAGTGTTAATATTAGTATCTAACATTGCTATAGACAGAACAGGAAGTGCAGAGTCTAAAGCTATTGAGCAAATAAACACAGAACAAACAGTACCTGTAGCACCAGCTACTACTCCAACACAAACTACTGAAACATCTAGTGATTCAGAATAAATTTTGTGTTATTACATATAAGAAAAAAGCCAACTTTAAAGTTGGCTTTTTTTATGCCCTATAGTTAAAATGAAATTTTGTCAGTCTTCTGCTATTGGCACATTTTTGGCTACACATCAAACGTTAAACAATTTTATAAAACTAAAACATCATAAAAAATGGCATTAAAAATTAAACCATTAGCAGATAGAGTTCTTATTGAACCAGAAGCAGCAGAAACGAAAACAGCTTCAGGAATTATTATTCCAGATAACGCTAAAGAAAAACCACAACAAGGTAAAGTTATGGCTGCAGGAAAAGGTACTAAAGACGAACCTATGACAGTAAAAGTTGGAGACACTGTTCTTTATGGTAAGTACGCAGGTACAGAGTTAAAATTGGAAGGTAAAGATTACCTAATTATGCGTGAAAGCGACATATTAGCTATCATATAATTAACCGAATAAATAAACAACAACTAAATTATAAAATAGAATTCCACAATTGTGGAAACACTAATTAAAAATATAAAACAATGGCAAAAGATATAAAATTTGATATTGAAGCTCGCGACGGTTTAAAACGTGGTGTGGATGCATTAGCAAATGCAGTAAAAGTGACTTTAGGACCAAAAGGTCGTAACGTAATAATTAGTAGAAGTTTTGGTGCACCTCAAGTAACTAAAGATGGTGTAACAGTAGCTAAAGAAGTAGAGCTTGAAAATGAGCTTGAAAACATGGGTGCTCAAATGGTAAAAGAAGTTGCTAGTAGAACAAATGATTTAGCTGGTGATGGTACAACTACCGCTACTGTTTTAGCTCAAGCAATAGTAAAAGAAGGTTTAAGAAATGTTGCTGCCGGTGCAAACCCAATGGACTTAAAGCGTGGTATTGACAAAGCTGTAGATGCTATTGTAGCAAACCTTGCAGAACAAGCACAACAAGTAGGTAACTCTTCTGAGAAAATTAAGCAAGTTGCCTCTATTTCAGCAAATAACGATGAAACTATTGGTGATTTAATTGCTAAAGCTTTTGATAAAGTTGGAAAAGAAGGTGTTATAACTGTTGAAGAAGCTAAAGGAACAGATACATATGTTGATGTTGTTGAAGGTATGCAGTTTGATAGAGGCTACCTATCTCCTTATTTTGTTACAGATTCTGACAAGATGATTGCTGATTTAGAAAACCCTTACATCTTATTATTTGATAAGAAAATCTCTAACCTACAGGAAATCCTACCTATTTTAGAGCCTGTTGCACAATCAGGAAGACCTTTATTAATTATTGCTGAAGATGTTGAAGGTCAAGCCTTAGCTACATTGGTGGTAAACAAATTACGTGGTGGACTTAAAATTGCTGCTGTAAAAGCACCTGGATTTGGTGACAGACGTAAAGCAATGCTAGAAGATATTGCTATCTTAACAGGTGGTGTTGTTATTTCTGAAGAACGTGGTTTTTCACTTGAAAACGCCGATTTAAGTATGTTAGGAACTGCTGAAACAGTTACTATTGATAAAGACAACACAACAATTGTTAATGGTTCTGGTGATGCGGATGCTATTAAAAACCGTGTAAACCAAATCAAAGCGCAAATTGAAACGACTACAAGCGATTACGATAAGGAAAAACTTCAAGAACGTTTAGCTAAATTAGCTGGTGGTGTTGCCGTATTATACGTAGGTGCAGCAAGTGAAGTAGAAATGAAAGAGAAAAAAGATCGTGTTGACGATGCACTTCACGCTACTAGAGCAGCTGTTGAAGAAGGTATTGTTGCTGGTGGTGGTGTTGCCCTTGTAAGAGCTAAAAGCTTACTAGAAGACTTAACAACTTCAAACCTTGACGAAGTTACAGGTATCCAAATTGTAGCACGCGCTATTGAAGCTCCTCTAAGAACAATTGTTCAAAATGCTGGTGGCGAAGGAAGTGTTGTTATTTCAAAAGTACTAGAAGGCAAAAAAGACTTTGGTTTTGATGCTAAGACAGAAACATATGTTGATATGCTAAAAGCTGGTATTATTGATCCTAAAAAAGTAACGCGTGTAGCTTTAGAAAATGCAGCATCTGTTGCTGGTATGATATTAACTACAGAATGTGCTTTAATAGACATCAAAGAAGATGCTCCTGCTATGCCTCCAATGGGCGCTGGTGGTGGCATGCCTGGCATGATGTAATTCTCACATTACTAAATACATTAAAAAGCATCTCTATTATGAGATGCTTTTTTTTTACTTCATTTTAAAAACGTAACATCTTACATATAAAAACAATATATTTATAGTTCAACTAAAGCACATCTTAAAATTTAAGCGCCACGCTCATGTTTAAAAAATCGTCCCTAATACTTTTTGCAATCATCTGTTCGTTTGCGGGTTTTTCTCAAAACAACACTTTCGATTATATTGAAAACCAATACACAGACTATTTCAAATTAGAACCTGAAACAATTTATACACATATTAATAAAACCAAGTTTCTTCCAACCGAAGAGCTTTGGTTTAAAAGCTATATTTATAACACAAAAACACAAAAGCCTTACTTAACAACAAATAACGTTTACGCCAGCCTTTACAACTCTAAAGGACAATTAATGAGTAAAAAAATCTACTATGCTGAAAATGGTATGATGCATGGGAATTTTAGTTTTAAAGAAGGTTTTGAACCTGGTATTTATTTTCTAAAAGTTAGTACAAACTGGATGAAAAACTTTAATGAACCGTATTATAGCTTACAACAGTTTGAAATTTTAGGAAACGATATTGACGGTGATGAATCAAGTCCTAAAACTGAACAAAAATACGATTTCCAACTTCTCCCTGAAGGCGGACACATGCTTACAGATGCTACAAACACTATTGGATTTAAAGGAACAGATATTAACGGACATGAAATCATCATAACATCAGGCGAAGTTACCGACAGCCAAGGAGCAGTTGTTTCAACATTTAAAAGCAACAGTTACGGACTTGGTAAATTTAGTCTCTTTATATCTAAAAATGAAAACTACACAGTAAAAGTAACACTAGATGACGGAAATGAAATAATAAAACCCCTACCGAAAGCAGATTTAAAAGGCATAGCGCTTTCTGTCAATAATCTTAATAACAACACCCTTTTTATAAGCCTTAAAACCAATAAAAATAGCATAGCTAAACTTTTAGACAAACCTTATTATATTGTTTTACATAGAGATGGTCTTCTAAAAAAAATAGATTTTAACTTTAAGAAGGATCAACTTGAATACACCATTCCTATCCCTAAGGAAAACCTATACCCAGGAATGAATATTTTAACCCTTTTCAATGACAAGAAGCAACCGTTATTAGAGCGACTCCTATTTAACAACACAAACAACTTAACCCAAAGCATTAGCTTGCTTGGTAAAAATACTAGAGCAGATTCTACACAAATAAGACTTACAACTAACAAAATAAACAATACAAATTCAACAATTAGTATCTCAGTATTACCTGCAACTACAGAGGCTTATAACACAGACAACACTATTATTTCTAGCCTATTATTACAACCATACATAAAAGGAGCCATAAAAAATCCTCAAGGTTATTTTACGGATACGAATCGGAAATCATTATATAATTTAGATCTTTTGTTACTCACCCAAGGCTGGAGTCGTTATGAATGGCAAAATGTTTTCCATAAACCACAGATTGACAAATATAATTTTGAAGCGGGCTTTCAACTAAAAGGAAAAATTAACAATTTAAAGAGCGACAATATTAAAGAAATAGTCTTGTTTTCAGCAAACAACGAACTGATGCTTACAAGTCCGATTGAGGACAATTATTTTAGTTTTGACAATTTATCATTAACCGAAAACTCTGTAATTTCCTTAAGTGCTAAAAACAAAAAAGGCAAAATTACAATGCCCAACGCCTACTACAATATCTACCCAACTTATGTTTACGACTCCATACAAACTGAAGGCATCATTAAAAAACCAATCCGTATAACAGGTAAAAAGGACAACTTAGTTTATGATGATTCCTTTACAGAACTAGACACCGTGTTACTTAAAGTAAAAAAGTACGAGAAGAAAGAAAAATTTATGGCAACAGGAGGCGTTAATAACCGCTCTATAGACCTAAAGAGTTTTTACACTTTTACGACTCGTATAATAGATATTATACGAAGTAAAGGTTTTGACGTAACGGAATACCCAACAACTGTAGCTATATTCTCAAGACGCGGCACTAACTTACAGGGACAATTACGCCCTCAGGTGTATTTAGACGGCATGAGGGTCTCGGAGCAGTTAGACTTAATCCAATTTCTTACGGTAGAAGATGTTGAAGAACTTTATATTGCCCAAACAGGATATGGTATGGATGGTGCAGGAGGATCTATCAATATTTTTAGAAAGTCTGGTGGCAGCACAAATAGAAAACCTAAGGGCAAGTTTAAAAATAAAGATCAGGTTTTTGGTTTTTCATTGCCCAAAACATACTACGCTCCAATTTACAACACATCAAATCAAGATATGTATGCTAAACTAGCCGTACTAAATTGGATTCCAAATTTAAGTCCAAATGCCGATGGTGAATTTGTATTTAATATTCCTAATTATTACAACACACCCATTAATATATATATAGAAGGACTAAGTGAAGATGGACGATTAATATCTAAAATAGAAACTATAAGCCTCGATTAATTTTAATTAGTTGCAATTAAATCCTTAACACATAACACTGCTTCTTCCCTATGAGCCTCATCAACATAAATTTCATAATTCCCAAAGATACCTGGATAGGATGAATCGGATTTATTAATTTCAAAATAAGGGATATTTGCTTCATCTAATGCATTTTTAACCCCAAAAACTTGAATCTGCGAAGTACTTGATAATATTAACGTTCTAGCCATAATAAAGATTTTTTACATTATAGTAATATAGTCATTTTAAAGAAATTTTGCACTATAAAAAAGCCCAAACAATTTGTTTGGGCTTTTTTATTCTTAACTAACATAGCTTAATCATTTGCATGATCATCTTGAACGGCTTCATCTCTATACAAACAACATGGATGCACACTGTTATACGCCTCGTCTGTTGCTTTTATTTCTTCAGTATCATGACCTACGTCGGCAATACTTTGACTAATAGTTGTTAAGTCGGTTTTACGCTCATCAAATATTAATTTCAACTCATGAGTTTGCACATTCCACACAGCCGATTTCACACCTTTAGTTCTTACACAAGCTTTTTCAATACGCTCTTTACACATCATACATACGCCATCTACTTCTATAGATGCCTTTGCATTTTTATTTTGTGAGAAAGCTGTTAAACCAAAAAGCATGACTAATAAAATTCCTAGTTTTTTCATTTTTATTTATTTTTTGTTAATTATTAATTCATTTTAAATCGTAATCCTGCGTAGTACAAACTACCAAAAACAGGACCATAAACAAATGTCGTATCAAAATAAGATCCAAATGGGTCGTTAGCGGCTAAAATAGGATCATCTTGCCTAACATTTGTAACATTCTCGCCTCCTAAATATACTTCAAATTTAGATGACAACACTTTGGTTACTTGTAAATTTAAGGTACCTATTGTAGGGGTATATTCAGTTAGCTGATAGGCTGTAGGGTTTGTTGCAGTAGATGAAAAACGTTGCTTACTTAGCCAGTTATATGTTGCATCGAATTTCCATTGTGCGCCAGTTTCTTTCCTTGTTGTTTCATAACCCGCATTTGCAAAAAACCGATGCTTTGGAGTTAGTGGTTTTTCTAATTTACCTCTCTGATACTGCGTTTTAACATCATAATATTTATAAGCTAATCTTAAATCGAAATTCTGAAACAAGTTATAATTTATTTCGGTTTGAAAACTATTAGCAAAACTATCCCCTTCTAAATTATATAAACTAACTGCTTGAGGGTTTTCATAATCAACTACAATCTGATTCTGAAAATCGGTGCGATAAAAATCAAATGCAATATCTCCTTTATTTCCAAACAAATTAAAGCCTTGCAAATAGGAAACGCCATAATTCCATGCCACTTCAGGATCTAAACCATAAATATCACCACCAGCATTCACTATATTAATAGCTCTAGAAGTAGCAAACATCTGTTGATTTTCAGCAAAAATATTAGCACTACGTTTTCCTCGACCTACAGAAGCTCTAAAAGCAGCTTTTTCCCAAGGAGTATAGCGTAAATGCAATCTAGGAGTTACGAAAAAACCCAATAAATTATGCTGATCTACACGTACGCCCGCAGTAAGATTTAAATTATCTAAATTGTCATAATTATATTCAAAAAAAGCACCAATAGAGGACTCTGTACGATCGTAATTAGTAGCATTAACCAACTCCGAGTAATCATCATATGTATAACTTAATCCTGTTTTTACTTTATGACGTGTGTCCCCAATCAAAGTGTTATAAATAGCATTTGCATAAACACTATTATGAACAATATCATAAGCATTTAAACCATAATACGAATCTTGCTCATGTCTGCTAAAAGCACCTTGAACACTAAGTACTTGGTAAGGGATTTCGGGATTAACATACCCTAATTTGGCTGAAATCTCATAACGCTCGGTATCTATCTCACTACCCCATGCATTAGTCGTTCCCTTATCTGTATCGGGATCAAAATCTAACTCTCCTGTTTGTTTAGCATCATTTAAATATTTTAAATTTATAAAACTTACAAGTCCCTTTTCTGGATTTGAATACTGCCATCTATTCATCAAATTAATCTGCTTATAGAGCGGCATATCTAGAAAGTTATCATCATTCACATCGTGTTTCTCATTATGTGTATTACCATGAATGTACAAACCCGTTGACCACTTGTCACTAACTTTCGTATTTACGTGTGTATTTAATTCCATACGCGCACTTGATGCTCCGTATAAATTAACAAACAACTTATTGTCGGTTGTAGGTTTTACAAGCTCAGCATTAATTTGACCTGCAATACTTTCAAATCCATTTACAACACTACCCGCTCCTTTAGTAATTTGTATACTCTCTACCCAGGTTCCCGGAATAAAACTCAAACCAAAAGCTTGAGAAGCACCTCGAATAGAAGGAATGTTCTCGGTAGCAATTAAAATATATGGCGTTGTTAAGCCTAACATTTTTATTTGACGTGTTCCTGAAACAGCATCAGCAAAATTAACATCAATAGATGGATTGGTTTCAAAACTCTCCGACAAGTTACAACAAGCAGCTTTTAGTAGTTCATCACTACTAACTGTCATTATATTTTGTGACTGTAAATACGATTTAGCTGTTGCCTGATTTCTAGAAGTAACAACAACCTCCTCTAAAGCACTGGTAGCTGTTAGCAAATGCTTAATTGGCTGCACTGAACTTACAGTTAATGTATCCGTTTTATAACCAACAAAACTAACAACTAGTTTTTTATATTCAGGCTTATATGGTATTATAAATTTTCCATCAAAATCCGTTACGGCTCCAACCGTTGTGTTTAACCAATACACATTAGCACCAGTAACAGGCACTTCTGAATTTTGTTCATTAGCTTCTAAAATTACACCTTGAATCTCATTTTGAGAAACCGCTAAAAAAGGTATAAAGGTTAATATAAATAGTATATTTTTCATTTTCTATAAAAAATTAAAAAGCATGAGTACCGCCATGATAATCATGATGGTATTTTCAATAAATGTGGCTTTAGTCATCGGTAAATTTAATGCTGTGCCTAAACATGCACACTGAATCGTCTTTTTACTTATCAGAGACTTTGTAACACCTACTGTAGTAATTCCTAAAATAATAAGTGTACTAATTAATGCTATATCTATTTTAAAACGCATTAAAAACATCAGTCCTAATAACAATTCTATAAAAGGGTAAACCCAACCATATACAGGTAACACTTTAGCTAACGGATCATACATCCTGAAAGACTTTGGAAACCCTTTTAAATCTAAAAGCTTAAAAAAGCTAAACACAATGTAAAATAGCCCCATAAAATCAAGCATGAATCCAGCCCAATTTAAGGGATCGAAATTTAAAAGGAATGCTGCTATAGAGATATAAGCAAAGATTAAAAACAGAGGAAACAACTGCTGCAACTCAGATTTTTCAACCTTTACTGCTGGTTTATGTTTGGGGACATCCATTTTTTCTGAAATAGAAAATTTCTTAGGCAGGGCACTCTGCAATGTAGTAACATCAACTTCACTTTTCAATGTTAGTTGTGTTTCTCCTGTTTCAAGACGCACTTTTACATCCTGAACATCATCTAGTTTCAGTAAGGATTCCGTTACTGAATTCTTACAACCATTACAGGTCATACCAGTAACTGTATATAGATTTATCATATAATTATGATTTTAAATTCAACATATTTACCTGTAGTTTTCACCAATTAAAACTAGTGAAAACAACAAAAAAATTACATTTTACAAGCTAAAGCGTACTTATAAAACGAGGTGATTTTTAAATCAAATTATGAATACTTGATGCAACAATCGGAGTTCTGTTGTCAAGTTTGGTGGAGAATAATTTTTATGTGGAACAACTAAATTTGGCGTTCCTTCAAATAATGATAAATAAGCATCGGCAAAACAAACTATAAAGACCTGTTGATCTAGATCCAACTCTTTAAATGATTTAACACTTAATTCATCCTGTCCTAGTATAACATCTAAAGTATCTTTACAACAGTCATCAATAAGTTCAACCTCGCCAGAAGCACACTTTTCCACACTATCAAATATGGATGCGTCTATTAAAATATCACCACAAAAATGCTTTTCAACAGTAAATGAAACTGTCGAAAACAGGACTAATAAAGCCATGCTTACTGAAAACACATTATGGAATATCGTTTTTATCACAAAGCAAATTTACAAAAAATACATAAACCAAAAACGATATTAACAGCAATATAAAGAATTAACTATTTTGTTTATGATAGAAAAATGCTGGCACAAGTAATAACAACATAAGAGGTTGGATTAAAAAACGTCGTATATTAAAAAACAAATAATAATCTTCTTGTCTAGGGTTAATTACAAAATACAAAAACAACAATATAAGTACAACATAGGAAAAAGCATAGACTAAAGCAGAAAACCGCACTATCAATACATCTTTAAATATAGCATATATAATACCAAGTGATAGGATCGTATTCATAAAGAACCTTAAACTGGTATAAGCAGTAAGTTTTAAAACTTCACGTCTAGGCGAATCGATATATAAATAATCGTTTTTAAAAAACAACAAATAAGGATCATAAAAGAGCTCTTGTTCAAAAAACCGAATTAAAACTAACAAAACAGCAAGAAGAGTAATACTTAAAATGGTTAGAAATTTATTCATGTTTTAATGCCATTTTAGAAAACCTATTCACCCAAATAATCCATAACAAGCATACCATACCATAAATAATAGCTGGAAAAATAACGGTATGAAGCACATCTTTTCGCCAAGGGTAATGGTATAAACCTACGGAAAGGATAACTATCCGCATTAAATTAACAACGTAAATTAACACAGAA
Source organism: Algorimicrobium bowmanii (assembly GCF_054031195.1). Next base: position 2,788,273 of record NZ_CM132929.1, read on the forward strand.
CCTGTTAATATATAGATAAATGTTGATTTAAAAGTCCCTGAGAATGCTAGAATAAAAGAAACAAAAAGAATAATTACACTCACAGAATTACACCCCTCGATAACACGTGCTACAAATTTGCCGTTTATTATAAGTTTCATGGATGCTTCCTTAGAATGCGGCACCACTTGAGCCTCATAATCTAAACTTTGCAATAAATCGGCACTCTGTTCAGACACCAAATGCGTCATATAGTCGGGATAAAAACGCCCTCCTTCAGATGCTTGTAAATACAGCTTATAGGTAAACGTTAAAACCGTATATACCGCTAAAAACGTTAATATAAACCGAATAACCGACTTGTATTTTATTAGTAATTCTCTCACTATAAACTATGCTATTTTACATTGTTAAAGTTATATAAAATCTTATCCAAATATCACTGCAATTTAAATACTTTTGTTGAAACTTTAATGACTCATGACATTTCAAGAATTAAAAACTGCCGTTACAGAATTAATAGACAACACAGACCTAACTGTAAACGAAAGACTCTTAGCTATTTGCACGGAGTTAGAACGAGAAATCCCGTATTACAACTGGGTTGGTTTTTATTTTAAAAACGGTAATAAAAACGAACTTAAATTAGGTCCCTATGTTGGTGAACCTACAGACCATACCATTATCCCTTTTGGCAAAGGTATTTGCGGACAAGTAGCAGTAAGCAATGAAAACTTTGTAGTACCTGATGTTTCTGCCCAGGATAATTATATAGCATGTAGCATTACTGTAAAAGCGGAAATTGTAATTCCTATTTTTCTTAATAATGAAAATATCGGACAAATAGATATCGATTCAAATACACCTGATCCATTTACCGAAAAAGACATAGAGTTTTTAGAATTTGTTTGCCAAAAAGTAGCAACAATTTTATAACTGTTAATAACTTCTATTGTAAGTTGAAAAACAGTTGTGTTTTAAGTTAAAACACAACTGTTTTTTTTAATGTATTTACCTATTTTTGCACCTTATAAACAACACAACACAAATGAGTACAACAAAAACTATTAAATCGGCTTTAATTTCTGTTTTCAGCAAGGACGGATTAGAGCCTATTGTAAAAACATTACACGAACAAAACGTTACCATTTATTCTACAGGTGGCACTGAAAAATTTATTAAAGACTTAGGTATTCCTGTAATCCCTGTTGAAGATGTAACCTCTTACCCTTCCATTCTTGGTGGTCGTGTAAAAACATTACACCCAAAAGTTTTTGGTGGTATTCTAAACAGACAAAATACACCAAGTGACGTTGCTGAATTAGCAGAATTTGATATTCCACAAATAGATTTAGTAATTGTGGATTTATATCCTTTTGAAAAAACAGTAGCCTCAGGTGCCGACAACCAAGATATTATTGAAAAAATAGATATCGGTGGTATTTCCTTAATCCGTGCAGCAGCTAAAAACTATGCCGATGTTGTTTGCGTAGCTTCAGTTAATGATTACAGTGAATTTTTAGACTTATTACAATCTAAAAAAGGAGAAACGACAGAAGCAGACAGAAAACGTTTTGCTGCAAAGTCATTTAATGTTTCTTCTCATTACGATTCTGCAATTTTTAATTATTTCAATAAAGAAAATGATATAGCAAGTTTCAAGTTAAGTGAAACAAATGGGCAAGCGTTACGCTACGGTGAAAACCCACATCAAAAAGGCTTTTTCTTTGGCGACTTTGACGCGATGTTCACTAAACTTCATGGTAAAGAATTAAGTTACAACAACTTACTAGATGTAGATGCTGCAGTAAACTTAATGAATGAGTTTAAAGGAGAAGCACCAACTTTTGCTATTTTAAAACATAATAATGCATGTGGTTTTGCACAGCGTGACACCGTTAAACAAGCATATACAGATGCATTAGCTGGCGATCCAGTATCAGCATTTGGCGGGATTTTAATTAGTAACACGGAAATAGACGAAGCTACAGCAACCGCTATTCATAGTTTATTCTGTGAAGTTGTTATTGCACCTTCTTTTTCTGATGCTGCTTTAGATATTTTAAAAGGCAAAAAAAATCGTATTTTATTAATACAAAACGAAATTGCGTTACCAAAAACAACTGTTAGAACTTGTTTGAATGGTATTTTAGTTCAGGACCGTGATAACTTAACAGATAGTTTAGAAAGTTTAACTAATGCTACAAACAATAATCCTTCAAAAAGCGAGTTAGAAGACTTAATATTTGCTTCAAAAATATGCAAGCATACCAAGTCTAATACTATCGTATTAGCTAAAAACAAACAATTATGTGCTAGTGGAACAGGACAAACAAGTCGTGTAGATGCATTAAACCAAGCTATCCATAAAGCTCAATCTTTTAATTTTGACTTAAAAGGAGCTGTAATGGCAAGTGATGCTTTTTTCCCTTTCCCTGATTGTGTTGAAATAGCAGATAATGCTGGTATCTCAGCAGTAATTCAACCAGGTGGGTCTATAAAAGATCAACTAAGTATAGATTACTGTAACGACAACAATGTAGCAATGGTATTTACAGGAACACGTCATTTTAAGCATTAAAAAACAATATAAAACGTCACTTTAATTAAAACTTAAAGTGGCGTTATTTTACTTGAAAATTTACATTGATAAATAAAAAACAAGTAAAAAGCCTCAAAACGAAAGCCAAAGTTAATAATTGCCTAAACTTTTATTACATTTACAAGATTTGATTAATAACATTCAATATAAACGCTAAAACGCATGGGATTTTTTGACTTCTTAACCGAAGAAATTGCAATAGATTTAGGAACTGCCAATACACTTATCATCCATAATGATAAAGTAGTAGTGGACAGTCCATCAATTGTTGCACGCGATAGAATTTCTGGAAAAATAATTGCCGTTGGTAAAGAAGCCAGTTTAATGCAAGGAAAAACCCATGAAAACATTAAAACCGTTAGGCCTTTAAAAGATGGTGTTATAGCAGATTTTGATGCAAGTGAACAAATGATTAGTATGTTTATCAAAAACATACCTGCATTAAAGAAAAAATTATTCCCACCATCTCTACGTATGGTTGTTTGTATCCCATCAGGCATTACAGAGGTTGAAATGCGTGCGGTAAAAGAATCTTGTGAGCGTGTAAATGGTAAAGAAGTATATCTAATACACGAACCTATGGCGGCTGCTATTGGTATTGGTGTAGATATCATGCAACCCAAAGGTAATATGATTGTCGATATAGGTGGTGGAACAACCGAAATTGCGGTTATAGCTTTAGGTGGTATTGTTTGTGACAAATCTGTTAAGATTGCAGGTGATGTATTTACAAATGATATTATTTATTACATGCGCACCCAACACAACTTATATGTAGGTGAACGCACTGCTGAAAAAATAAAAATACAAATAGGTGCTGCTACCGAAGATTTAGAGTTGCCACCTGAAGATATGAGTGTTCAAGGACGTGATTTACTTACAGGAAAGCCTAAACAAGTACAAATTTCTTATCGTGAAATTGCAAAAGCTTTAGATAAGTCTATTTTACGTATTGAAGATGCTGTAATGGAAACATTATCACAAACACCTCCTGAATTAGCTGCAGATATTTACAACACTGGTATTTATTTAGCTGGTGGAGGATCTATGTTACGTGGTTTAGACAAACGTTTATCTCAAAAAACAGACTTACCAGTATACATTGCTGAAGATCCATTACGTGCTGTTGTACGTGGTACAGGAATTACTTTAAAGAATTTACCAAAATTCAAAAGTGTCTTGATAAAATAGCATATAAACCATGCAACAAATCATAAAATTCTTTTTAAGAAACAAAACTTTTTTGTTGTATTTGCTACTGCTTTTTATTGCCATAGTTTTTACAATTCAATCGCATTCTTATCATAAAAGTAAGTTTATAAACTCAGCTAACTTAATAACTGGAGGGGTTTATAATTCTGCTAATAATTTGTCGGTATATTTCAATTTAGAGTCTCAAAATCGTCTACTTCAAGAAGAAAATGCGCGCCTTAACTCAACTTTACACACACCTGTAGCCAGCAATAACAGCTTTATTACAGACAGTGTTTATAATGGTGTGGATTTTAAGTTTACCCCTGCACAAGTTATAAAAAACAGCTATTCGGCCACCAATAATGTGCTAACTATCAATAAAGGGAAACGTGATAGCATCAAACAAGATTACGGCGTTATAACCCCAAAAGGAATCTTAGGTATTATTGATCAAACAAGCCATAAGTTTGCAACCGTGTTATCTATTTTAAATACCAATATTAAAATTAGCGCACAACTTAAAAACACGAATCATTTTGGTTCACTAATGTGGGATACTAAATCACCACAAATTGTACAACTAAATGAAATTTCAAAAATAGCGCCTATTAAAAAAGGTGATACTATAATTACATCTGGTAGATCGGTAATATTCCCAAAAGGAATTCCCGTTGGAACAGTTAAAGATTTTCGTCTAGATAATGCTGAAAATTTTTACACCATTGATGTGTTACTTTTTAATGATATGACAAATATTGAGTATGTTTATATTATTGAAAATGTAGATAAAACGGAGTTAAATAGCTTATTAAATTCCAACTATGAATAACACCACATTATCTTATAGCGTTCAATTTATTGTGCTAATATTAGGACAGGTTTTAGTTTTAAATCATATAAACTTTTTAGGACAGGTAAACCCGTATTTATATATTATTTTCATCCTATTATTTCCAATAAACAACAACCGTTTGGTATTTCTTTTACTTAGCTTTTTTTTAGGACTTACAGTAGATATTTTTTCAGACTCTGGTGGTGTTCATGCCGCAGCAGCTGTAAGCATTGCTTTTATAAGACCAATAGTTTTAAAGTTCTGTTTTGGGTCTGTTTATGAGCATCATACTATTAAATTTAAAAATGTTGATTTCGGTCAGAAATTCACTTATTTCACCATCCTCATATTTATTCACCATTTTATTTTATTCTCATTAGAAATTTTTAACTTTAAAGATATAATTTTGGTGCTCCAAAAAACGTTATTCTCAAGTATATTTACTATTATACTTTGTTTAATAACAACCATCTTATTCAGTAGAAAAACTTAATGCGACAATTTTTACTCTTTTTTTTAATCATTCTAGTAGGGATCACCTTTATTGGAAGGCTTTTTTATTTACAAGTATACACAGCCGATGGCTACAGTATACTAGATGATAATGCCATTCGAAAGGTTTACGATTACCCAAAACGTGGATTTGTTTACGACAGAAACAACAACTTACTAGTAGGCAACCAGCCCTCTTACGATGTAATGGTTATACCTAGAGAAGTAAAACCACTTGACACATTAGAGTTCTGTTCACTATTAAAAATTACTAAAGAACGTTTTATAAAAACATACAAGCGGGCATATAACTATTCCCCGCGTCTTCCTTATGTATTTCTTGCGCACCTCTCTAAAGAAGATTATGCCGTGTTACAAGAAAAAATGCGTAAATACGAAGGCTTTTATATCCAAAAAAGACTATTACGCGATTACCAAACTACAGTAGGAGCTAACGTATTAGGTTTTATTGCTGAAGCCACACAAAGCCAAATAGCTAAAAACCCCTATTATAAAATGGGTGATTTAGTCGGTAAACAAGGAGTGGAATTATCTTATGAAGAGGAACTTCGTGGGGTTAAAGGAATTAAGTTTATTCAAAAAGATCGTTTTAATAGAGACATTGGCCCGTATAAAGATGGTAAGTTTGACACCCTTCCAAGACAAGGAAAAGATATAAAAATAACCATCGACCAGAAACTCCAGCAATATGGCGAGTTACTAATGTCTAACAAACGTGGAGGTATTGTAGCCCTCGAGCCAAAAACTGGAGAAATTTTAGCATTAGTTTCAGCCCCCTCCTACGACCCTAACTTATTGGTTGGACGTAAACGATCTAAAAACTACACACGTTTATATAGAGACAGTATTCACTTACCGTTAATTGACAAAGGTCTATTACGTGTCCATGAACCTGGTTCACCATTTAAAGCTATCGTAGCACTTACAGCGTTACAAGAAGGTGTTATCACACCTGAAACTAATATTTTTTGCTCTGGTGTGTATCATTATGGCCGTAGAGGAAAAATGGGCTGTCATTGTGGTGGCGGAAATAGAGATTTAGAACTTGGAATAGCAAAATCTTGTAACTCTTATTTTGCACATGCCTTTCGTAAAAGTTTAGAAATTGTCCCTAGTTCAAGCGAAGCTATGGACATATGGAGTAACCATGTAAAAAGTTTTGGACTCGGTCAATATCTAGGCACCGACTTACCAATTGGAAAAAAAGGAAATATCCCCAACGGTAGTTATTATGATAAATGGTATCCAGATTTTAACTGGGGAGGAACTACTGTTATTTCAAACTCTATTGGACAAGGTGAAATATTAGTGACTCCGATACACTTAGCCAACATGACGGCTGCAATTGCTAACAGAGGATACTATTATACACCTCATATAATTAAAAACATTGAAGGACAAGAAATAGACCCTAAGTTTACTACCCCAAAACAGACAACAATAGACAAAGCATATTTTGAACCCGTTGTAGAAGGTTTATTTGATGTTTATGAAAATAACGGTACCGCACGCTTATTGCGTGTGCCTGGAATAGAAATCTGTGGTAAAACGGGAACTGCCGAAAACTTCGCAATCATTGAAGGTAAGCGCACACAACTTACAGACCATTCGTTATTTATAGCATTTGCTCCAAAAGACGACCCTAAAATTGCAATAGCTGTTTTTGTTGAAAATGGTCATTACGGATCAAAATACGCCGGAAAGATTGCGAGTTTAATGATTGAAAAATACTTAAAAGACACTATTAGCCGAACAGATTTAGAAGATTGGCTATTAGAACACAGTTTGGAGTATGAATACATGAAACCATATTCAGGCAAACCATTCAACATTAATAATTTTACCGACTTACAAGCCATTCCTCAGGAAGAACTCGACATTTTAAAAAACAAATTGGAACAAATCAAGTAAACCATTATGGCTAGAGAAACCAATAGATATTTTAAATTTGATTGGATAACCATCATTTTATTCCTACTACTAGTAGGCTTCGGATGGATGAACATTCTTTCAGCTTCTCATATAGGTGAAACCATAGATTATTTTGATTTTTCCCAACCATACGGTAAACAGCTTATTTTTATTTGCTTAACACTTTTATTAATCGTTTTAATACTATCCTTAGAATCTAAATTCTATGAACGTTTTTCTAGTGTTATCTATATGCTCTCAATGATATCGATGGTCGGGTTATTTATATTTGGTAAAAATGTGAATGGAGCTACTTCATGGTATGGAATTGGAGGTATGACCTTTCAGCCTAGTGAGTTTGCAAAAGCCGCAACAGCACTTGCCATAGCAAAACACCTAAGCGATCTTCACATAGATTTAAAAAATTTCAAAGATCAAATAAAAGCCTTTATCATAATCGGTATTCCGGCTTTATTGGTTTTACTCCAGAACGATACAGGTAGTGCATTAGTGTATGGTGCATTCTTCTTTGTTTTCTATAGAGAAGGACTACCTAAAGTGTATCTTACATTAGGAGTATTATTAATTTTAATCTCTATTTGCTCCTTAAAATTTGGCGCTATAATAACAAGTAGCATTGTTACAATTGCCATTTTAACCTATCACTTTACAAGGCGTAAAAAACCCGCTATTTTAAAAACTATTTTTGCGCTAACAGCATGCCTTATATTAAGTTTTGGCGTGAAATTCTTTTACGATCATGTCTTACAAATTCATCAACAAGACCGCATTAGTTTATGGTTGCGATTAGAAAAAGACCCTGTTAAAATAAAAAAAATGCAAAGAGATATCCTTTATAATCTCTACGAATCTGAAAAAGCTATTAGCTCTGGAGGACTAACCGGAAAAGGTTATTTACAGGGCACTAGAACTACTGGTAAATTTGTCCCTGAACAGCATACCGATTACATATTTAGTACCGTAGGTGAAGAATGGGGATTTGCAGGCACAGTATTTGTTGTGTTACTTTTTGTACTCCTACTACTACGGGTGCTTCATGTTGCTGAATTACAAAAATCACAATTTAGTCGTGTTTACGGCTATAGTGTTGCTGCTATATTCTTTTTCCATTTTATGATTAATATTGGTATGGTAATGGGGCTTATACCTACAATAGGTATTCCACTACCCTTTTTCAGCTATGGTGGTTCTGGCCTTTGGGGCTTTACAATTTTACTATTTATATTCATCAAGCTTGACTCCAATAGAATTAATGAATGGTAGATTCTACCAAAAATAAACCGGTAATTTTTAAGTAAATTAACTCAGAAAGACACAATATTTAGTACTTTTAATCTAGTTGAACTTATTCATAATAACTTACTAGCTACTAAATAAAATCAAAACTCATACTATTCACTATAATCTAAACCATTTAAAATATGACTAAAAACTACTTTTTACTACTATGCTGTTTTTGCTTTACAGGCTTAATATCAGCACAAGAAGAAACTTCCAGCACAGGAGGAGATGCTCAGGCTAATAATCCATTAGCAAATATGACTGCTTTAAACTTTCATGATTATTACGCTCCAAAATTAACAGATGCTCCCGATGATGCTTATTTAAACACCGCATGGGTTCGGTTTGCTAAACCATTTTCTAGCGGTAAATTATTACTACGTGTATCTGCTCCCATGGGAACTATTGGTATGCCAAACCCTACAACCAATACAGTAAATGCCGTAAATGGATTAGGGGACATTAATGCATTTTTATCTTATAATTTTGTATCAAAACCGACTACAACTATTGGTGCAGGGCCACTTTTAGCCGCTCCTACAGCATCTGATGAACTTTTGGGAGCAGGAAAATGGCAAGCTGGTTTTGCTTTTGTAGCCTTTATAGCTAAATCACCTATTTTTCAATTTGGTGGTTTGGTAACTTGGCAAACATCCTTTGCAGGTCATGATGATAGAGCTAGCACTAATTTTGCAGCCGTTCAGCCATTCTATTTTTGGCAATTAGGTGGTGGCACATATTTAAGAGGAGCTCCAACATGGGTATTCGATATTAAAAACGATAGCTATGCCGTACCTTTAGCATTAGGTTTAGGACAAGTAATAAAATTAGGAACCACAGTTTTCAATGTTTTTGTAGAACCACAATACGCTATGTTACACAGTGGTACACAGGCCCAATTTCAAGTTTTTACAGGTATAAACTTACAGTTTAGCAAACCTTGATATAACACACATCTAACCACACAAAAAAAGCTACACCATTTATGATGTAGCTTTTTTTTTATATGTATACTTACATTATTAATCAATAGGGTTTAACCAGTCTGAATCCAATTTTGGTTTATCTCTAGCTTCTAAAACTTTAAAATAGCGGGCTCTAGATGCTTTTAAAGCTTCGAGTAAAGCCGAGCTATTAGACACAGAGTTTGTGTTATTCTGATACATGTTACTTAATAACTTATTATACTCTGTTTTAAGATTATCTGTACCGTATACTTTAATAAAATAATCAAAACTTTGTGTTTCTAAATCCAAAAGAAGCATCCACTGCGTTAATAGCTTTATAAATTCTTCAGCATGCTTCTTTTTTAAAGCATGAGAAACTTTAGAAAACATATAGCGTTCTGAATGTATATAAGCGGTATAAGACTTCTTAGAATAAGGAATTAACCATTTAAGTAATCTAAATAATACATAACTTGCTAACACCAATAGCACCAAATATATTACAAAACGCTTAGGCGTTATACCGAGAATTAAAAATGGCTTATCTTCAGCTACCTCAGGTTCCTTTGTACTTGCCTCCAATTGTTTTTTTATGCTTGCTAACATTTCCAAGTCATCATTTGGAGCAACTTGAACTACTGTAGAATCGATTACTTTTTTGTAGAATTTTTTAGTGTAATAATTCCAATAAACAAATTCTATTTTAGGAAGTACCACCTCGCCTTCCTTTTCAAAAAGATAATTAACCATTTCCACGCGTTTTGCAGAAACAGCTGTTTTAGATTTAGTTGTATTAGTTCGTGGCCGCGTTTTATAAATACTCACACCAGGTACAGAGTCCCAAACAATTTCAGGAATAAACTCTGATAGCGTTCCAGCTGCCGAGCGTGTTATGGTGCGTTGTAAAACATCTCCAACTTTTACATCTTTTAATGTTGTATTCCAATTTTCATTAATATTTAAGGAACTAGATACCAACCAATTGTTAGGGTCGTAGCCAACGGGTATATCTGAAACCATTATTTTTTTTGGTTTCGTATGAATTACGTGCTTTATACCTTTGTAACCTCCCGTTTTAGGTGATTCCACATGAATAGTCAACTCCGGAATAGTCAATTCCCCAGCTTTAGTTGGAAAAAGATTGTATATAAAATCGACACCCGAAAAACGTTTTCCACTAAACTCTTTAGAATTTGAAACAGATCTAAAATAAACAGTTAGAGCTCCCTCCACTTGTATATTTCCGACATCAACACCTGAAGTAAACCACGTATTTGTATACACAGATACAGTCATTTGAACCGGCTGACCAATATAAGCTGAATTGTGGTTTACAGAAACATAACTAATAAGTTGCTGCCCATAACTCTGGGCACTTATAGCTACTAAAAAAAAGATAATATATTTAAGTTTACCTACCATTCATTTAAAGTTTCTTCAGCATTTGTTTGCTTTTTCTTTATTTGATATTTGAATTTTTTTGTTAGAAACAATGCCGGATCGTCATCCACCTTACGCATTAAAACATTTTTAGGCACACCTCCTGCTCCAGATTTAAAATCATCAGGAACTTCATCCAATTCCTTCCCCATATGCTTATCGGTAGCTGCCTCTTCTTCCATACGTTCTTTTTCCATGTCCTTTTTTGTGGCTTCTTGTCCTCCACCACTAAAATCTTCCATAGAATCATTTTTTTTATTCTTAGCGTTTGGTTTCTCCTCATTTAGTTGAGCTTCTTCAGGTACATTACTCTTCGCCATTTCTAAAGCGTTCCTAACCTGACTTAGGTTTGTTTTAGCATCACCAAAACTCGAATCGATAGCCACTAGAGATTCAAAAACTTCCTGTGACTTACTTAAATCGCCTAGTTTAGCATAAGTTAATCCTAAATTATACAATCCTGTTTTGGAGCTGTCCTTCTCAAAAGCTGTTTTAGCACTTAGAAAATCGCCTTGCTTAAAATAAGAAACACCTTGATGTAATGGATCTTCATATAAAGTTGCTGCTTCAGCATAATTACCAGCATCAAAAGCTTGCTGTCCTTGATAAGGTTTGCTATACCACAAATCTTTAAAACTCATTTTAGAATTATCATCAGTATTGTCATCTTTAGAACATGAAGACAAAGTCATTAAGAATAATAAACTATATATAGCCCAACCTTTTCTAAAACTAAAAGCAAATAAAATTATGACAGGAATAAGCAACCAATAACCATCGTCTTGCCAATTCTCTTCATTATCTTTTGGCTTTTCTTCAAAAACAAGATGCTTGCTGATATCTTCAGCTAATAGTTTTACATCACTATTATCCAAAGACATATCTAAAACCTGAACATTATCAATTGTTTTTAAATTATCTGAAACAGCAATATTTCGTTTAGATAAAACGTGCTTACCTTTAACTTTTAAAGGAACTTTTGGATTGTAAAATGAAGGAATGTTAGCTCCAGCCGTTGTTGCTAGGGGATAAATTAATAACTGAACATTATTTTGTTGCATAAAAGCACTAACACTTTGAACATCTACCCCTTCTAGATCATCGGTAAATAGGAGTATTTTACCTTCTGCTACATTATCTTGAAATTGCATATCTAAATTAGCAAACAAGTTCTCAAATCCAGTACCTCGCTTTGGCATCATTTGTGGTTTCAATCCATCTAGATGGTCTAAAATTATCTTATAATCAGTTGTAAAAGGAACAACCGTATGAGTTGATGCAGCAAACACTTGTAAAGCTGCTTCTGCACGCGGATTAGCCTCTAAAAAATCTTGAATTTTAAATTTAGCACGCTCTAACCTGCTAGGTGAAACATCGGTTGCCAACATACTTTGCGACAAATCTAATGCTATAACTAGTTGCGATTCTAATTTTTTAGTTGGTTGCTTTACCTCTTTCCAAGTAGGTCCTAAAAAACCAATAAAAGCGAATCCAAAAAGTAAAAACAGAGACACATGAATCAATCGTGATTTCCAAGCAGTACCTTTTTGAATAACATAAGGTCTCAGATGTGTTGCAATATTTTTTTTCCAACTTGATTTTTCAGAATAAGCTATAATACCTAAAAGTATGATTATAGCTAATGGAATAGCTAACCATAAGTATTCGGCTCTTAAAAAATGGAATTTCTCCCAATTGATATGTTTCATTTTATCAATCATCAATCGCGTATAAAACGTTTAACTATTAAAATTAGATTGTTAATTAAAACAATACAAGCAGCTAATGCTATGGCTATTCCTAGAGGAATATAATACAATAGTGTTTTAGGCACGAAACTTTCTTCTTCAAACTCAATAGGTTCTAACGTATCTAGTTCGTCATAAATCTGTTGAAAAGCTTCGGTATCTTTAGCTCTAAAATATTTCCCTCCGGTCATTTCTGATATTTCCTTTAACGTGCGTTCATCTAAATCTGAAGAAGCATTTCCAGGGTCACCGATACCTACGGTATAAATTACTGTTGAATCTCTTTTTGCAATATTAGCAGCATCTAACGGTAGAATTTCTTCGCCACTATCCACTCCGTCGGTTAGTAATAGCATAACCTTATTTGGTATAGTGTCACGCTCAAATAAATCCATTCCTTTTACTATAGCCTTTCCAATATTCGTCATTTGACCTGCCATACCTACATCTGCTTCATCCAGCATGGTTTGTATGGTTTTTAAATCGGAGGTAAAAGGTGCCTGTATATAAGCATTTGTACCAAAAAACACCAATCCCATCCGGTCACTTTTTCGTTCACCAATAAACTGTCGCATAATATCTTTTACAGCTAGCCAACGCGTAACACGTTTACCGTCTAAAACCCAATCCGTATTAGCCATACTAAAACTTATATCGGCTACTATAAGAAAGTTCCTAGAAGTTTTTATTTTCTTTTCTGGCTTACCTACCAATTCCGGTGAAGCCAACGCAGAGAGTAACAACAACCAAATGGTATACATTATAAACCAACTAAACCAATTACGCTTTTTAATAAAGGATGCTTTTTTAGGTTTCTGATTGGTTACAGTTGCAACTCTTGAAAAGTAAGGAAACTTTAAGGCCGTACTTTTATTTTTTAAAGGTGGTAAAAGCCAATAAATTAAAAGCGGCAACGGAATTAAAAGTGCCACTAACGGATATGCAAAGTGAAAATTTTCAGGCATGATTTTTAATCCATTTTAGTGACATTTTAAAAAACTCATCTTTATTAAAATTTGGATTATCAAAAGTTTCCCGATAAACCGCATTAAAAATATCTTGTTTATACTTACTAAAATTAATACCTGATAAGCCACTATCTAAAAAGGCTAACCATGTATCTCCTTGTAGACTAGCTACCTTTTCACGATTGTATGACTGTAAAGCTGTTCGTTTTAAAACAAAAACAGTCTGACTAATAAAAGCTAATTCTGGAAGTTGCGAGTTACTATTTAAAGATTCTAATTCTGCAATAGCATCGCGCCTATATTTATTATGTTTATACTTTAAATACATACGGTATAAACCATATAAAAGTATTAATATGGAAACACCTAATAACACTTTCCAACCAATGGTATTGAATGTAAACGGAATCGGGTCGGGTTCCATGATATTACCAAGCTCCAAAGGTGCTATTTCAGGATCTTGCATAAGTGTGATATGTGGCAGATAGAATCTCAAATTTAACGTGTTTGTTTTTGTCTTGTAAATAATTGCACCAATTGATCTTCCAATTTATCAACTGTATTTATTTTAAAAAGTGTGATATTATATTTTTCTACTTCGGATTTAAATTGGTCGTAATTAGTTTTAAAATCTGCTGCTAAATTAGATACCACTTTTTTGTTTTTTCCATTCATCTGCAATTGTTGAAACCTATTGCTTAATGTCATTTTTTCTTTAGGCAAATGCGCCTCGAGAGGATCAAATATTTTAACCAAAATCACATCATTATGCTCTGATATCTCACTCAAATGTTTAATAGTTTGCGGATTATATCGGTGAAAATCGCTAATAATAACTACCGTATAATCATGGGTAACAATATTGCGAAGTTTTGTAGCCATTTGACTTAAAGCATCTGGAAAATCGAATGTTTTATTTTCGTAAATTTCTCTATTAGCATCAACAATTTTCTGAAAAAACTGAAGCATATTTCGCTTATCCCGTTTGGGCATTACCAAATCATACTCAGCTCCTTTAAAAACCATGCCGCCTATTCTATCGCCTCCTTTTAAAATTTTATATGCCGTAATTGCGGCCAATTCTCCTGCCACTACAGCTTTTGTTTTTAACTTGGAACCAAAGCCCATACTAGCTGACTGATCGACAAATATAAAAGCTGGTTTTTCCTTTTCTTCTGTAAAAACCTTAGTGTGAGTGGTTCCTGTTTTGGCTGTAACATTCCAATCTATATTTCTAATGTCATCACCTCTTACATAAGGTCTAGCTTCTTCAAAATCTAATCCTCTACCACGTAAACGAGAACTGTAACGACCTGATAAAATACTATTTGATTTTTGACTACCTACTTTAAAATTTAGAACCGTGTTTAACCACTCAAACTTTAATAAATGTTCGAGTGTTAAAAATACATTCTTATTTTCAACAGGTTTTTTCATGGACAGTAATTTAAGAAAGGAAAGTTATCTAGGCTACTACAGCAACTTGCTCAATAATTTTATCAATAACTTGATCTACAGTTACTCCTTCTGCTCGCGCCTTATAACTTAATGCTATACGATGGCGCAATACATCTTTAATTACATTATGAATATTGTCTGGCGACACAAAGTCGTTACCTGACATCCATGCATTAACACGGCTACATCGGTCTAGTGCAATGGTTCCACGAGGACTTGCTCCAAAATCAATTAAATCACGTAACTCTTGATTATAGCGTTCTGGAAATCTAGTAGCGGCAATAAGGCTCACCATATATTTTTCTAACTCTTCGGTTACCTTAATTTTACTAATTTCACTACGTGCATCAAAAATATGTTGTTGCGAAATAGTTAGCGGCTCTTTCTTTACTGCCGACTTATCATTTTCTTGCTTATTAAGCCTTAAAATACCTAATTCTGAAGCATCATCAGGGTAATCGATAACCACATGCATAATAAAACGGTCCATCTGCGCTTCTGGCAACGGATAAGTCCCTTCTTGTTCAATGGGGTTTTGTGTTGCCATTACCATAAACAAATTGGCCATTTTATAAGTACTACCTGAGACAGTTACTTGACGTTCCTCCATGGCTTCTAATAAAGCCGACTGTACTTTTGCTGGCGCTCTATTAATTTCATCGGCAAGTACCAAATTACTAAAAATAGGGCCTTTTTGAAATTGAAATTTTTCTTCTTCAGTTGGCTGATAAATTTCCGTTCCCGTAATATCAGACGGTAATAAGTCTGGCGTAAATTGAATACGACTTAACTCACAATCTAAATGCTCTGACAAAGTTTTTATTGCTCTTGTTTTAGCAAGCCCTGGCAGACCTTCCAATAGCATATTGCCATCGGCTAATAGAACTAAAAGTAAACGATCTATAAGTTGGTTTTGCCCAATGATAGATTGGGACATGGCTGATTTTAATTTTCCTACAGCTTCGAATGGCGTCATATCGTGATGGTTTATAAAATAGTGAACACTAAATATACGTATTTAAAATTTTTCAAAAAACTTTCTGAATCAAATATTATAAGAGTTTCTGAATTATAAATAAAAAAGCCTCCAAATGGAGGCTTTTAAATATATTATAAAAGGATTACTATTTTTTGGCAGCTTCAGTAAGCGCATCCATAGTATCACCTAAGTTAAAACTTGCTGCTTTCATACGTGGTGGATATTCTTCAAATGTTGCTATAAATTTACCAACATACTCAGAAGCTGGTAATAATAAGAACACATGATCTAAGTACCAATCCCAATAAGTATTTGAAGTAGTTGTAGCAAATTCATAAGGATCTCTACGTAAATTATATATCCAAGGAATTCTAGTTGTTACCATAGGTTTAGACCATGTGTCTAATGTTCCTTGAGAATCTTGATGCATAAACGTTACCTTCCAATCGTTAAAACGTAAAGCCATTAATTCACCATCATCAGAAAAATAAAACAATTCTTCACGAGGACCTTTCTCAACTTCACCCGTTAAATATGGTAAAAAGTTATATCCATCTAAATGTACTTTAAATGTTTTTCCTCCAGCTGAATAACCTTTTAATAATTTTTCTTTAATATCTGCATCACCAGCAATAGCTACATACGTTGGCATCCAATCTAAACCAGACATAATTTCGTTAGAAATAGAACCTGCTTTAATTTTACCAGGCCAACGCACCATTGCAGGTGTTCTCCAACCTCCTTCCCAGTTGGTATTTTTCTCTCCTCTAAATGGATTGATACCTGCATCTGGCCACGTATTTTTGTGTGGACCATTATCCGTACCATATTGGATTATAGTATTATCTGCAATACCTAATTCATCAATTACTTTTAAGAATTTACCAATATGCATATCGTGCTCAACCATTCCGTCACCATATTCATTTTGACCCGAAATACCAGTTAATTCCGGTTTTACGTGTGTTCTAAAGTGCATACGTGTTCCGTTCCACCATACGAAGAATGGCTTTCCTGAAGCAACCGATTTCTTAATAAACGCAATAGCTGCATCAGAAGACTCGTCGTCTATTGTTTCCATACGTTTTTTAGTTAAAGGTCCTGTATCTTCAATTTTGCCATCGGCAGTAGAATGAATAACACCTCTTGGCCCGTATTTCTTAGCGAAGTTTGGATATTGTTTTGGATCTGGATAATCTGGTAATTCTGGTTCCTCCTCAGCATTTAAGTGATATAGGTTTCCGAAAAACTCATCGAAACCATGATTAGTTGGCAACATTTCATCACGATCACCTAAATGGTTTTTACCAAACTGACCTGTTACATAACCGTGTGGCTTTAATAACTCGGCAATTGTAGGGTCTTTTTCAGATATACCCTGCTTAGCACCTGGCATACCCACTTTACTTAATCCAGTACGCAAAACACTTTGTCCTAATATAAATGTTGAACGTCCTGCTGTACAACTTTGTTCTGAATAATAATCAGTAAAAATCATACCTTCGTCTGCGATACGATCAATGTTAGGTGTCTGATAACCTGTTAGTCCCATAGTGTATGCACTAATGTTAGACTGGCCTATATCATCTCCCCAAAGCACCAAAATATTTGGTTTTTTTTGAGCAAAAGACAAGGTCGTAAACGCAACTAACGCAAGACTAAATAAATTGCTTTTTTTCATAAAATTGATTTAAATTTAAAATAATATGACATAAAGATAAATAAAATTAAGTATCACAAGCATAAATGGAGAGAGATTTAAAAAAAAAAAACAATTAAACCACTACATAACAGCTATTTAAATTAAAAACAAAATGTCGCACAACACGAATTCGACAAGTATTTAACGTTTAATTGTATCTTATTTTAATGTATTGGGCTTGAACATTACATTCTGCGGAATTATAATTGATTTTCAAGGCCATGATCTCCAATTATATTTCAAAACAACTTTTCCTAGTTCATTTTATATTTAAACATAAAAAAACTGATGCAATATACATATCACATCAGTTTTCTTTAATTATA
Source organism: Algorimicrobium bowmanii (assembly GCF_054031195.1). Next base: position 2,806,174 of record NZ_CM132929.1, read on the forward strand.
ATTTAGCGAAAAACTTAGTTTCTGCTAGGCGTCTGTAAAGTTTCGATTACTTTATCAACACTTAAAGAACTACCTTTTCTTGGAGGAAATTCTTTAAACGTACTTAAGAATTTACCAACATAATTCTGAGCTGGCACCATCATCCACATTTGATCTGCATAATTTCTGATATATAATGCAGCATCCATAGACACTTCAAACGGATCATTTCTTAAGTTAAGAATAATTGGCCAACTTGGAGATTTACGATACGCTTCATTAATTGAACCTTCCATGATGGAGAAATGTAATTTCCAGTCATCATAACGTAAAGCATTTAAGTTACCTGCAGCATCGAAATAGAAAATTTCATGCCTTGGTCCATCACCTTTTTCAACTTCACCAGTTAATAAAGGTAATTGGTTGTAACCATCTAAATGCGCTTTAAATGTTTTACCTGCATAAGACTTACCGTTTAATAATTCTTCTTTTACATTAGGATTTCCCGCTGCAGCTAAAATAGTCGGCATCCAATCTTCATGCGAAACAATATCATTAATTACAGTACCTGGCTTAATATGACCTGGCCATCTTACCATACCTGGCACTCTGAAACCACCTTCCCAAGTTGTTCCTTTTTCACCTCTAAATGGAATTGTTCCACCGTCAGGGAATGTAAACTTCTCAGCACCATTATCTGTAGTAAATACAACAATAGTATTATCTGTAATTCCTAAATCATCAATTTTATCTAAAATACGACCTACACCATCATCTAATTCCATCATAGCATCGGCATATAAACCGTAACCAGATTTATGTAAATACTTATCAGACAAGTGTGTCCAAACGTGTGTACGTGTAGAGTTAATCCAAGTAAAGAAAGGCTTATCAGCTTTAGCATTTTTATCCATAAACTTTAAAGCTGCATCAATAAACTCGGTATCTGCAGTTTCCATACGCTTAGTCGTTAATGGTCCTGTATCTTCTACTTTACCATCGGCAGTACTTCTAAGAACACCACGAGGACCGTATTTTTTCTTGAATTCTGGATCTTTAGGGTAGAATTCCGTTTCTGGCTCTTCCTCAGCATTTAAGTGATAAAGGTTACCGAAAAACTCATCAAAACCATGATTAGTAGGTAAGTGCTCATCACGATCTCCTAAGTGATTTTTACCAAACTGACCACTAGTATACCCTTCTGCTTTAAGCAATTCAGCTATAGTTGGATCTGCTTCGTTAATTCCGTGTTCTGAACCTGGCATACCAATAGTAAGCAAACCTGTTCTAAAAGGGTGCTGCCCTAAAATAAAAGCTGCACGACCTGCTGTACAAGACTGTTGCGCGTATAAATCTGTAAATAGAGCACCTTCATTGGCAATTCTGTCTATATTAGGAGTTGTTCCTCCCATCATTCCATTATGATATGCGCTAATATTCCACATACCAACATCGTCACCAAAAATCACTACGACGTTTGGTTTTTTCTGTGCAAAAGCACCAATTGTTAAACCGCATGCCATTAGCATGGGTAAGAATTTAATTTTTTTCATGTAGTTACATTTATTTACATTAGTTATAAAAAGGCTCCCCACCTTTAAAAAGTAAATTTAACAAAAATTTATAAAATTAAAAGAGAAACAAGCAATAGCCTTATTTTTTTTAACCTTGGGAAATTATTTTCAATCCCGTAGTTATGAATCTTTTAGTTTGGATAAATTACATTCCAATCTGTTTTCATATCAACAAGCGTCCATTTTTTAGCTTTAGCTTCATCAAGACCTTTATCAAACTTTCCTATTGCCGAATTTCTATCGTAAGCCCATTCGCGCACAGAGTCTGTATGATGTATGTATAACTGAAAAGATTTATATGTATTTGAATCTGTATATTGAAGCATTTCTAAATCGCCATCAGAATTACCACCTGCGAAAACCGGTTTTTTTCCAATGAATTTATTGATACTTACAGGCTTCCCTGCATGATCATCGATATGATCCAGTTCTGCTAAACGACGAATAACCGGTTCACCATCTACTAACTCAAACTGCGTTTTAACAGTACTTCCTATTATTTGTTCTGACGGAATACCATATACAGGCGTTAAAAATGCACGCATAAATTCAATACCGCCACCAGACACTATATATGTTTTAAAATTATTAGCTCTTAAATAATCCAACAATTCTAACATTGGCTTGTATATCATATCTTTGATTGCCATTTCTTTTGTTGGGTGTTTAGCGGTTTCAATCCATGAACTTACTAGTTTTTCAAACTCCATACTAGTCATACCGGCATGAGTTGTCATTACTAATTTTGCAATTCCATCCATCCCAGAAGCTTTTAAAGCTTCCATGTCGTTTTCAAGTACAGCTTTGAAAGGCTGTTCTGATTTCCATTCTGGATGTTGATCAGCCATTTCTTTTATACGATGAATAGCGAAAAAAAGCTGAAAATAAGCTGGCTGCTCACTCCACAACGTCCCATCGTTATCAAACGTAGCAATACGGTCGGCTACGGGAATAAAATTAGCACTGTTAGTATTTGTAACATCTGAAACATAATCCACAATAGCTTGTTTACGTTCCGTATCATTCCAGGAAGGCAACGGATCTTTTGGCGTTTCGGCAACCTCAGCCTGAACCTGAGATTCTTTTTCTGGCGAATTCACACATGCCACGCAAAAAAGAGACATGATAAGCAAGAGTTTACATGTAAGTAATTTCATATAAATAAATTGATTAATGGTTAATATTAGATAACAAAGATACAAGCTAAGATATATTATATAATAATTAATATGGTCTTATAGCATAAAATAGCTCGTTATAACAAAAATTTAAAAACTATTAAACCAAAACCTTCAATTTAATAATATTTTTTTTTTCGAATTTAATAAAAACACCAATACGTTCATAATAAAAACAAATAGCTAACATTAATTTAATAAACTCACAAACAACAGTTTGATAATAAATTGCCTTTCTGTATATTTACAAGGCATTATTTATTTTATTTATTAACTAATCACTACAAAAATCAACAATTACTCGTTAAAATTAGAAAGATATTTTTCATCTTTGACAAAATTTCACCAAACACTAACCTTAATTATTAAACTATGAAAAAACCATTATTAGTAATGCTTCTATGTGGATTGTCTTTTTGGGGACAAGCACAAGATTCAAAAAAAATAGACTCCACAGCTATTTTTATATTAGATAAAATGAGTGATGTTATAGGCGATTTGGAGTCTGTAAACATTACCATGAATAGCTCGGTAGACAAAATAAATACGAGTCATAACATTGAGAAACATTACCGCCAAAGCAATGTTTCAATGTCTGGCCCAAACAAACTGTTAGTTCGTACTAAAGGAGATAAACAAAATAGAGGGTTTTGGTATAATGGCTCTTATATGACATATTACTCGTTTGATGAAAACAACTATGTTACGCTTGAAGCTCCTAGCAGTACAATTCAAATGATTGACAGTATGCATATGAGGTTTGATTTTAAATTTCCTGCTGCCGATTTCTTCTACCCTTCTTTTACAGATGATATAATGGCTGAATTTGATACGATTTCTTATTTAGGTGAAAAAACATTAGATGGCGAGACCTGTTTCTACATTATGGCTACCAACGACAAAACAAACGTACAATTATGGGTTTCCAATTCTATGAATATGCTACCAAAGCGTATTGTTATTATAGATAAAGATAAAAACAACATGCAATACGAAGCTAATTTTATTAATTGGGACTTAAACCCAAGCATACCAAATTCTGTTTTTGAATTTACACCACCTCCAAAATCAAAATTAATTAGTATCCTAGAAAAATAATATTCAGCACCATAAAAAACATTAAAAATGATACAACATTTATCACTTTCAAAACTTAAAGCAGCCATGTTTTTATTACTACTGGCTCTAATCTTACCATTACAAGCTATAGAAGCTCAACGCATGGGACATGGTGTTTCGCGTGGCGGCGGCGTTAGTCATGCCAGATCAACTCCTTCAAGAAGTATTAGTAAACCTAGTCGTTCTATAAATGGAGGGCATGCAAAAACAAGTAGTCGTAATTTTTCAAAATCTAGTAGTCATGTTTCAAAACCAACAGCTAGTAGAAATACAAAGAGTAAAGTTACTAACAGAAAAACAACCAATACAGCACCCAAGTTAAACACTAATAAAAAAAGAACATCAACAGTAAAACGTACCAATAACAACCGCGTTGGTAATAAAACTCATATCGGTAATAATAATGTAAATATTAATGTAAATAATAGCAGACATACCAATGTAAGAAACTCTAGAAACACCCGAGTACGTTCTAGCAGAGTTCGTTACACTAGACCTCCTTATAGCTACGGTGGTCATCGCTACTATTGCCATAGACCTTATTATTACCATCCATACACACCATATTACTGGGGACCGTCTTGGCACCCATGGGGATACTTTGTTACAACATTAGCTACAACCGCTATCATAGTAAGTATTGTGGATAATGATAACGACAAAGATGACGAATACCATTACGACAATGGAACTTACTACCTTAAAACTGAAGACGGTTTCGAGGCAGTTCAAGCTCCCGTTGGCGCTCAAGTTCCTTCAATTCCTACTGAAGCAGAAAAAGTAGCGGTTACAGAAACCACAAATAATTATTATTATGGGGGAGCGTTTTACGAAAAAAATTCAGATGGATATATTGTTGTTCCTGCAACAGCTGGCACTATTGTTCCTGAATTACCAGAAGGTGGTGAAGAAACAAAAATTGGTGATGTTACCTATGTACAGTTTGGAGATACATATTACCAACCTATTCAAGTAGACGGCAAGGACATGTATGAAATTGTTGAAGTAAAAGAAGACGAATAAACCCTTGTCTTTTACATTTTAAAAAAGCATTGCCTAAAATTGGCAATGCTTTTTTTTTGAATAAATCCTAAAAAAGGTTCCTAGAATAAACATTTTATTACTGTACAATTTATTAATTTTGTCTAAGCTTAAACCTTGCCTTATTAACAAATAAACATTTTTGTATATTTACTAATACCATAACCTACCTACCAAGCTATAGTACTACTAAAACTGTTTTACTATAACTATAAACCAAGAAGTATTCCAACCATGACTAACAAGCGAAAAATAGTTCTAAAGTCCTTAGCAACCGTATTAATTTTAATACTCTTATTTTTATTTTTCCTTCCAACCCTAATAAAAAACTATGCCGTTAAGAATGGAAAAGAATTAACCGGCAGAGAAATTGCCATTGGCAACCTTAAATACAATTACTTTTCAAGCACCATAAAAGTTTCAGACTTTAAAATGTTTGAGGCTAACAGCTCAGAAGAATTTACAAGTTTTGACACCCTAATTGTAAACCTAGAACCTTTAAAATTATTTCAAGACAACATTAGCATCGAACAAATTTACCTTAAAGGGCTAAAATCTCGTGTTATCATGAAGGATTCTACTTTTAATTTTGATGATTTAATTGCATTTCACTTACCAGAAAGCGACACGCTAGAAACCGAAACAATCGAATCGGAACCACTTAAATACAACCTTTCTAATCTTGAACTTAAAGACTCCAATTTCTTTTTCGATAATAAAAACATCAATAAAGAAACACATATTGAAAATCTATCTTTTTTCATTCCTTATATAGGTTGGGACCAAGAACATAAAAGTAATGCTGATATAAAATTCGACTTGAAAAATGGAGGTTCTATACGCTCTACCCTAAACCTCAATCCTGTTGATGGTGAATTTGATGCCGAAATAATACTTAATAACTTAAACCTATCACCATTTTATGAGTATGTCTTAGAATACGCCAACATTAGCAGTTTTGAAGGCCTTTTAAACTCGAACATTAAAATTGAAGGAAACACCAACCAACCTACAAACGCACTCGTATCTGGACATGTAGATGTTGCTGACTTTTTATTAACCGATACCGAAAAACGTAAAGTTCTTGCCTCCAACCGAATTGATGTTGCGTTAAAAAAAATAGACTATGCCAATAGTGCTTACGTTATTGATAGCTTAAGTTTAAAACAGCCCTACACCTATTTTGAAATGGATTCAGTAACAAATAATATCTTTAAATTATTTAAACTAGACCCAGAAGGAAATCCTATAGCATCAAATCCACAACCTGTTGAAGTTACTACTATCGACTCGACAAACACATCAGAAGACGAGCTTTATTATGCAATAAACAACTTTGAGATAACTAATGGTATTTTAGACTACACAGACAACTTAACTGGTGATAAATTTGATTACCATTTAAGTGATATTGAAATAGACACTAAAAATATTGATAGTCAAGCTGAATGGGTAGACATTTATGCTACAATGCTATTAAATAATCGCGGTACGCTAAATGCTAAAATAGGTTACAATCCTACAAACACACTATATACAAACTTAGATATCACAATTGAAAAATTCCTGCTTTCAGACATTAATATCTATGCTAATTATTATACCGGTCATAACATCGTAGAAGGTGATTTCTATTACTATTCGGAGTCTATTATTACAAACGGCGACATACAAAGTGAGAATAAATTATTAGTTAAAAACGTATCGGTTACAAACAACAAAAGCGGACTAAGTAGTCTTCCATTAAAATTTGCTTTATTTCTATTAAAAGACAAGAATGGAGATGTTAACTTAGACATTCCTGTAAGAGGAAACCTAAACGACCCGGAAGTAAACGTTAAGAAAATTGTCTGGACCACATTCAAGAATCTAATTGTTAAAACTGTTGCAAGCCCTGTTAATTTCTTAGCAGGACTAGTAGATGGCGACCCCAAAGAACTGAAAGAATTCACATTTAATTACACAGACACCATATTAGCTGAAAAACAATACAAAAAACTAGACAAGCTATTAGAATTAGAAACAAAAAAAGAAGGCCTACAAATAAATTTAACTCATTTTACCGACCCTGAATTACAAAAAGAAGCCATTGCATACGCAGAAATTGAAAAAAAATTCCGCCAAGACACTAAAAATGACTACCTTAAGGATGAAAAAGAATTTGAAACATACCTAAAACTAAAAACTGGAAATGACTCGTTAACACAAAAAGAAGCCGTTTATAAAGTAATAGGTAGTACCGTTTTAGATTCTTTATCACATAATTACACCAATAAGTTAATTGATACAACAACTGAATATTTAAAAAGCAAAAAGGATTCTACAAACATAACGGTTTCAAAATCTGACCCTAGAGAACCCGACAATAAAGGCTCATTATCACGATTTAAAATCGATTATACGCTGTTAGAACCTGAGTAATCTAACACCTTACATCATGAAAAAAGCACTCTTACTCTTTTTAAACCTTATCGTCACAACTATTATTAGTGCTCAAGAATACCAGAACACTACGTATTACCCTGACGGGGAAAGCCTAGAGGACAAAATCCAAAACCCGATTGCTAATTTAGCTAGCATCCCCATAGATTACAAGGCTGTATTAAATACTAAAAATGAGAATATAGTAACCATAAAGCCTATTCTTCCTGTAAAAATTACCAAAAATTGGCTTCTAATTCTGCAACCAGAAATCCCAATTTCAAACACACCTACAGTTACCGGCTATCAAAATGGCATTGGCAATACAACACTAACAGGAACTGTTACCAAATCAAAACAATCAAGCTTTTCTTGGGGTGTTGGTCCAACACTTATGTTTCCTGCTGTTAACAATCAATTAGGTAATAATAAGCTTTCCATAGGCCCGTCTGTTATTGCACTAAAACAAAACCAGGGTTTTACATACGGTGTCTTATTACAAAATTATTTTTCTGTAGCAGGTTCAAGTCATTCAGAATCCGTTAATCTTTTCCATTCTCAAATAATACTCTCTAAAACCTTAAAAAATGAATGGTATATTTATTCTAATCCCGAAATTTCTGCTAATTGGAAAGCCTCCGATAACAACCGGTGGACTCTTCCTTTAGGTGTTGGAGCAGGTAAACTAATAAAAAGCAACAGGTACCTCCCTATAAATTTAAAAGCTGGCGTTTATAAATATATCCAACACCCTACTGATGCCGATTGGCAGATTCAAATTCAAGCAGCATTTATTATAAAATAAAACTTTTCATTTTATTGGAATGCCCGTTTTTTTGATAGTAATTTGAAATACTATAAATTCACACTGTAAAACACAATAATCATCACATATGTCTATAAAAAAACTACAACTTATTGCCACAATCATGCTTACTTGTGGGATAACATCAGTCTTTGCTCAAGAAAATCAGGAAACTTCAGAAAAACGTCATGCCATTCAATTTTTACTTGGGCATACACAAGTTCAAGAAGCTGTAGGTAAAAGCGGAAATAAAGCTTGGTTATCAGTACCTTCTTTTGAACTAAATTATAATTATGAAATAAGTGAAAAATGGGCAATTGGGCTCCATACAGACATTGTTATTGAGGATTTTAGTGTAACCAATTACAGTGAAGAGTCTGAAATTATTGAACGTAATTCTCCCATTGCACCCGCAGTAGTTACATCATATAAATTTTGTAAAAACTTCTCGGCATTACTAGGTGTTGGTGGTGAATTTTCAAAAGAAGAGAATTTTATGTTGTTTAGAATTGGGGTTGAATACGGGTATGCATTTCATGAAAACTGGGAACTTGTAGCAAATATAACCAACGATTTAAAGCTAGATGCTTACAACTCTTTTTCTTTAGGGTTTGGTATTGCTCGTAAACTGTAACAGTTTAATACATTTAAGATTATAATGAAACGTTTAGCGCTATATATTTTTATCACTACATTTTCCCTTAGCGCCTATGCTCAAGACAGCTTGGTTAACCAAGATATCACCGTTAACAGACAATTATGGCTAGATTATAATTTTGCAAACATTATTTTAAACAACAAAAAGCTACAAACACAAGTTAGCTTCCGTAAAATTTTCCCTCAGGCTTATAATCGTTTTTTGGTTCTTTCTACAGCTGAATTTCCACACGATAAAAGCCTCCCGTTCCTAAACCTTAACAAACCACTTATTAAGTCTTTCCATCTTGGCGCAGGTTTATTTTACACTCAAAATTATGATGTTAAAGACAATTTGGAATTTCGTTTAGTACAAGGGGTTAAATTTGAAATTCCAACCTTAAAAAACATCACATTATATAATTATGTCCGTTTAGAGGAGCGTTTTCAAAATGATTTTAATAACTCAGGTTGGACATTTGGTTCACGTTTAAGATATCGTCTTTCCACCATATTAGACTATAAAAAACACCTCACAAATTTTGTAGACGGCTTCTATATTCCGTTAAGCATGGAAGTGTTTTTTAATCTAAAAAAATCTAATCGATATAACGATTTAATCCGTTTAGAACCAGGTTTAGGCTACAAATTAAAAAACAATTGGAAATTTGAGGTATATTTGATTTTTAATGAAACAAGAAACAGTACAGCTACAAATAGCTCCTCGAGTGATTTTATTCTAAGACTCCGTGTTTTTAATGGTAATATTAAGCAGCCTGCAGATAAACCCCTCGATTAAAAATTTTAAATTATGACTATCTATAAGAAATTATTCAGTATCGCTATTATTCTAGGTGCCGTTATTTCATGTAAAGACAATAAACAACTGTCGGAAAACACACATAATAGCAGCGCTTCTGATATAACTGCCAAAAAAGCGCCTGCAGGCATGGTATACATCCCTGGTGACACTTATATTATGGGAAGTGGAGAATCTTATGCTGAAAATCATGAAGGCCCTGAAGTTCTTGTAAAAGTTGATGGTTTTTATATGGATGAAACCGAAGTAACTAACGCACAATTCAAAAAATTCGTTAAAGAAACAGGCTACCTAACCATTGCTGAAAGACCAATAGATTGGGAACGTTTAAAGTTAGATTTACCAGAAGGAACTCCAAAGCCTCACGACTCTATACTACAGCCAGGCTCTTTAGTTTTTTCGCCACCTGCACAAAGTGTCAATCTAAACGATTATAGCCTATGGTGGGCTTGGGTAAAAGGCGCCGATTGGAAACACCCAGAAGGACCTAATAGTAATATTGATGGAAAAGACAACCATCCTGTAGTTCAAATAGCTTTCGAAGATGCAGAGGCATATGCTAAATGGGCCGGAAAGCGATTACCTACTGAAGCCGAATGGGAGTATGCCTCACGAGGTAGCGACACAAATAGTCAATTTGTATGGGGAAATGAGCTAACGCCGCAAGGCGCATATTTAGCCAATTTTTTTCAAGGAGACTTCCCTCATAACAACACTAAAAAAGATGGATTTGCTGCATCGGCTCCTGTAAAATCATACCCTGAAAATGTTTTTGGTCTTTATGATATGATTGGAAATGTATGGGAATGGACAACAGATTACTACAGTCCGTATACAAAAAAGATGTATTTAGCTAACGGCTCTAAGTTGTGCTACAACCCTAAAGGCCCAGATTCTAGTTATGACCCAACTGATCCATATGTTTCTGAAAAACGCGTTATTAAAGGAGGCTCATTTTTATGTAGTGACCAATACTGCTCAAACTACAGGTCTACATCACGTATGGCAACATCTGTAGATTCGGGACAAAATCACCTAGGTTTTCGCTGTGTTCAAGACTTAGAGGAATAAAAAGACTAATGTCATTAAAGTTTATTCTTTTTTGTTAATTAGTTTTTTGTACTTTTAATTACTTACTAACCAATTAAATATATTAAAAAATGAAAAAACTATTAGCTGAATTTATCGGAACCTTTTGGCTCGTTCTAGGAGGTTGTGGTAGTGCTGTTCTTGCTGCAGGTATTCCTGAACTCGGAATTGGATTTGCAGGTGTAGCTGCTGCCTTTGGTCTTACCGTACTAACAGGAGCTTATGCCGTGGGACATATTTCTGGAGGACATTTTAACCCTGCTGTATCTATCGGATTATGGATAGGAGGCCGTTTTGATGGAAAAGAATTGCCTGGCTACATAGTAGCACAAGTTTTAGGTGGTATTGCCGGAGCAGGCATACTATACCTTATTGCTAGCGGTAATGCTGACTTCTCTCTTGCTTCAGGATTTGCAGCCAATGGCTACGGTGAACACTCGCCAATGGGTTATGATATGACCTCTGCACTAGTAACAGAAATTGTTATGACATTTATGTTTTTAATTATTATTCTGGGAGCAACACATAAAAATGCATCACCTGGTATTGGAGGAATAGCTATTGGTTTAGCCCTTACTCTAATCCATTTAATTAGTATTCCAGTTACAAACACATCTGTAAACCCGGCAAGAAGTACAAGTCAAGCTTTATTTGTTGGCGATTGGGCTATTGGTCAATTATGGTTATTCTGGGTAGCTCCAATAGTTGGTGCGATACTAGCTGGTTTATTATATAAATATCTGGCACCTAATAACGACTAAACAGAATATGACTTTCTGTATTACACAAAAAAAGGATATCAATTATTGATATCCTTTTTTTGTTACTTTTTCAATTCTAACTTTTCAGCAAAATAATCACAAAAATCTTTCATTGTTGCTGTCATTTTTTCATCCTGAGTAGCCCGATTAAACGTATCACTCATTGCAACTAAAGTTTGGTGAAAAAACACTTTCATTTCATCTACTGGCATATCTTTTGTCCATAAGTCAATACGTAATGTTTCTTGACTTTTATGATCCCAAACAGACAACAACATGGCTTTTGCCTCGGCATTATCAATACCACCATCTTCGGCTGTCCAATTTAAGGTTTCAGGAACGCGATTCTCGTCCAATTCTATATCTAATTGTATACTTGATTTAATTTTAGCCATTATCTTTTGGTTTATAGTTACTCGTATTAAAAATTTCTAAAGCCTCTGTATTCATTAATTTTTTCAATGAAACGCTATTATTCTTCATATAAGATCTCACAATTTGCCAACCTATATATTGCCCTATTCTACCAGGTGACTCGTTGTCAACTTGCTCTAAATAAAATTTAGAAAAAGGTGCTGGATTAATAAATCTTGAGGGTAATTTACTATTTGTATCATACAACAATTCCTGACCTACAAAATGGTTCCAAATAAACCATTCGTTTGTTTTAGCCCATTCCAGTTGCTCATCAGTATAGCCTATTTTTACAGCATCACTCACAAAGGGAATCATAACATCTTTAAAATACAATTGCTTACCATAATATATCATTTCATCTAATAAACTCTTTCTTTCAAACTGTACATTATACTTTTCAGCATAAGCGGCTGCTAAATCAGAAACTATTTGTTCCCGTTCAAAATTAGCTTTTAAATATTTCTGAATGCCATCGTAAAATTCATGGTCAGCACCCAAATAAGTATCAATAGATATAAGCACAATCGTGTCCGTTACGATAACTTTATTTCTGTAATCAACACTTGATGTTGTGGTAATTACACGAGGAACACGAAATTCCGGAAAATAAAATTCTAAATGTTGAAACAGTTTTTTAATAGCTGTTTTTTCTTTTGAAAAATCATCAAAAACACTACTACTTTCTTTAATTAGCTGTTGCTGAAGAGTGTCCTGCATGCGTTCTTCCCAAAATGTATCTGGGTACTGCTCAGGAAACATAAAAGGATAAGCGGCTTTTAATTCTGATAAATCGGAAGGTGTAGCATTACCAAAAGCTTTATCAAAACGTTCGACAGTAAAGTTAACAGCAATCTTTTCAATTTCCTTTTCTTGCTGACTTTTATCATCACATGAAAAAAGACATAAAACTAAAAGAATACTTACTACATATTTCATAGAAAACTTATCTGTTGTTAATTTTTATTAGTTCAATGATTGCGTTATTTTTGTAGGGCAAAGGTACATCACTTTGTTTAAAAAATCCATTAAAATGCAAACAGAAAAAATTGTCAACCACATTGTAACATGGCTTACAGATTATGCTAATAACGCTAAAGTTAATGGTTTTGTTGTAGGGATATCTGGCGGAATTGATTCGGCAGTAACATCTTTACTTTGCGCTAAAACTGGATTAGATGTTTTGTGTATAGAAATGCCAATACATCAAGCAAAAAGTCATGTATCAAGAGCACAAGACCACATTGCTTTTTTAAAGAAAAACTTCCCTAATGTTAGAAGCACACAAACCAACCTAACACCTGTTTTTGAAGAATTTAAAACTGAAGTAAACCTAGACGGCAGCCAACAAATTGTTGATATGACTTTAGCTAATACCCGTGCCCGATTACGTATGACGACCTTATACTATTACGCAGGACTTCAAAAACTATTAGTTGCAGGAACCGGAAATAAAGTTGAAGACTTTGGTGTAGGCTTTTACACAAAGTATGGAGATGGTGGTGTAGATTTAAGTCCCATTGCAGATTTAATGAAATCTGAAGTTTATGCAATAGGTAAACATTTAAATATTATTAATCAAATTATGGAAGCCGCACCAAGTGATGGTTTGTTTGGTGATGCTAGAAGTGATGAAGATCAAATTGGAGCATCTTATCCCGAATTGGAATGGGCTATGAAAATGGATGATACCGGACAAACGCTTAGCGATTTTGAAGGTAGAGAAAAGGATGTTTTCGCTATTTACAAAAGGCTAAACACGGCTAATAAACACAAAATGAACCCTATACCTATTTGCTTGATACCAAATAATTTAAAAGATTAATAAACTTTACTAAGTAATTTCTTATATTTACAGTACCCACTCGATAAATAGCATTGCCTCAACAGTATTAATTTTTTAAAACCTTTATAAATAATGATAAAGCTGTTGGTCGTTGACAACCACCCTATTATAAGAAAAGGGCTAGAACTCTTGTTTATTACATCGCCACAAATTCAAGTTGTAGGAGGTATTAATAATGGTGAAGCTATTTTTGATTTCTTAAAACAACATCCTGTAGATATTATTTTAACGGAAATAGACTTACCAAAACTTAATGGAATTACCGCTTTACGGCGATTAAGAAAAGAATTTCCAGCTGTTAAAACCATCATTTTCAGTTCGCAATCGGAAAGTATCTATGCCATAAATACTATTAAATCTGGTGCCGATGGTTATATTATGAAAACAGCCAATACACTTACCATTAAAGAAGCTATTTTAAAGGTGTATGAAGGCAAAGTTTTTTTAAGTGATACAATTGCTGAGCAAATGAATTCTAAAAGACGCTCGTCTAGAAACGGAAGTCATTACAAAAAGCTATCTACCCGAGAAATAGAAGTCTTAAAACTTTTAGCTTCCGGTAGAAAAAACAAAGAAATCGCCTCTGAATTGGAAATCAATGAAAAGACGGTTAGCACCTATAAAGCAAGGCTCATGAAAAAACTTAATGTTACTAATATTGTCGATTTAATTAATAGAGCTAAACTATTAGATTTATAAAACACGGTTTAATTTTCTAGATAAAAGCATTTTTAATCCAGAATAATCCTTAACCTCCTCAAGAATATTTCTGTTAGTATCTGTTCTATTGCTTAATGTTTCTTGTTGAAATTCTCTTACTTTTAAATCGATTAGAAAACAACGTAAACTTAAAATTGTTTCGCTTACCAACTGAGCAACAGTGGTATCTTTTGCTTTCGGAAAAATATTCTGACGCTCCCAATCGGACAGGGAATGTTTCTCATCCTCCATTAATATCGTTGTTATTTCTGCTGCCATACGCGGCTCTACAGTGTTAACAATGTTTTCAATTAGAAAATCAGGATCTTGGTTTAACGTGTTTATAATAGTGTAATATAAATCCTTAAATGTTTCATTGGAAAACTGCATCTCATCTTCTTGGAGATCCAAATAAATTTTCTCAAAAACACGTGCTTGATGTTTTACAGGTTCTAGAACCAACTCATGAGATTCATTTTCTTTCAAAATTAAATCTTCAAAATCTTCCGTTTTATTTCCGTACAATAATAAAATCTGAATAATTTTTCGCTCTAATTCATATTGAACATCCACACGCTTTGCAGTCTGTTCCTTATTTTTAATAACTTCAAAAGCCTTTTGCTCCTGCTTATAATTTTTATCAGACTCTTCGGTTTCCTTTTTGGTAATTTGTGCTAACGTTGTAAATAATACATCCTCGCTAATATCCATTATACGAGCACACTCCTGAATATAAATTTCAGTTTTTATACGATCTGGAATTTTAGCAATACTATTAACAATGTCGCGAATGGTATCTGCTTTTTTTATAGGATCGTTATTAGCTTCTTTAACTAATAATGACGCTTTAAACTGGATAAAATCCTGAGCTTTCTCAGCTAGATACGTTTGAATTTCCTCAAGAGTATTATTTTTAGCAAAACTATCGGGATCTTCACCTTCAGGAAAGGTACAAACCTTAACGTTCATTCCCTGCTCCAAAATTAAATCTATACCACGCAAAGATGCTCGTAAACCAGCTGCATCACCATCAAACAAAACGGTAATATTTTTAGTAAGCCTATTTATCAGTCTTATTTGTTCTGGCGTTAATGCTGTTCCTGATGAAGAAACAACATTTTTTATACCGCGCTGATGAAACTGAATAACATCGGTATATCCTTCAACCAAGTAGCAATTATCCTCCTTTGAAATACTTTGTTTTGCATGGTAAATTCCATATAAAACTTTACTCTTATGATATAGTTCGCTCTCTGGGGAATTTAGATATTTTGCAGCTTTTTTATCGTTAGTTAAAATACGTCCACCAAACCCTAAAACACGCCCACTCATACTTTGAATGGGAAACATAACACGTCCTTTAAAGCGATCAAAACGCTTCTCACCTTTAACAATAGTTAAGCCTGTTTTTTCTAAAAACTCAAGTTGGTAGCCGTTTTTTAAAGCTTCATCCGTAAAGGCTTGCCACTCATCTGGAGAATATCCTAAATCAAATTTCTTTATGGTTTCGTCTGTAAAACCACGCTCTTTAAAATAGCTAAGACCAATAGCTTTTCCTAAATCTGTTTTATGTAATACTTTTTGAAAATATCGACTTGCAAACTCACTTACCAAATACAGACTTTCACGTGTATCCGCTTGTGCCTTTTCTTCATTAGACTGTTGCGTTTCTTCAATTTCAATATTGTATTTTTTAGCTAAATATTTTATAGCTTCAGGATAGGTAAAATGCTCGTGCTCCATTAAAAAAGCAACAGCATTCCCGCCTTTTCCACTTGAGAAATCCTTCCAAATCCCTTTAACTGGCGAAACCATAAAACTTGGCGAACGCTCATCACTAAAAGGGCTCAACCCTTTAAAGTTACTACCAGATTTTTTTAATTGAACAAAATCGCCAATAACTTCCTCTACACGGACTGTTTCAAATACTTGATCTATGGTGGATTTTGATATCAAAGAAAGAAATTTTAGGGATTAGATATTAACGAAGTACAAATATAGTTTTAATGCTTCAAAATTTTAAACCCTACTTAAAAGAATAGTCAATTATTTTCAAGAAGGTCAAATGGGCAATTTCTGCAATTTATAAATCTTTCAAATTTGATTAGTATCTTAAAAACAGTAAATTCGTTACCAATACATTTATAAACCTAATGTATATTTTATTATGAAAAACCAACTAAAACTGCTTGCTTTAGGACTTATTGCTTTGATAAGTGTTACCAAAAGTAAAGCTCAAGAGAAATCGGTTCCTGTTTTTGAAAATGGCGAAGCACAAATTGTGGACGCTTTTAGCAATAAGGACGATTGGATTAGACATGACCTATGGGTAGAAACCACATTTGACACAGATGGCGATGGTAAATTAGACCGTATGCATGTTGCCGTAACAAGACCTAAACAAACAGATACTGAAGGGCTAAAATTACCTATAGTTTATGAAACTAGTCCATATTATGCCGGGATAGCTAACAATGTAGAAGGTCTTTTTTGGGATGTTAATCATGAATTAGGAGAAACTGAAAAACCACGTACGCACGTAGAAGTTAAACGAAGAGGAAAACGTCCAATAATTTCAAATTCTCAAATAAAGACCTGGGTGCCACGTGGCTATATCGTTGTGCACTCATCATCTCCTGGAACAGGATTATCTCAAGGGGCTCCTACTGTTGGCGGCCTTAATGAATCTTTAGCACCAAAAGCTGTTATAGATTGGCTAAATGGTCGTGCTAGTGGCTATACAACGCCTTATGGCAACGAAACTGTTACAGCATTTTGGAGTACAGGAAAAGTAGGCATGACCGGAACAAGCTATAATGGTACTTTGCCATTAGCTGCAGCAACTACAGGTGTTGATGGTCTTGAAGCTATTATACCTATTGCACCAAACACATCTTCTTACCACTACTACAGATCTAATGGATTGGTACGCTCACCTGGTGGGTACTTAGGAGAAGACATTGATGTTCTTTATGATTTTATACATAGTGGTGATGAATCTAAACGCGCCTATAATAATAAAACAATAAGAGATACCGAATTAAAGAACGGAATGGATCGTGAGACAGGTGACTATAATGATTTTTGGGCCAATCGTGATTATTTAAACCAAATGGAACCAATGAAAGCTGCGCTTTTAATGTCTCATGGTTTTAATGACTGGAATGTTATGCCAGAGCACAGTTACCGAATTTACAAGGCTGCTAAAGAAAAAGGATTACCAACACAGATTTACTACCATCAATTTGGACATGGTGGGCCACCGCCAATTTCTATGATGAACCGATGGTTTACGCATTACTTACATGGTATTGATAATGGTGTAGAAAATGACACAAAAGCATGGATTGTTCGTGAAAACGATCCGCCTTCTAATCCTACGCCTTATGATGATTATCCAAATCCTGCTGCTAAGCTTGTAACATTACACCTAACAAAAGGCGGAGTAAACTCGGGTGTATTACAAAATAAAAAAACAAAAAATCAAGGAGTAGAAACCTTTATAGATAATGCTACTATTGCTGGTAAAGAATTAGCACAATTAAAAAACTCTGAAAACCGACTTCTATATGTTTCGCCTATTTTAACATCGGACCTACATATTTCTGGTGTGCCAAAAATTTCAATAACCTTAGCTAGCAGTAAACCGGCTGCAAATTTATCTGTTTGGTTAGTATCACTGCCATGGAATCCAAAAAAAGGGGCCAAAATAACCGACAATATTATTACACGCGGTTGGGCTGACCCTCAAAACCATAAATCTATATCAGAAAGTTCTCCTCTTGAACCTGGCAAGTTTTATACCGTTAATTTTGATTTACAACCAGACGATCAGGTTATTCCTAAAGGACAGCAAATTGGTTTAATGATTTTTTCTAGTGATAATCAATTTACAATTCTTCCAAAACCAGGTACCGAGTTATCTGTTGATTTGGACAAAACAAGTTTAAGTCTACCCATAGTAGGCGGTAAAGATGCATTTGAGAAAAGCATTAAATAAATTCAAAATAAAAAAAGGCTTCAGTTAATGAAGCCTTTTTTATTACTAATTCAGAAAACTAACAGATTAATCCATATCAAAACGTAAACCTAATGAGATGTTGTTTTGATCTATTTGTTGATCATTAAAAATAGTAGACAAATCATACTTTGCATAAATACCTACATTACCCCAAGACACATAACTACTTAAGCCATAAACAAAGTTATTGGTATTATAATCTTTAAACTTATCCTTTTCTTTATGACCATTTTCTTTATACTTTAACTTTTGTAGAGATTGTAAAACAATACCTCCATAACCACCTATTCCGAATTTAAATTTTCTATAAGTAGAGTACCTAAAGTAGTTATCACGTTCAATTTTTTTAGAAGGCCCAAATTCAAAGTGTAATGGTACAACCAAGTTTGTTGTTCTAAATTTCGATTTATTTAAATTTAAGGGATGCTCTTCTAAACTAACAACATCATTTTCTTCTGTGAAATACAAATTATCCTTTATGTCTAATTTATTCCATTGTACAGACAAACCATACTTAAACCGTAAGGCATTAGAGTTTTTAAATACACGTGTTTTCCAAGCCCAACCCAACTCAACAAAACCTGATCCACCAATTTTATAGGGTGAGTCGTTTAAAGATTGACCTTCTATTATAGCATTATTAAATCCTATCGCAAACACCAAATCACTGGTTGTACGTCTATCATAAACTACAGGTTTAGTTTTTGACCTGGGTCCAATATAAACACTCCCAATATCGTATTCATCAGATTCTTCATCTTTTCCAATTGAAATAATCATTGAATCCAAATTTGGGCCAGTATCATGTGAAACTGTTTCATTTCGCTCTAATAAAGCAATGCGGTTATCAATTATAGCCAACCTATTTTCAATATTTAAAGCGTGCTTTTCGGCAGCTGCTTTTTTTAATATTGAAGCCTCTTCACTTGAAATATCTCCAGCATCCAAACGTGTATTTACAGACTCAACGGTTTGTTTTAACTGGTTTTTTTCTTCGTTCTGAACAACAGTTTTCTGTTCCTGAAGTCGCTCTATTTGCTCGCTGTTATCTACTTCTTGAGCATAATTAATGTGTACAAAGCAGGTTAAAATAAAACCCGCTAGGAATTTAGTAATAGTTTGCATAACTGTTTGATTTTAAAATTGATGAATTATTAATTATTTCTATCTGCAACTGCTGTTTTAACAATGGTGAAGTTTGTTTTAAGCGTTTCGAAAACTTTATCGCGAAAGGATTTTTCTAAGTCCATTTCAACGTCTTGTAGTAAATTATTGGCATTTTTAGAATAAGTATTATCTGTTTGAGAAGCCTCTAAAACAAGCTTTTGCTTAGCTTCTTTTAACAAAGCTTCTACCTCCATATTTAAAGATAGTTGTCGGGTGTCAGTTTCTGTATTAGTCCCTTTCAAATTTCGTTCTAAGACCGCTACAGATATCTCATTGGATGCTTCAGAAACAGTTAACACGTCTTTTGGCAACTTTTCTTTCTCTGTAATTACTGCCAAGTTTGTTTTGAAACCCGATGGATCAGATTCTTCTGCAGAAGGGCTTGCCGTTTTTAACATGCTCTTTGGTAATACAATCTCCGTTTTAGAAGCTACTATTTCTGTTTCCTCTTCTGAAATAATATTTATTTCTTCTGAAAAAGTATCGTCTTCCACATCACTTTCTGAGGGTGTATTTACTACTTGTGGGCTTATAGAATTATCAAACACAGGAGTAGACTGAAAAGAGTTCATTAAAAATAACACCCCAATAATACTAGCCGCAATACCTACATACCAAATGTATTTTTTAGTCGGTTTTTTTTCTTCTTTATCCAATGCAGCAGAAAGCTGTCCCCATGATTTTACGTCAGGTTTTATCTGGCGCTTCTCTAAAGTGTCTTTTAAATGTTTCTCAAAATTATTTACTGCCATAATATGATGTATTTAATACTTTTAGTTCCTGCTGAAGCATTTTCCTAGCCTTATACAATTGTGATTTTGAAGTACCTTCAGAAATTTGCAACATATCAGCAATTTCCTGATGCTTGTACCCCTCTATAGCATACATAACAAACACCATTTTATAGCCTTCAGGAAGTTTATCTATTAGTTGTTGAATTTGAGCCACATCTATATTACTATCAATATCATTATAACTTATTGAAGATTCTATAGTTTCCATAGGAAACTCGATATTTTTGGCTTGTCGTAAAAATGAAATGGCTTCTCTAACCATTATTTTACGCAACCAACCTTCAAAACTGCCTATGTTTTTAAACTGATTTAAGCTTGTAAATGCTTTTAAAAAACCATTTAGCATAACCTCTTCAGCTTTTTGAATATCACTTACATAATACCGGCACACACTTAACATTTTAGGTGCATGCAAATCAAAAAGCAAACGTTGTGCCTCTCGATTTTTCTTTGCCGCTTTTTTTATTAGGGCAGAATTCGTTTTATGTAATTGAATAACCTTCAAAATTGCATATCATATGTGTCTCTATTTATAAAGACGCAAATTTTTTAAAAAAGGTTGCCTAGCGTTAAAAAAAAATTATTTTTTTCGCTGTATCACGTACTTCACCATAAGTTCTAGGGAATCTCGATAATCAGATTTAGGGAAAGTATAAAGAATTTCTAATGCCTCTTCTTGAAACGCTTTCATCTTAGTTATGGCATAATCTAAACCACCATTATCTTTAACAAATGTGATAACTTGATTAACACGTTTTTTGTTCTTATTGTGATTTTTAATAGAGTTGATTAACCAATTCTTATCTTTTTTGGAAACTGTATTTAGAACATAAATTAACGGTAAAGTCATTTTTTGCTCTTTAATATCAATACCTGTAGGCTTTCCTATTTTTTCGGTACCATAATCAAACAAATCGTCTTTTATTTGAAAAGCCATACCTATCAATTCTCCAAATTTCCGCATCTGTTCTACATGCTCAGAGTCTGGTTTTACAGAAGCAGCACCTAAACTACAACAAGCAGCAATAAGCGTAGCTGTTTTTTGTCTGATAATTTCATAATAAACAAGTTCTGTAATATCAAGTTTTCGTGCTTTTTCAATTTGAAGCAACTCCCCTTCACTCATTTCACGAACCGCAATAGATATGATTTTTAATAAATCAAAATCATTATTATCAATAGAAAGCAACAAACCTTTAGATAAAAGGTAATCACCAATAAGTACAGCTATTTTATTCTTCCAAAGGGCGTTTATAGAGAAAAAACCACGACGTCTATTACTATCATCTACAACATCATCATGTACTAAAGTAGCGGTATGAATAAGTTCTATTACGGAAGCACCACGATAGGTCCGTTCGCTAACCTCTCCATTAGAAACCATTTTAGCTACCAAAAAAACAAACATAGGTCGCATTTGTTTGCCTTTTCTATTTACAAGATAGTGCGTTATTCTATTAAGAAGTGCCACTTTTGAAGACATTGCTAATTGAAACTTTCGCTCAAAAAGTTCCATTTCAAAATCTACGGGTTGCTTTATTTGTTCAACTATTTTCAATAGAATGGTAGTCTATATTAAGAAGCAACGAAATTACTAAAAAACCCATTGAAAAACTAACTTTAGTCTGAAACACTGCCTTAAACCAATAGTAACTTTGTGTTAAAAATTCTCATAGCAATAAAAATATTTGTAACTTTATGCTTCTAATTATAAAAAATAACACTTATGAAAAAAATTACATTTTTATTTGCTTTTTGTTTAACCCTTACATTCAGTGCTCAAGCTCAGTTGTTTTCTGATGATTTTGAAGATCAAGACATTTCAGACTGGACAATAATTGACCAAGATGGTGATGGTTTTAACTTTATGGCTTACGACCCTAGTATTGCTCAAGATGGTTTAAATAACTACATGTCTTCTGAATCATGGAATTCAGGAGTTGGTCCGTTAACACCTAATAACTACGCAATATCTCCTGCTATTGATGTTACAAACAATGAAGATTTAGTATTAACTTATGTTGTTGGTGGACAAGACGCATTATACTCTGAAGAGGTATATACTGTTTATGTTTCTACAGGTAACACAATTGCTGATTTTTCTAACCCTGCAATAACTGTAAGTTTTAATGAAGATTTAGGAGATGATATTAATGCTGCAGGTAATTTAGTTGAAAGATCTTTAAATGCTTCTGCATTAAATGGAGCTACAACTGTTTATATCGCTTTCAGACATCATGATGTTACTGATCAGTTCATGATTAACTTTGATGATGTTAGCTTATCAGGTACATTATTAAGCACTGATGAATTTGCTTTAAACGCTATTCAAATTTTTGCTGCTAACGATGTAGTAACACTTTCAAACATTAAAAGTGAAGCTAACTACCGTATTTCAACTATTTCTGGTCAAGCTGTACTTAACGGAAACACACGTTTAGCTACCGAAAAAATTAATGTTAGCAACTTAGCTTCTGGTATTTACATCATTGAAGTAACTGATGTTAATACAAATGCACAAAAGAGAGAAAAAATTATTATTGAATAATTTATAATTTCTTAAAACATAAAAAAGGCGCTTTTTAAAAAGCGCCTTTTTTATTTCTTATTTGCTAATTGTCCGCAAGCAGCATCAATATCTTTTCCTCTAGATCGTCTTACCGTAACAGTTATATTATTTTTTTCAAGCAACCTAACATACATATCAATAGCCGATTCTTGAGCTTGTTGAAAAATCCCATCATCTATGGGGTTGTACTCTATTAAATTAACTTTGCTTGGTGCAAACTTACAGAAGTCTATTAAGGCCTCTACATCTTTCTGCTTATCATTAATATCTTTCCAAACAACATACTCATAAGTAATTCTGTTTTTTGTTTTGGCATACCAATATTCCAAAGCTTCACGTAGATCTTTTAAAGGAAATGTAGCATTAAAAGGCATAATTGACGTTCGAACCTCATCAATAGCGGAGTGTAATGAAACTGCCAATTTAAATTTCACTTCTTCATCTGCCATTTTCCTAATCATTTTAGGAACTCCAGAAGTTGAAACAACAATCCGTTTAGGCGACATCCCTAAACCTTCAGGAGAAGTGATTTTGTCAATGGCTTTTAAAACGTTTTTATAGTTCATAAGAGGCTCTCCCATACCCATAAAAACAATATTACTTAAGGGTCTATTATGATATAATCTGCTTTCATTATCGATAGCTACAACTTGATCATAAATTTCATCCGGATTTAAATTTCGCATGCGTTTTAAACGGGCTGTTGCGCAAAACTTACAATCTAAACTACAGCCAACCTGACTTGAAACACAAGCTGTTGTTCTTGTTTTAGTTGGAATTAAAACCGATTCCACAATTAATCCATCATGAAGTTTAACAGCATTCTTAATGGTACCGTCGTTACTTTTTTGCATATCATCCACTTCTATGTGGTTGATAACAAAATTAGCTTCCAACATAGCACGTGTTTCTTTAGACAAATTAGTCATATCGGAAAACGTATGTGCCGACTTACTCCAAAGCCATTCATAAACTTGATTTCCACGAAAAGCTTTATCGCCTTCATTCTTGAAGAAATCACGTAATTGCTCTTTAGTTAATGCTCGGATGTCTTTTTTTTCACTCATATACCTCTTACTGGCAAAAAACAGGAATAAAAAAGCCTTGCATAAACAAGGCTTTTAAAACATGTTATTATATAATTAGCATGGCATCGCCATAGCTATAAAATTTATATTTTTCTTTCACAGCCTCTTCGTATGCTTTCTTAACAAAATCATGACCTGCAAAAGCAGAAGCCATCATTAAAAGCGTAGATTTTGGCGTATGGAAGTTAGTAATCATACAATTGGCAATACTAAAATCGTATGGAGGGAAAATAAACTTATTAGACCAACCATCAAATTCATTTAAAGTACCACTTGACGATACCGAACTTTCAACTGAACGCATCGCTGTTGTTCCAACGGCACAAACACGTTTTTTGTTCTTTATAGCGTTATTAATTGTATCAACAGCTGGTTTTTTGATAATGATTTCTTCACTATCCATTTTATGCTTAGATAAATCTTCAACCTCAACAGGATTAAAAGTTCCTAAACCAACATGTAATGTTACTTCTGCAAATTTCACACCTTTAATTTCTAAACGCTTTAATAAATGTTTAGAAAAGTGTAAACCTGCTGTTGGCGCCGCTACAGCTCCTTCATTTTTAGCAAAAATAGTTTGGTAACGATCTTCATCTTCTGGTTCAACTTCACGCTTAATATACTTAGGAAGTGGTGTTTCACCAAGTTCATTTAATTTAGCTCTAAAATCTCTATAAGAACCATCGTAAAGGAAACGTAAAGTACGACCTCTAGAGGTTGTATTATCAATAACCTCAGCTACTAACGAATCACCATCACCAAAATATAATTTATTACCTATTCGGATTTTTCTAGCTGGATCAACTAAAACATCCCAAAGACGTTGCTCTTCATTTAGCTCACGTAATAAAAACACTTCAATACGCGCACCTGTTTTCTCCTTATTACCATATAATCTAGCAGGAAATACTTTAGTGTCATTTAAAATCATAACATCATCTTCATCAAAATAATCGATAATGTCTTTGAACATTTTATGCTCAATGGTTTGCTCTTTTCTGTTCAATACCATTAAGCGAGCCTCATCCCTATTCTCAGAAGGATATTCCGCTAATAACTCCTCGGGTAACTCGAAGTTAAAATGCGATAATTTCATTTTTTTGATAGCTTTATATGTTTTAAAGGTTAATAAATTTACTTGTAAAGGTTGCAAATATACAACCTGAAAGTAGGCGTTGTCAAGTATTTAGGCATTTATTATTTAGAACCCCCTATTCCCAAGGCTTTTATGTCGCTCCAAAATGAGGGATAAGATTTAGAAACAACAGCATAATCATTAATAATAAGACTCGTTTTTAAAGCAAGTGGCGCAAAAGCCATAGCCATTCGGTGATCGTTATAGGTATTTATGGCTACACCCGATTTAATGACCTCAGTAGGTTTTAATGTTAAGGATGCATCTGTGACATCTATTGTAGCACCCATTTTTTCTAATTCGGTTTGCAAAGCTAGTAACCTATCGGTTTCTTTTATTTTAAGTGTATGCAATCCTGTTAAATGACAGGACATACCTAATCCAAAACTAGTAACTGCAATAGTTTGCGCTATATCAGGAGCATTAACTAAATTTAATTGAATTTCGGTAGACGCCTCTATCTGTTTTGTTTTCTTTAAAGTAATACTGTTCTGTTGAAAACTCGTTAAAACTCCAAACTGTTTATATATATCAGACAATACAGAATCGCCTTGTAAACTTTCCAACTTATAAGCTGCTAAGGAAACCTCTGCACCAACTGGACTTAAAGCTATTAAACTATAAAAATATGAAGCCGAAGACCAATCGCTTTCTACAGTTAATTCTTTTTTCTGCAACTCTTTTAAAGGTTTTACGTGAATTACATTGTTTTCAAAAACAGTTTCAACTCCTATCTGATTGAGTAATTGAAGTGTCATCTTTATATACGGAATAGAAGTCATTTCTCCCTTTAAAGTAAGCCGAAGCCCCTTCTCTAACTTAGAACCAATAAGCAATAGGGCTGAAATATATTGACTACTAACACCTGATTCAATAATTACCTCATTCCCAATAAGTTTGCAACCTGTAATTTGTAATGGTGGAAACCCTGGATTTTCAAGGTATGAAATCTTAGCGCCTAATTGATTTAAAGCATCTACTAAAATTTTAATAGGGCGCTCTTTCATACGTTGAGAACCTGTTATAGTAACCGTCCTTCCAGCCTGTGTGGAAAAATAGGCTGTTAAAAAACGCATGGCAGTCCCCGCATGATGCACATCAATAGTATCTGAATTAAACGATAAAGCCTTTGCCATAAAAACCGTATCGTCTGAATTTGATAGATTATGAATACCTATTTCAGGATACAAAGCTTGAAGTAATAATAAACGATTGGATTCACTCTTGGATCCCGTAATTCTTACTAACCTTGACGTTTTTTTAAGTTCAGACTTATCCAGTTTAAGATTCATAATTGTTGTGTTTATACCGATTTAAATGTAATTACTTTAACTTAGGATTATTCTGATGACGCTCATGGTCACGTTTTGTTTTAATATCTAGTTTCTTATCAAAAGCGGCTTGTAAGTCAATCCCCGTCTGATTAGCAAGACAGAGAACCACAAAGACAACATCGGCCAACTCTTCACCTAGGTCTTTATTTTTATCGCTTTCTTTTTCACTTTGCTCTCCATATCTACGAGCAATAATACGAGCAACCTCACCAACCTCTTCGGTTAGCTGTGCCATATTAGTTAGTTCGTTAAAATACCGAACTCCATGTTCTTTAATCCATTTATCTACGGCTAATTGTGCATTTTCAATATCCATTAGTCTTTATTTTTAGTATCAATAATTATAGTTACAGGGCCATCGTTCTCCAAAGCTACTTTCATATCAGCGCCAAATTCACCTGTCTGAATACGCTTACCCAAGTCGCTCTCAAGCTGTTTAATAAAAGCGTTGTAAAGAGGAATTGCCACATCGGGCTTAGCGGCTTTAATATAACTTGGTCGGTTGCCTTTTTTGGTACTTGCATATAAGGTGAACTGACTAACCAAAATAATATCGGCTTGATTATCCAGAACAGAATTATTCATAACGTTATTTTCATCAGGGAAAATACGCATATTCACTATTTTCTTGGACAACCATGAAATATCATCTATAGTATCGTCATCAACAACACCTAATAACACTAACAACCCAGTGTTTATAGCGGCTACTTTTTGTTCATTTATGGTTACACTAGCTTGTGAAACCCGTTGAATAACTGCTTTCATATTAAATAATGATGTGTTTTGAAATTTATTAGTTTACGAGAATTACTTCATCCACTCTTCAGTACGATAATGCTCATCATCACCTTCTAAAATCTGCATATAGCTTCGGTATCTTGACATAGCAATTTCATCGGATTCTAAGGCTTTTTTAACAGCGCAATGCGGTTCTTCAACATGAATGCAATTATTAAACTTACAGTCTTGTTTTAAAGCGAAAAATTCGGGAAAATAATCACCTACTTCTTCTTTATCCATATCTACCACACCAAATCCTTTAATACCTGGTGTATCGATAATTTTGGCATCGAAAGTTAAATCGAACATTTCAGCAAATGTCGTGGTGTGCATACCTTGCATATGCTGTTCTGAAATAGCCTTTGTTTTAAGGTCTAAATTAGGTTCTATAGCATTTACCAAAGTTGATTTTCCTACACCCGAATGCCCTGCAAACATACTAACCTTATCAGTCATCAAGGATTTCACCTTATCAATGTTTTTTCCGGTAGTAGCCGAAATACCAATGCATTCATACCCTATTTCACGGTACACATGAGCTAAATACCTAACCTCATCAAGCGTTTCATTAGAATAGGTATCTATTTTATTGAACAACAAAACAGTTTTTATAGAATAAGCTTCAGCTGTAACTAAAAACCGATCTATAAAGCTTGTAAATGTTGGTGGATTATCGATAGTTACTAAAAGAAAAACCTGATCGATATTGGCAGCAATAACATGTGTTTGTTTAGAAAGGTTGACCGATTTACGAACAATATAGTTTTTACGGTCATGAATTTTGGTAATTACTCCAACAGGCTCCTCATTATTATCATGATCTAAATCAAAATCAACACAATCGCCAACAGCAATGGGATTGGTACTCTTTATGCCTTTCATTCGGAATTTACCCTTAATTCGGCATGGATAAACGGTTCCTAAGTCCGTTTTCACGGAGTACCAACTTCCTGTAGATTTGTATACTATTCCTGTCATTATTACAAAGATGCGATATTAATTTATACCGGAAAACTAATCGTTAAAAAAACACAACTATTTACGAATTGATAATTTTATTTTGATGATTAATAGACTCTTGATGTACAGCTTTAAAAACGCGTAAAACAAATTCTTCGCTTAAATTCTTATCTTCTCCTTGTAAAATCATTTTCCCTAAAATCTCATTCCAACGTTTAGCTTGTAAAACCGCTACATTATGGGATTTTTTAAGTGTCCCAATATCGTCGGCCACTTTCATACGTTTTCCCAAAATATCAATTAACTGATGATCTATTACATCAATTTGAGTACGCATGGTATTAATTTTATTTTTAAACTCGGTAGCTTCTCCTGTCGCCATTCTAATTTTTAAATCGTCCATAAATTTAACAAGAGTCGCAGGTGTAATTTGCTGTGCCGCATCACTCCAAGCGTTATCTGGATCGAAATGCGTTTCAACCATTAAACCGTTGTAATTTAAATCGAGTGCGGTTTGACATAAATCGAAAATAATATCACGACGACCTGCAATATGAGATGGATCTAATATAAGCGGTAAATCTGGAAAACGATTTTGCAAATCGATTGGCAATTGCCATTCTGGATTATTTCTATAACGTGTTTTTTCGTAAGTTGAAAACCCTCTGTGAATAACACCTAGGTTTTTAATATCTGCTGTATAAAAACGCTCTACTGCACCTAACCATAATGCTAAATCTGGATTTACAGGATTTTTTACAAGCACAGGCTTATCGGTACCTTTTAACGCATCTGCAATATCCTGGACTATAAATGGACTTACTGTTGTACGAGCACCTATCCAAAGCACATCTACATCATGCTTTAATGCTAACTCTACATGATTAGCATTAGCCACCTCGGTAGCAATAAGCATTCCTGTTTCTTCCTTCGCTTTTTGTAACCATTTTAATCCCAAAGCACCTACGCCTTCAAAATTACCTGGTCGTGTTCTAGGCTTCCAGATTCCAGCACGTAATACGGTAGCATCTGTATCCTTTAATTGGTGTGCTATTTTTAAAACTTGCTCTTCTGTTTCTGCACTACAGGGCCCAGCAATAACCAATGGGTGATCTAACCCAAAGTTATGCAACCATTTTCCTAACTCCTTTTTATTTTCCATATGTTTAAAATTACCAAAATCGATTATTAAATTCCTATAAAATATTTTAATTGGTATTTAGAAATTCAACTTTGTTATGTATTGTATTTATTAATGTATTCCGTTTAATATATTTTTGATATGATTCACGTTTGTCATTTCATTATGAATGTCTTGATACTTATCTGATTCGAGATACGTTTTAAAGGTATTTAGATTCTGTATATATTCATTTAAACTTTCAATGACATTGGTTTTATTTTGCGCAAAAATTGGCCCCCACATATCTGGCGAACTTTTAGCCAATCGAACAGTTGATGCAAAACCACTTCCTGCCATATCAAATATGTCATATTCATTTTTCTCTTTCTCAATAACTGTTTTCCCCAGCATAAAGGCACTAATATGCGATAGATGTGATACGTAAGCTATATGTTTATCATGAGCTTCAGGGTTCATATAACGTATACGCATGCCCATAATTTTAAAAATTGCTAACGCACGTTCTTGAAGTTTAAAAGCTGTTTTTTCTACTTCACAAATTATATTTGTTTTGCCTTTAAACAATCCTTGTATTGCTGCTTTCGGTCCTGAAAATTCGGTTCCCGCAATAGGATGTGTTGCCAAAAAATTACGTCTTTTAGGATGAGCCTCCACAGCCTTACAGATAGCTACTTTTGTTGAACCAGCTTCCATAACCAAGGTATCATTACCCACAACATCTAAAATTTCGGGCAAAACGGTTACAGCTGCATCAACAGGAATAGCTATAATCACAGCATCAGCATCTTTTAAGTCGGCAACAGTAGCTGTATCATCTATTATATTTAAGGCTAGTGCTGTTTCTAAATGTGTCGCATCATGATCCACACCAAACACCTGTATTTCTGGATTTAAATGCTTGATATCTTTAGCAATACTTCCTCCTATTAGTCCAACACCTACAATGTATATATTTTTCATTTTCAATCCTTTTTAACTTCTATACGCGAAATAGCGTTTTCAATAATTTCTGTTGTTGCACACAATGAAAAGCGCACATACCCTTCTCCATTACTCCCAAATACAGTCCCAGGTGTAATAAAAATATGCTTTTCATTTAAAAGTGTGTCAATAAATTCTTCAGACTGTCTATTTACAGGGAGTTTAGCCCAAACAAACATACCACAAGTATCTTTAGCATAAGTACATTGAAGCAAATCAGCTAGTTTCCATATAAGTTCCCGCCGTTTAGCATAGGTTTCATTTAAAGTTTCATACCACAAACTAGAACTTGACAATGCCTGAATAGCAGCTTTTTGAATACCAAACAACATACCAGAATCCATATTACTTTTCACTTTTAATATTGCATTTATATAAGTTGAATTACCAAGCACCATACCTACACGCCAACCAGACATATTAAATGTTTTACTTAAAGAGTTTAACTCCAAACACACCGTTTTAGCTTCATCTGTTTGTAAAATACTTCTAGGCGTATTATTTAAAACCAAGCTGTAAGGGTTATCATTAATTATTAAAATATTATGACGTTTAGCAAAAGCTATTAGCTTGTTAAAAAAATCATCATTAGCCTTTGTACCGGTTGGCATATGTGGATAATTAACCCACATTATTTTAACGCGTGATAAATCTTGCTTCTCCAAGCTTTCAAAATCAACCAACCAATTTGACTCTGCTTTTAAAGGATAAAACACTGGGACTGCTCCCACTAATTTTGTAACCGACGTATACGTTGGATACCCAGGGTTAGGTATTAAAACTTCATCACCAGGGTTTAAAAAAGCTAAAGAAACATGCATAATCCCTTCTTTACTCCCCATAAGTGGTAGCACCTCGTTTGTTGAATTTAAATCAACATGAAACTGCTCTTTATAAAACTTAGCAATGGCATCTCGTAACTCAGGTAAGCCTTGATAACTTTGATACTGATTAGCATTTGGATGTGAGAAACTACCTATTAAGGTCTCGACAATAGTTTCTGGCGGATTTAAATCTGGGCTTCCTATACCTAAATTTATAATAGGCTTCCCTTTTGCCGATAATGCAGCTACTTCTCGTAACTTTCTAGAAAAGTAATATTCCTCTACCGTTTTCAAACGATTAGCTAATTCTATCATTTTTTAGCATGTTTATATTGTCCAAGAATTTTAAACTCTTGAGACATGATTTCTAATATAGTTAAGGCTTTTTGAAAATGCTTATAATCCTCGAAAGTTACATCAACAAAAAAAGCATATTTCCAAGGTGTTTCTATTTTCGGTAATGATTGTATTTTAGTTAAATTAAGCTCACAATCGCTCATAACATTCAAAATAGTTGCCAAGCTACCACGTTTGTGTTCTAACTCGAATTTCAAAGATGCTTTATTAACTAGTTCTTTAGTTGGTTCGGAGTTAGAGCGCTTAACAATTACGAAGCGTGTTTCATTGTGTTTAATATCCTGAATACTTTCTGACAAAATCTCCAGATTAAATAACTTTGCAGCTAAACTACTAGCTATCGCTGCAACACCTTTTAGCTGCTCCTCCTGAATACGTTTGGCCACCTCAGCGGTATCTTTATCTTCAATGAGTTTAATATGTGGGTAGCTTTTAAAAAATGTTTTGCACTGTAACAAAGCCATAGGATGTGAATACACCTCAGTAATATCCTGAATGGATTGATTAGGCAAAGCCATTAATTGATGCTGAATATCTAAATACCGTTCACCCACAACTTGCAAATCATAAGTATCTATTAAAGCGTAATTAGGTATAATAGAACCTGCAATAGAATTCTCTAAAGCCATTACAACGGCATCTGTTTCCTTTTTTAATAGGCAGTTTACCACGGCATCAAAAGACATACATTCTATTAACTGTACCGTTTCACCAAAATATTGTTGAGCAACAATATGGTGAAAGGAGCCTTTAATTCCTTGGATGGCAATTGCCTTTTTCATAGTTTCTTATTTTTTAAAATACTTATAAATAAAAAAAGTCCCGATTTTCATCGAGACTTTATATATGGTGTTTGTTTTATTATTTCTATCAAAAATTACACATAGCAGGTCTCGTTTCTTTTGTAAAAAAGAAATAATACCAATTAAAATAGATGTTATGTGAATTTGTGTTCATAATTGAATAGCTAAAGTAGTTAATAAATTGAAATAACAAAATCTTTTACACTTATTTTAATATTATAAAACATTCGTTATACCTTTAATTATATTATTTTTGAACAAACGAATATCCCTATGTCTATTGAAGTTTCAAACATCACCAAGTTATACGGCTCTCAAAAAGCTCTAAACAACATATCTTTTAAGGTTAACAAACCTGAAATAGTTGGTTTCTTAGGGCCTAACGGTGCAGGAAAATCGACCATGATGAAAATCCTTACCACCTATGTTGAAGCTACAGACGGTACAGCTTTAGTAAACAACCATAATGTAACCACAGACAAACACCGTGTTCAACAAAGTGTTGGCTACCTTCCAGAGCACAATCCGTTATACTTAGACCAATACGTTAGAGAGTACTTAAGTTTTAATGCAGGTGTTTATAAAGTAAAACCTGAAAGAATTCAAGAAGTTATTAATTTAACAGGTCTCCAACCAGAAGCTCATAAGAAAATTGGTCAGTTATCTAAAGGATACAGACAACGTGTAGGTCTAGCAAATGCCTTGTTACATAATCCGGATGTTTTAATTTTAGACGAGCCTACAACCGGACTAGACCCAAACCAATTGGTTGATATCCGAAATTTAATAAAATCTATAGGAACAGAGAAAACAGTATTTCTTTCTACGCATATCATGCAGGAAGTAGAAGCTATGTGCGATCGAGTAATTATTATAAACAAAGGAGAAATTGTAGCAAACAAAACCTTAACAGAGTTACGCAGCAACCAAGAACAAGTTGTTATTGTTGAATTTGATTACCGTATAGAAACTGTTTTTTTACAAAAATTACCACATGTAAGTGAGGTCGTTAATGTTCATGATTTTATTTACGAGATTACCTTTACTACTACAGAAGATATGCGCTCACATGTATTTGATTTCGCTCATGATAATGATTTGAAAATCCTTCAATTAAATCAGAAAAACGCAAGTTTAGAAAGTTTGTTTAGAGAGTTGACTGTTAGCTAAAAACCTTGTTAAAAGAAATCATTCAAAAATAAGACCTCCTTGGTAGTGTTGTTCAACTTCCACAAGCGGTGGTCTATTTACCGATAGTAAATTTCCGGTACCGTATAAATCACCTTTCAATTCCTGAATAGGATTAACAACAACATCATTACCTCCACGATGATAAACATGAACTTTTTGAGCTGTTAAATGCCTGCCTTCAAATCTTCCAATACCGGAGTAAAAACGAACATTTAAATTTTCAACAGTACCACTCATAAAATAAGAAGATAGATTATTAGAGGACACTGTTAAGTTATGTGTATTTACATTTAATTTAAAATCGCCCACGGTAAGTGCTTCAGGCATATTGAAATTCTCAGAAATCAACGCTAGGTTGGGGTAATTTAAAACACCATCTGACTGTATCTCAAACTGAGTGGAACTACGAATTTCAGTAATATTTGGCGCTGACACATACACTTTTGTCACACCATAATCGCGAACGAGGTTACAGGTATTATAATCTGAAATTTGTAACTGATTATCAGCCACTACAACCTCAACATCATTCATTAAATTAGCCCCCGTCTCAACTACCACGCTATATTCTGCAGCTTCTTTTAAAATTAAAGTCACATCTTTAAACACAACAATACGATCAAAACTCTCAACAGGAACTGACTCTTGAACAATATGGCCTGTAGTTTGAAAGCAATCATTTGCATTTTCAGTACTACACGAACTTATAATTATTACAACAAGTAGAAATACTATTTTTTTCATATTCTCTTTTACAGTCTTATACCCACACCAAACTCAACAGCCTCAGCTTTTGCCCCATGTGATTTTAGTGTTAATGCACCGAACCATTTTTTCCCAAAGTAACGTTTTAAACCTATTCGAAGATAAGTTTGCCCTTCAAAATCGTACGGGTAATACACATAATACCCCACTTGCGTTACAATAGAAATTTTATTTATAAAAAGCTCGTGCCCAACAAATAGACCTACACGTTTCCAATCTTCATCTCCAGAAACATTTTCCTCTGGAAAAGAAACAGATTTATAATAAATCAATTCCTCTAAAAAC
The DNA here is from genome assembly GCF_054031195.1 of Algorimicrobium bowmanii. The sequence continues at coordinate 2,840,757 of NZ_CM132929.1, forward strand.
TTTGAGAAAAACACATCAGCACCTAATTGAATAGCACTCTTATGACTCAAACGTTTGTCTGCATAAGCCGATACTATATAAAATGGAAACTGCCCACTACCTACCACATCACTTTCGTTAATCCCTGTTCTAAAAGCTATATTATACTTTATACGCTCTGTAAATTTCTCTTTGGTAATGTTATAAATATACTCTGAATCTGTTTCATCTAAATTATAGGTAAGCCCTACATTAAATGCTACCGTATTAACACTTGTATTTGGTGCCTTTATATTAGCATTAGAATAATGTATTAAGCTAAGACCAGCCTGAATACCAAAACGATCAAAAATACGCTCGCGCTTATAGTTAAGCATTAAATATGTACTACTCAACAAAGTACTCCCAAAAGCATTATTGTCGGGGTTATCAAACTTATCATACGGATTTGTTGTATACCCTAACCCTTGGCCAATACGTAACATCAAATTACGTTTTAAAAAGTAAAAATTATAGTGAGCATATAAAGAATAGTTGGTACCAAGCACATCATTTTTAAAATTTTGATACGCAAAAGAAACACCATAATCTGGATAATTATAACGTTGTTCCCATGTCTCGTTTCCGAATGTTTTCTTATTCCAACTCATTAGAAAACCTTCGGGATGACCTTTAATTAAATGTAAAATATCATCGTTATGAACCGCAATATTCCCCTTAAAGTAATTAAGATCAACATAGGAATTTGATGGCTTATCTTGAGCGAAAGTAGCTACAAAACAAAAACAGAAAACGAATATAAAAAAGTACCTCATTATAAAACTTGTGGCGTAAATGTATGCAATTTCCTAAAAGGTTATTATTTTAATTTTTGCAGTGCATTTTCTAAAAGTTCAAAAATGGTATCTATATCTTCTTTTCTTGCTGTACCAACAGAGAATCTAAACCAATTAGTATCTGCAGAAGTTCCAAAGGCATAAAAAGGCACAACAGCCAACTTGGCTTCGTGAAGCAAATAGCTTGTTACATCTTGAATATTCTCTAATAGCACACCCGACTCGGTTGTCTTTCCTATTAAATCAAACTGAACCGTTAAATACAATGCCGCCTCAGGCTCTATAGCTCGCACAGAAAACCCTTTTGCCTCCAAACTGTTAAACCCTTTATAAAAAGCTATTAATCGCTCATTTAATTCCGATTTAATATGTGTTAAATAGGTTGCAACCGTTTCTGTTTGATTTAAAAAAGCAGCAGTAGCCAATTGCTCAGCCTTAGGCGCCCACGCCCCTATATGACTCAACATAGCTTTCATTTTATTAATAACATGAACTGGCCCAAATGCCCAACCAACACGCACACCTGTTGCTGCAAAAGCTTTTGAAATACCATCTATAAAAATAGTATAATCACGCATTTCAGGAACTAATTCAACTGGATTATAATGAACAGTATCACCATAGGTTAATTGCCAATAAATCTGATCATACAAAACATAAACTGGTTTCTCATTGGTTAGAGCACGTCGTTTATTTTCAGCGACTACTAACTCAGATATTTCTAATAACGCAGCTTTAGTAAAGGTTGTTCCTGTAGGGTTTAAAGGAGAACATAAAGCTATTAAATTCACATTTTGAATATGTGGCTTTATAGTAGCTGCGGTTGGCATAAAATTGTCTTCAACCTTTGTTTCAAGTACAATAGCTTTATTTCTTGCTAAATACGTATAAGCATCGTTATTCCAAGATGGCACAGGGTACAAAACGGTATCTTCAACATCTAAAACAGTCTGATAAACCGCGTAAATTAAAGGCCTAGCGCCTCCTGAAATTAGAATTTCATCTTTAGAATAATGTTGTTTTAGATTATTTTTAAGGTAATCTGATACAGCCTCACGGAGTGTCTCCATACCATTGGCCTGTGGATAATTTGTTTGGTTCGCGTTATACGCAGCAATTATTTCAGAATTTAACGCTTCCGGAATTGGAAAGATTTGTGCATCAAAATCGCCAATAGTTTGGTTGTAAATAACCTCACCTTGAGCTTTTAAAGCATTTACTTCACCTGCAATTTTTATAATAGCAGAACCTTTTAATCCTTCTGCCAATTTAGATATTTTCATAACCCGTTTTGTTTTTGCAAAAATAGGTTTTCTCTTCCATTTTAATTCGCTTTCTAAACTTTTTTTAAAAGACTTGCGAGGCAATATTCTGAATATTATCACTCTTACCCATTGAATAATAATGAAGCACTGGAATACCAGCCTGTTTTAAAGCTTTTGATTGCTGTACACACCACTCGATACCGACTTCTTTTACAGCTTGATTATCTTTACATTTCACCAGTTCTAAAATTAAACTTTCTGGAAAATCTACATGAAACCTGTGCGGTATTAAACTTAATTGCTTTTTGGTTGCTATGGGTTTTAAACCCGGTATAATAGGAATGGTAATACCTGATTTTCGGCACTTGTCTACAAATTCAAAATATTTTTCGTTATCGAAAAACATTTGCGTTACCACATAACTTGCTCCTTGATTAATTTTCTGTTTTAAAAACTGAATATCCCTATCTAAACTAGGTGCTTCCATGTGTTTCTCTGGATATCCTGCTACACCTATACAAAAATCAGTTTTAGATGTATTTAACAAATCAGCATCTAAATACTGCCCAGAATTTAGGTCACTTATTTGTGACACCAATTCACTAGCGTAAGCATGCCCTTCTTTTTCGGGCTTGAAATACACATCGCTTTTTACGGCATCCCCACGTAAAGCCATTACGTTATCAATACCTAAGAAATCAAGATCTATTAGAAAATTCTCCGTATCTTCCTTAGTAAAACCGCCACATAAAATATGAGGAATAGCATCTACCTGATACTTATTTTGAATTGCCGCACAAATACCTACTGTTCCCGGACGTTTTCTAACAACTTGTTTTTTCAACAAACCATCACCAAGCTCTTTATACACATACTCTTCTCGATGATAGGTAACATCAATAAACGGCGGATTAAACTCCATTAAAGGATCAATATTATCAAAAATAGATTGCACATGCTGCCCTTTTAATGGGGGTAAAATTTCAAAAGAAAACTGAGTACTTCCTTTAGCCTTTTTAATGTGTTCTGTTACCTTCATATATAGTTCCCATAAAAATGAGATTCATTTTAATTATTAATAAATTTATTGGTGTGCCTTTCTTTTACATTTCGTACACTCGAAAAGATTCAAACAAGCGGTTAAACTCGAACGTTTAAACCTAATTTTCACAAGAGTACAGACAGAAATTAGTCAACCAAATTTGGACTTAACCATTTTTCAGCCTCATTATAAGTTATACCGCGCCTTTTTGAATAGTCTTTTAATTGACTAGGTGTTATTTTACCAAGCCCAAAATATTTCGCCTCCTTATTAGCAAAATAATATCCCGAAACACTAGCTGCAGGCCACATTGCTAAACTATCTGTTAGTTCAACACCAATATTTTCTTTTACTTTTAGAATTTCCCAAATGGTTCGCTTTTCTAAATGATCAGGGCAAGCGGGGTACCCCGGAGCTGGACGAATACCATTATAGCTTTCTTTAATTAAATCGTCATTGCTTAAATTTTCATGAGCCGCATAGCCCCAATAATCTGTACGCACTTCTTGGTGTAAATATTCCGCATAAGCTTCAGCCAAACGATCCGCCAATGCTTTGATCATAATAGCATTATAATCGTCATGATTAGCTTCAAACTCCTTAGCCAATTCGGCAGTTCCGAAACCTGTTGTGACACAAAAACAACCAACATAATCCTGAACTCCAGATGTTTTAGGCGCAACAAAATCGGCTAAAGCCATATTCGGAACCCCCTCACGTTTATCTAATTGTTGACGAAGCGTAATAAACTTAAAGGTATCTACACTTTTTTCATTACTAGCATTAGCCTCTATATCTTTTTGACTTTCCAAATCTCCAACAATTACCTCAATATCATCATCATTTACCGAGTTCGCTGGAAACAAACCAAAAACAGCTTTAGCTTTTAACAATTTCTCTTCAAAAACACGCTTTAGTAATTTTTGAGCATCAGCAAATAATTCGGTAGCCTGATTTCCGACCACTGAATCCGACAAAATACCAGGGTATTTACCATGTAGATCCCAACTTCTAAAAAAAGGACTCCAATCTATAAAAGATTCCAGTTTGGTAATATCAAAATCTGAAATAACCTGAATACCTAGTTGTTTTGGTTCAATAACCTCAGTTGTATCCCAATTTATTTGGAACTTACGCTTTCTAGCATCGGCAATATCTAAATACGATTTTTGCTTTCCACGTTTTAAAAACTGCTCCCTAAAAGTATCATACTCCTTTCGGATCTGCTCCTTATAGACCTGATTATCTTTTTGCAACAACCGTCCAACAACTGTTACTGCTCTAGAAGCATCATTTACATGCACAATGGTATGTCCGTAATTAGGTGCTATTTTTACAGCAGAATGAGCTCGCGACGTTGTTGCGCCTCCAATCATTAAAGGAATACGCACATTTTGTTTTTCTAGCTCCTTAGACACATAAACCATTTCATCTAAAGACGGTGTAATTAAGCCGCTTAATCCAATAACATCAACCTGCTCCGCAATAGCCGTTTCAATTATCTTTTCAGGGGGTACCATTACTCCTAAGTCAATTATCTCATAATTATTACACCCTAAAACAACACTCACTATATTTTTACCAATATCGTGAACATCACCTTTAACAGTTGCCATTAATACACGACCAGCATACTCTTGCTTACCATCTTTCTCTGCCTCAATAAAAGGCTGTAAATACGCAACCGCTTTCTTCATAACGCGTGCTGACTTCACCACTTGAGGCAGGAACATTTTCCCACTCCCAAACAAATCGCCAACCACGTTCATACCAGTCATTAAATGTCCTTCAATAACATCAATAGGTTTTTTAGATTCTTGACGAGCCTGCTCAATATCCTCTAGAATAAATGCATCAATTCCCTTTACCAAACTATGGGTAATTCGTTTTTGTAATGAATAACTACGCCATTCCGATACTTTTGCAACCTCACTTTTCTTGTCACCTTTTACCGTTTCAGCAAAATCCAAAAGGCGTTCGGTAGCATCTTCACGCTTATCAAAAAGAACATCTTCAACACGTTCTAATAATTCTTTAGGAATTTCGTCGTAAACCTCCAATAGTGTTGGATTCACAATGCCTAAAGTCATACCATGTTGAATAGCGTGATATAAAAATGCCGAATTTATGGCCTCTCGAACTACAGAGTTCCCCCGAAATGAAAACGACACATTACTCACGCCGCCTGAAACATTTGCATAAGGTAGATTTTCCCGAATCCATTTTGTAGCCTTAAAGAAATCTAAAGCATTTAAACGATGCGCAGCCATACCTGTTGCTACTGGAAAAATATTAGGATCGAAAATAATATCTTCAGCAGGAAACCCTACCTTATCAACTAAAATATCATAGGACCGTTTACATATTTCTATTCGTCTATCTAATGTATCGGCTTGCCCCACCTCATCAAAAGCCATAACAATAACTGCTGCACCATAACGTTTCACCAAAGCTGCCTGACGTATAAATTCAGCTTCACCAGCCTTTAAACTGATAGAATTAACCACCGACTTGCCTTGAACAACTTGTAAACCTGCTTCAATGATCTCCCATTTAGAGCTATCTATCATGATAGGAATTTTAGCTATATCAGGCTCTGATGCAATCAGGTTCAGAAATGTAACCATAGCCTGTTTGCCATCCAACATACCTTCATCCATATTTACATCAAGGATTTGAGCACCACCTTCAACTTGATTTCTTGCAACACTTAAAGCCTCATCAAATTCCCCCGTTTTAATTAGCCGCAAAAACTTACGTGACCCTGTAACATTAGTACGCTCACCAACATTTATAAAGTTACTTTCGGGTGTAACTATTAATGGTTCTAACCCCGATAATTTAAGATATTTGTTATGTGTATTCATATTTTAAGTTAATTCCCTAGCAATATTTAAGACACTGTTCGGGGTTTATACTTAGCAGCCACTTCTGCTATAGCTTGAATATGCTCGGGGGTTGTTCCACAACAACCTCCTATAATATTTATTAATTGATTTTTCAAGTAATTCTCTATAAGCACTTGCATGTGTTCAGGAGATTGATCATACTCGCCAAAAGCATTTGGCAAACCCGCATTAGGATGCGCAGAAGTATACACAGACACTTCTTGAGATAAACGCTTTAAATAAGGCTGTAACTGATCGGCCCCCAAAGCACAATTGAAACCAACACTCATTAACGGAATGTGTGAAATAGAGGCGACAAAAGCTTCTACTGTTTGCCCGGACAAGGTTCTTCCTGAAGCATCTGTAATAGTCCCAGACACCATGATAGGCACCGAAATATTGCGTTCATTATTAACCTCATCTATAGCAAACAATGCCGCTTTAGCATTTAATGTATCAAATATAGTTTCAACTAACAGCACATCAACGCCTCCATCAATTAAAGCTTCTACCTGCTGCTTGTAAGCCACTCGTAATTCTTCAAAAGTAATTGCCCGAAAACCTGGTCTATTAACATCTGGCGACAAACTAGCCGTGCGATTTGTTGGTCCGATACTACCTGCTACAAATCGTGGCTTACTAGGATTTTCCTTTGTTAGCTGATCTGCAACACCACGAGCTATTTTAGCAGACTCATAATTTAGTTCGTAAACTAAATCCTGTAAATCATATTCTGCCATCCCAATAGTTGTCCCCGAAAAGGTATTTGTTTCAACAATATCGGCACCAGCATCATAATACGCTTTATGTACAGCTGCAACAGCTTCTGGCTGTGTGATAGACAGCAAATCATAATTCCCTTTCAATGGAATTTCACTATCCAAAAAACGCGTACCTCTAAAATCTGCTTCTGTAAAATTATACCGCTGCAGCATGGTTCCCATAGCACCGTCTAGTACTAAAATACGTTTTTGAATTTCGTCTTGTATGTTACTCATAGTTTTTTGTAAATAGTTCCCAATTAGTGGCAAACTAAGTATATTAATTAATTTAAGCTATTTGATACTTTAATAATATCTGAAAACAACCCCCTAGCAGTCACAGCCTTTCCTGCACCTGCCCCCTGTATAACGACAGGACTTTCACCATATGATTCTGTGAAAATTTCAAAAAGAGAATCTGCTCCTTTTAATTGACCTAATGGCGACTCTTTATTTGCAGCCACCAGCTTCACTTCTAAAGTTTGCTTAGCGACATCCAACTCTCCCACATAACGCAAAACTTCATTTGCAGCTAAATCTTTTTTTCTATTTTGAAAAGAACCATCCAATTCCTTAGTTCGCGCATTAAATTGCGATAAACTGGTTTTTCCATTTAAAGTTTTTGGTACTAATGATTCTATTTTGACCTGCTTAAATTCCGTTTTTAAATTTAGTTCACGTGCTAGAATCAGTAATTTTCTAGCAACATCATTCCCCGATAAATCTTCACGCGCATCGGGCTCAGTTAACCCTAATTTAGATGCTCTAGATAAGACTTTAGAAAACGGCAAATCAGATTCAGAATATTCATTAAAAATATAACTTAACGACCCTGAAAAAACACCACGAATTTTAGCAATTTGCTCACCTGAATTATACAAACTTTTTATTGTTTCTATTATTGGTAAACCTGCACCTACATTTGTTTCATACAAAAATGTTTTCTGGTGCTTTTTTAAAGCATAACGTAATTCGGTATAAAACTCATAACTCAAGGTATTTGCCAACTTATTAGCAGAAACAATATGAAATCCACTTTCTATAAGCGGCACATAATTTTTTACAAAATCTATACTTGCAGTGGCATCGATAGCTATTACATTCTGAAACCCTTGCGTTTTCACATACTGAATGATATCCTTAACACTATAAGGAACAGAAAATTTATCAAAATCTATAGACCATGAATTTTTAAGACCACTATCGTTATAAAAAGCAAGTTTAGAATTCGTAATAACAGGAATTTCCACTTGTAGCTGATGCTCGGATTGAAGCTTCGATTGTGCTGATTTTATTTGCTGAATTAACGTACTACCCACATTTCCTATTCCAAAAATAACAATTTGTATTTTTTTATTTCTTGACATAACTTTTAGGTGTTTTTATAGCAGCAAAAGCTTGTGATAAATCATTAATTAAATCCTCAGCATCTTCTATTCCGCAAGACAAACGAATTAAAGAATCTGCAATACCTGCCTGCAAACGACGTTCTCGAGGCACAGAAGCATGAGTCATTTGTGGCGGATGACACAACAAACTTTTTACACCCCCCAAACTTTCAGCTAACTTAAAGTACTCGGTACTCGTTACAAACTGGTTTGCAGCATCTTGAGTATCCACTTTTAATGTAAACGAAACTATCCCACCATACAGTCCGTTTTGTTGACGTTTAGCAATTTCATGATTTTTATGCGTAAGCAGTCCTGGAAAAAAGACATCATTAACAGCCTCGTGGTTTACTAAAAAAGCAGCTACTGCAAAAGCATTTTCGCATTGTTTTTTAAAACGAAGTTCTAAGGTTTCGATTCCTCTAATAGTTAAAAAACAATCCCATGGTCCAAGAACGCCACCAGAAGCATTTTGAATAAATTTAATTTTTTCTGATAGCTCAGGTGTTTTAGTTACAACCAAACCGGCTACTAAATCTGAATGACCACCTATGTATTTTGTACCACTGTGTATTATAATATCAGCACCTAGATTTAATGGCTGCTGAGCAATTGGACTAGCAAACGTATTATCGACAACCAAATAAGCATTAACGCTTTTAGCTATCTTAGCTATCTCTTGGATATCAGAAACCTTTAATGTGGGATTTGTTGGCGATTCAATCCAAATCAATTTGGTTTTACTACTAATAGCATTGGCTACATTTTCAGCATCGGTAGTATCAACATAGGTAACTTTAATACCTAGTTTTTCATATACATGGGTAAATAAACGGTAAGCTCCACCGTAGATATCATCAACCGCAATAATTTCATCGCCGGCAGATAACAGTTTCAAAACACCATCAATAGCAGCTAATCCCGTTGCAAAAGCAAAGCCTGCATGCCCATTTTCGAGTTGCGCTACGATATTTTCTAAAACACTACGGGTTGGATTATTACTACGAGCATAATCGAAACCTTTGTTTACACCAGGAGCTTCCTGAATAAATGTTGATGTCTGATAAACCGGTACTGAGATTGCCCCTGTTAACGGATCGCTTGGAATGGAATGAATAATTTTTGTTGCACTCATTTTTCTAATTTTTTTGAGTTAATAAATAAATTAAACCAAAAGTCAAATAGGCTTCACTTTGAAGCGTACCTAATAGAAAAATGTTAAAAAGAAAATACGATTTACAGATGAGTAAAATCGTTTGTGTTATCTATCCGGTATTTTAATAAATGAATTAAAAACCAAGTAGAATGTAGCACCTTCTTTGTATAGAACAAAGGGTTGCTAAGGTTTCAGCGGGTCTATTCCCTCAACCTTTCTTGATAACATTTCAGTAAGTTTTTGAACTTTGTGAGCACAAATATTGCAACACAAAAAACAATTTTCCAAATTTTTTTTCAATTATTTTTTTTTAGCACATGCTTTTGGTAAAATAAAATCAGTTTTACTTAACAAAATTACAACACCCTTAATTTAAGTGGGTGCAATTTAGCAAATGTGTAAAAATAAAATCATAACCCCTATTTCATGTGGGGTGTATTGTTAATTTTAATAATTTAGAGCCAAAAAATATTATTTTTCATGAAAAAAATTGAAGCCATCATTCGAAAATCAAAATTTTCAGATGTCAAAAAATCTTTACACCAAATTGGAATTAATTTCTTCTCCTATTGGGACGTTACGGGCCTAGGAAATGAAAAGGAAGGACATGTTTATAGAGGTGTTTCATATAGCACAAGTGACATCCAACGTCGCTACTTATCAATTGTTGTAAATGATGATTTTGAAGCACCAACAATTGAAGCCATTTTAAAATCAGCAGCTACCGGAGAAGTTGGTGATGGAAAGATTTTTGTTTCAAATATTGACGAAGTTTATAGAATAAGAACGGGAGAAAAAGGTAAAAACACACTAAACTAAGACATCATGGAATTAACTACCAACAATTTATGGATGATGATTTGTACGGCATTAGTATTTTTCATGCATCTTGGTTTTGCTTTTTTAGAAATAGGTCTAACACGACAAAAAAACACACTAAACATACTTTTTAAAAATATTTTCATCATTACATCTGGATTAATTCTTTTTTTTCTAATTGGCTTCAACTTAATGTACCCTGGAGAATTTAATGGCTTTCTAGCGCTTCCTTCATTCGGACTTGACGCTCCTTTAAACGTTAATGGCACATTAGATTTAAACTACAATAGCGGTTACACTTATTGGACCGACTTTTTATTCCAAGGCATGTTTGCTGCAACTGCAGCTACTATAGTTTCGGGAGCTGTTGCTGAACGCATGAAAATTGGCCCTTTTATGATTTTCACCGTCATATACATTGGTTTCATATATCCTATAGCAGGCTCATGGAAATGGGGAGGTGGCTTTTTACAAACGCTAGAAACACCTTTTTATGACTTTGCCGGATCAACACTTGTACACTCAGTTGGTGGATGGGCAGCCTTAGTAGCTGTTTGTTTATTAGGCCCTAGAATAGGGAAATACAAGAATGGCAAACCTCAAGCTATACCGGGACATAATATACCTATAGCTACGGCGGGTGTCTTTATATTATGGATGGGTTGGTTTGGTTTTAATGGAGGTTCAGTTTTATCTGCAAATCCAGAAATTACATCACTAACCCTTGTAACAACATGTTTAGCAGCAGCATCAGGTGGATTATTTGCTGCTATATTTTCAACTATTTTGTACAAAAACATGGATTTAACCATGTTTCTAAATGGAATTTTAGGAGGCTTAGTAGCCATAACAGCTGGGGCCGACCAAATGAATCCTATGGACGCCATATTTATTGGTGGTATTGCTGGAGTCATGATTGTTTTAGCAGTATCCTATATTGACAAGTTTAAATTAGACGATCCCGTAGGCGCTATTGCAGTACATTTAATTTGCGGTATCTGGGGCACTTTAGCCGTTGGTATTTTTGGAAATCTTGCTGGTATTCAACAGTTTTTAAGCCAACTAATAGGCATAGGTGCTTATGCCGTGATATGCATAGCATCTTCTTATCTTATATTTTTTATTCTGAAGAAATCAGTAGGTATTAGAGTCAGTGAACGTGAAGAACTCGACGGATTAGATAGTCATGAACACGGCATGAATGCATACCCAGATTTTAGATTAAATGACCATTAAACAAATTTGTTAGTTAATTTGTTAAATCCCGAAAAGACTCTTAAATTTTTCTTAAGAGTCTTTTTTATACCCTAAAGTCATTTTTTAGTTATAATTTAATACGTACTTTTGTCAAATAATTAGTTAGAGGAAAAATTTGATCTGATTGCAACCTCATAAAAAAAATGCTAAAGCAGTAGATTTCACACTTCTCTAGCCCCCTCGCAATCCGACCAAACTTCCGTAATTTAAACAAATTTAAAATTACAGTATATGTCATATTTATTTACTTCGGAAAGTGTTTCTGAAGGACACCCAGATAAAGTTGCCGACCAAATAAGTGACGCCCTAATAGATAATTTTTTAGCTTTCGACTCAGAATCTAAAGTAGCCTGTGAAACCTTAGTTACAACAGGACAAGTCGTTTTAGCAGGCGAAGTAAAATCCAACACTTATTTAGACGTACAAAAAATAGCACGTGATACCATTAATAAAATTGGATACACTAAAGGCGCCTATATGTTTGACGGTAGTTCATGTGGTGTTTTTTCTGCCATCCACGAACAGTCTGAAGACATAAACCGTGGTGTTGATCGCGCTAGTAAAGAAGAACAAGGTGCAGGAGACCAGGGTATGATGTTTGGCTATGCAACTAGTGAAACAGAAAACTACATGCCACTAGCTTTAGATTTATCACACAGATTATTACTTGAGTTAGCTGAACTTCGTCGAGAAAACAAAGACATCACTTATTTACGTCCAGACTCTAAGAGTCAGGTTACAATAGAATACAGCGATGACAATGTACCGCAACGAATTGAAGCCATTGTAATATCTACACAGCATGATGAATTTGATGAAGAAGCCGAAATGCTTAGTAAAATTCGTAAGGATATTATTGAAATTCTAATACCTAGAGTCGTTGCTAAATTACCAGAACATATTCAGGTTTTATTTAATGATGATATAACATACCATATTAATCCAACTGGAAAATTTGTAATTGGTGGTCCCCATGGCGACACAGGATTAACCGGTCGTAAAATAATCGTAGATACTTATGGAGGAAAAGGCGCACATGGCGGTGGTGCTTTTTCAGGAAAAGACCCGAGTAAAGTGGACAGAAGTGCCGCTTACGCAACCAGACATATTGCTAAAAACTTAGTTGCTGCTGGCGTTTGCTCTGAAGTTTTAGTTCAAGTAAGTTATGCCATTGGCGTTGTAAAACCAACATCTATATACATTGATACTTACGGTACTTGCGAGTTTAACATGACCGATGGTGAAATTGCTCAGAAAGTTTCAGAAATTTTCGATATGAGACCATCAGCTATTGAAAACCGTTTAAAACTCCGTCAACCTATGTACAGCGAAACGGCAGCTTACGGACATATGGGACGCAAAAATGAAGTTGTATCTAAAACATTTGAACAGCTTAACGGTAAGCCTGTAACGGTAGACGTAGAGTTATTTACATGGGAAAAACTAGATTATGTTGATAAAGTAAAAGAAGCTTTTCAGCTTAAATAAAAAACCGAAATAAATTAAAACGCTGTAATTAATTTTACAGCGTTTTTTTTTAGCACAACCCTTAAACAAAAAAATCCATACAGCTGTATGGATTTTTTTTTTCAAATTAAGTGGGGAGAGCAGGATTCGAACCTGCGAAGACGTAGTCAGCAGATTTACAGTCTGCCCTCGTTGGCCGCTTGAGTATCTCCCCAAAAGCGTTGACAAATATAGTATAGTTTTTGAGTTTTTCAGATAAAAAGATGAGAATTTTACTATTAAAAACACAACAAACTCATAATGAAACTGTTTATCTAAAAATTAATTTCAAACAAAAAAGAGAGGTGCTAGTAGCACCTCTCTTTTTTAACTAATAACCTTTTCTTTTATAGGTTATATATAACACGTAATGTTAAAAATCTTGGCTGAATATAATACTCATTAGTACTTACAGACAAAGTACCTGCATTAGTTTGACTCTGTGATTTTGTATTTAATAAGTTTGTTGCTTTCATTTCAAATTCCCATTTAGCATCGGCATCTTTTCGGTAAGCTAAAGAAGCATCCCAAAAATCAAAACTATTAATCTTACCATCTTCATCACTCAACAAGTTATATTCATAACTTGTTTTAAAAGTGAAAGCTTCCCATATTAAAGCATCAAACTCAACTTTTGGAGCATTGGTATAGAACTTAGAGCGTCTTGTTCCTTGATCATTGTCCTGAATACCGTAAGTATAGCTAACTTCAAAGTTAGGTGCTTCACGATAATTTGAACGTAAGGATGCTGTATAAGATTGGTTGTAATTTTCATTTACCGAACGCTGATTATTAATAAACTGGTTAAACTTATTATAAGAAAAACTACCTCTAGCTGTTGCCCTTAACTTACCAAATGCACGCTGAAAACGGCCACTAATTGAAACATTTTCATCTGCAAAATTTGAATTAAAAGGTGTTCCTACACTAATAACACTTCCAGGACTAAACTCGGAAGACGTTCTAATCTTATCTATGTTTTTAGTATAACTTGCACGCGCATATACATTAGTATAGTTAAACATGTTGAAACTAAAATATGTAAGACTTAAATTATGTGCCAATGAACTTTCTAATTCTTGATTTCCAGAAAAGAATGAATTATACCTATTTAACACCAAACCTTCTGCTAATTGATTTATATCGGTAAACTCGGTTTGCATTCGATAATTGAACGTTAAGTTCTCACTTTTCTTAAATTGAATTCGGGTATTAAAATCAGGTAGAATTCTGAAAAAGTTATCTGTATAAGTTACACCAAACTGCTCATTTTTGGCACTATAAGCATGTGCTGATATACCAGGTGTTATAGTAAAAATACCTGCTTTTAATTCGTAATGCAACCCTAAATAAACGTCTGTAAATGTATAATCTGTATCATTTTCCCCATTATAGTTTAGAGGATCATTATAAGATAAAGAACCATCGTCTAGCGTTTGAAAAATACTAGAATCAAACTTCTGATTACTTAAAATAGTTCCTAAAGTAATATTGATATTACTCTTCTTATTCAACACATTCCAATAATCTAATTTTGCATCTAATTGATTCGATTTTACACGTTTATTTTGTGACAAATCATACATAGACTGATTTTGATTCATACCTAAATCCGCTGCAGTATCATCATAAGGATCGTTAGGGTTTAAGTTATTGTTAGTAGGATCGTTTGATAAAAGTGCATTATAAAATGGATCCTCATCTTTTATAAGGTGCGTTGCTTCAAATGCGAATATATTACTTTCGTTTAGCGTATAATAGTAGTTTAAATTCTGATTAATACTAAAAGGATTGGTATCTTCATTTTGAGCAATCCCACCTATAACTGTAGAATATAAGTTTTGCTCCTGCGTTTCTTGAGACACACGACCTAATATTTCATAATCCAATTGGTTATTTGCGTTAGGACGATATTTGGCACTTAACTTTAACATCCCTAAATCACTTCGTTGTGTTGTATTACTTTCTGTGGTTTCATCAGGTATCCCTAGTTCAGGATCGTTGTAAATAACAGCACTGTTTTCCTGTAATAAAATTTTGTTTCCGGTATAAATACCAAAACCACTTAAATCCAATTTTTCATTAGGCGAATAACTAAAATTAGCTGCACCGAAACGTGAATTAATTTCTTTAGCTCTATTATTTTGTAGCGATAAGAAACCTAAGCCATTATCACTTAAATTAAGATTAGTACCACTATTCTGGCTAGGACGATTAAAACCACCTGAAAAATTAAAATAATCACGACGCGTAAAAGCTAGTTCACCAACATTATTAATATCACCAATAACATTCACACTGTACTTTGGACTATAGTAAAACAACTTTGGTTGTGCTAAGTACAAGCCTCCATCATCAGAAACACCACCTCCAGCGGTTACGGTTCCAAACCAAAAAGCATCCTTACCTTCTTTTAATTTTATATTGATAGCAATATTATCTTGGTTATTTTGCACACTACTCAACTGCCCTACTTCGGCGTAATTTTTAAGTACTTGAACCTTATCAATAGCATTAGCGGGTATATTTTGTGTTGCTAATTTAGAATCGCCATCAAAAAAATCTTTCCCTTCAACCATTACCTTGGCAACGACTTTACCTTCAACTTCTATCTGGCCGTCAGAATTAATTTCTACACCTGGCAATTTCTTAAGTACATCTTCTAATTTACGCTCGGTTCCAGACTTAAAAGAATCGGCATTATAAATAAGCGTATCACCTTTTATAGTTACAGGCATTTCGTAAATAAGCTCCACCTCGTCTAATGCATTATCATTTTGAAGTGTGAAATTTTTAGAGATATCAGATTCTTTTGTAGAAACAGCAACATCTGAAGTTTTCATTCCTATATAACTCACTTGAATTTTATAATCGGTATTTTTCTCTAAGGACAATTTATAACGCCCTTGTTCATTTGTAATTCCGTAAGCATCTAATTTATTTGTTTGTTGATTAATAGCAATAACATTGGCTAACTCCAACGTATTCCCAATACTATCTTTAACAACACCTTCAATTCTAACTTGAGAAAAAACTGAAAATCCGACTAATAGTAAAATACTTGTTATAACATGTTTCATGTAACTGTTGATTGGTTTAAAATTTACCCTTTAAGGTATAAAGTAAGCACAACAAGCGTTTTTAATTTAAAACCAAAAATGCCTGCTTCTAAAAGTTTTTATTATTTATATGAAGTATTATTAACGTCCACGTCCGCCTCCACGTCCACCGCGTCCACCGTACATTTCGCGCATTTCTTCGGTTTTCTCTTTTACAATAGTATTGTATTCTTCACGTGAAACTTTTTTCCCTTTTGTAGGCTTTTTAATTGTCGTTTTTTGAGAAGGGTTTAAAATTATCTTAGAACATAACATAGTCGTACGATCGGCATTAATTTCAAGGATTAAACCAGGAAGCCCCCAATATTCGCCAGGCCCATTATTAACGGGTATTTGCGGTGTATACCATGCAGTAACCATAATTTCTTTTGGAGCATCAGCATCTGGTTTTCTATCTTTAGAATTCCCTTCTCCATTAACTGAATCGACAGGTTTCTCTTTCTTTTCAGCTTCTCCACCTCTTGGACCTCTACCAAAACTAGCAAAATCAAAGTCAGTAGATTTTTTAACAGCAGTAGCTTTAAAACATGTATACTGACCTATTTGTCTTGTTTCTCCACTTAACTCCCAGTCTAAACTCTGCATATCTTCAACTACAAGAAACTGTTTCCCAAAAAACTCTTGTTCTTGTAACAATTGCTTTTCTTTTACATTCTTATATTGCTCTCCACCAGTAAAACTACTCATCATACCAAATCCACGACCACCACCAGAACCCGGTGCATCTAATTTTTCTTCCTCCTTATAAGTCGATTCTGTTTGCGTAAACGTTAAAATATATGTTTTTTCAAGCATATCTTTCATACGTTCCATAATTTGCTTTTTTCGCTGCTCATTCATATCACGGCCACCAAAATTATCCATATTCATGGTTGTTTTAGTTTGGTAATAAGCAACACCTTGAAAATCCTGTTGCGCAAAATTATAGGAAACACTCAATAATGCTAAACCTGTAATTGTGAGTAATTTGTAAAGTTTATTCATAAGAAATCTTATATGCTATTAAAAATAAAGTTTTGTTAATTACCTCATTAGACTTCTAAACATTAAAAATGTAAAACCACTTTATGTTAAAGTTTTCTTAAAACAATTATATCTCATAAAACGAACCACTTATAATCAGCTCTTTTAAAATTTCTAAAAGCCTATAAATTTGAGATGAATTTTGTATTTTTCAATTCTATGAAACAACTTTTATTACGCCTCTTACTTACACTCACAGCTCTCCCTGTTTTAGCTCAAGATAGTATTCCCACCTTGTATAAAGGAAAAGTAGCTTTAGAGGTAGAAACCATTATTGGTTTAGATAATTTTGATACGCGTTACTACATATCAAACAACGTTCTTTATAAAACCACAGCAAACCAAACCATAAATTACAGCAATGTTCAATTAGGAAAAATAACTTCGGTAGACATCTTTAATCCACTTAAAACATTGGTATTCTATAAAGACTTCAATACCGCCATTATATTAGATAATAGATTAGCGGAAATTTTGCGAATAGATTTCAATACGGTGCAACCCTACAAGAATGTCGCTTTTGTTTCATTAGGAAACGATAACACCATTTGGATTTTTAATACAGACAATCAACAATTAGAACTTTACGACTATAAGAATAAAACCGTTCGTGCCACTACCCTCCCTGTTGTTTCCAATACCTTGTCTGTTACAAGCAATTACAATTACGTATGGATGCTAACTGAAAATTTTATTTATAAATACAGCTACTTTGGGAGTTTGATTTATAAAGTTGAAAATACGGGATTCACACAATTAGTAAAATACAAAGACAACATTATACTGAAAAAGAAAAATAGCCTGTATCAACTAACTGACAAAACCCAAGAAATCAGAGCAATTTCGCTGCCAGATTTGTTAATAAATCAGTTTTTACTAACGGGAGAAACCTTGTATATTTACGACTTGAAAATTCTACATGAATTCCAACTAAAAAATTAAAGCGTATGCATGTTGCAGTAGCCGGAAATATAGGCGCAGGAAAAACCACACTTACCAAATTATTAGCTAAACATTACAATTGGGAGCCGCAATTAGAGGACGTTGTAGACAATCCGTATTTAGATGATTTTTACAACCAAATGGAACGTTGGAGTTTTAATCTACAAGTCTATTTTTTAAATAGTCGTTTTCGTCAAGTAAATCAAATAAGAGAAAGTGGTAGAGATATAATTCAGGACCGTACTATATATGAGGATGCACACATTTTTGCACCCAACTTACATGCTATGGGATTAATGACTAATAGGGATTTTGAAAACTACCATTCGCTATTTGATTTAATGGAGTCCTTTGTACAAGGACCAGATTTATTAATTTATTTACGTAGCTCGATTCCTAATTTGGTAAATCAGATCCACAAACGTGGACGGGATTACGAAAACACTATTAGTATTGACTACTTAAGCCGTCTTAACGAGCGCTATGAAGCGTGGATTCATGGTTACAACAAAGGTAATTTGCTTATTATTGATGTAGACAATATGGATTTTGTAGCAAATCCTGAAGATTTAGGCACAATAATCAATAAAATTGAGTCACATATTCATGGGCTATTTTAAAAAGTAGGAAATAATAAAAACAAAAAAACACGCTTCAATAGCGTGTTTTTTTTGTTTTTTACTCAGTCATAAAATTTATTTCCCGGTATTTACACGTTCATCGGTTATATCCATTTCAAACTCTGTTGCTTCACGTTTCATTTGAGTAATTTTATAATCTACCTCGGCTTTGGTTCCTGTTATAACTATTTCTTCTTTTTCTATTTGGTTTCCATCTGAAACAGTCACGAAAACTATAGCTTTTGCTAACTCATCAGATTTAATAATAAAATCGACATAAACTTTCGAACTAACACTCAGTCCTTCAGATTGTATCATTTCAACAGTATCTGATTTTGGTTCTAAAGAATGCCCTCCTAAAATTGGCGCAATAACTAAACCTATTAGACAAGTTAATTTAATTAAGATATTCATAGATGGTCCAGAAGTATCCTTAAATGGATCACCAACAGTGTCACCTGTGACAGCTGCTTTATGCGCGTCAGACCCTTTATAAGTCATTTCTCCATCAATCATAACGCCAGCCTCAAAAGATTTTTTAGCATTATCCCAAGCTCCACCTGCGTTATTCTGAAAAATTGCCCACAACACACCTGACACTGTTACACCTGCCATATAACCACCTAACATTTCAGCAACGGCCAGTTTATTCATTCCAAACAATAATGGTACAAAAGCAATAATTATAGGAAAACCAATAGTTAGTAAACCAGGCAACATCATTTCCTTTAAAGATGCTTTAGTAGAAATAGCAACACATTTATCATATTCAGGTTTACCAGTTCCTTCCATAATTCCTGGGATTTCTTTAAACTGTCTACGAACCTCCTGTACCATTTCCATAGCAGCTTTTCCAACAGCATTCATTGCTAATGCCGAAAATACTACCGGCACCATTCCACCTACAAACAACATAGCAAGAACAGGTGCTTTAAATATGTTTATTCCGTCTATTCCAGTAAACGTTACATATGCAGCAAACAAAGCTAAAGAAGTTAAAGCTGCTGAAGCAATAGCAAATCCTTTTCCGGTGGCTGCAGTTGTATTACCCACGGAATCCAAAATATCTGTACGCTCTCTTACAATAGGGTCTTGCTCGCTCATTTCGGCTATACCACCAGCATTATCTGAAATAGGTCCAAAAGCATCAATAGCTAACTGCATTGCTGTAGTTGCCATCATAGCCGAAGCAGCTAAAGCAACTCCATAAAAACCAGCAAATGCGTAAGATGCCCAGATAGCAGCCGCGAATAATAACACCGATGAAAAGGTTGAAATCATACCTGTAGCTAAACCTGCAATAATATTGGTACCTGCTCCAGTACTAGACTGTTGCACAATTTTTAAAACAGGCTTTTTCCCTAATCCTGTATAATATTCCGTTACGGATGAAATAACAGCTCCAACAACCAAACCAACAAGTGTGGCATAGAAAACACGCATGGAAGACACTTCGACTAAACCTTCACCAAAAAAACTCATGGTCATTGTATGTGGTAACATCCAATTTACTAACCCAAAACAAGAAACAGCTACTAAAAAAATAGATGTCCAATTACCTATATTTAGAGCCCCCATAACCTGAGCCTCTTTAGCGTCATTACTTTTTATTCTAACAAGGAGAGTTCCAATTATAGATATAATAATACCTGCCCCTGCAATTGCCATTGGTAGTAAAATAGGCCCAATACCTCCAAATTCATCGGCAATTGAACCTCCCATATCTTTAATAACATAATTTCCAAGCACCATTGCAGCCAAAACAGTTGCCACATAAGAACCAAACAAATCGGCTCCCATACCCGCAACGTCGCCAACATTATCACCTACATTATCGGCAATAGTTGCTGGATTTCGTGGATCATCTTCAGGTATACCTGCTTCCACTTTACCAACAAGATCAGCTCCTACGTCGGCAGCTTTTGTATAGATACCACCGCCTACACGTGCAAAAAGTGCAATAGATTCAGCCCCTAAAGAAAAGCCCGCTAATGTTTCGAGAACAATGGTCATATCAAGAGTATTAGTCCAAACACCCCCCATAAAAACATGATAAAAGACAATAAAAAAGACTGTTAATCCTAGTACAGCTAAACCTGCTACACCTAACCCCATTACGGTACCGCCACCAAAAGAAATTTTTAATGCATTTGGCAAACTTGTGCGTGCCGCTTGGGTTGTTCTTACATTTGTTTTAGTTGCTATTTTCATACCTATATTCCCTGCAAAAGCAGAAAATATAGCTCCACAAATAAAAGCCACAACTATTAACAAATGCGTTGTAGGCACTATAACAGATACTACAGCTAGAGCAACACTAACTATAACCACAAAAATAGCTAACAAACGATATTCTGCATTTAAAAATGCTAAAGCGCCTTTGTAAATATGATCGGATATTTCTTTCATTTTACCATCACCTGCATCCTGTTTGAGAACCCAAGCTTTTTTAGCAATCATAAAAATCAATCCTATTAGCGCCAGTACTATTGGCATATAAATCATTAGCGACTCCATAAATTATTAGAATTTAGTTAGTTAATAAGCCTTGCTAATGTAATGAAATCCCTTAAAACTAAAAAACCCTTCTTTTTTTCAATAGAAGGGTTTTGAGTATTTATATAACTTTAATTAGATCTTAAAGTTACCTTTTGCTTTATGTTCGCTTTCGTCATAACGCTCTGTACATTTGTCAAGAATGCTATATGCTTCTTTAGCATCTCCCCAGCCTCCTACATCAACTTTCTTTTCTTCTAAATCTTTGTATACTTGGAAAAAGTGTTCGATTTCTTTAATACGGTGTGGATTTAAATCTTTAAGATCTCTATATCTATTCCAAATTGGATCAGAAACTGGTACACAAATTAATTTCTCATCTGGACCTTTTTCGTCTGTCATATGAAATACACCAATAGGTCTAACTTCCATAACACACATTGGGAATGTAGGCTCAGCACCTAAAACCAATACATCTAGAGGATCTTGATCTAAAGCCAAAGTTTCAGGAATAAATCCGTAATCTCCCGGATACATCATTGATGAAAATAACATACGGTCGAAACGTATTTTCTTTAATTCAAAATCGTATTCATATTTGTTACGACTACCTTTTGGTATTTCGATTAGTACATCGAAAGTTTCTTTGCCTTTTGGACTCATAGTAAAAATTATTATTAACTACCACTTAAAAAAAGTGATTTGATGATTTATTTCATTGTAAACCGAAAAATTTCGGGGATGCAAAGATACATAAGTCTTTGGGCTTGGGCAACTAAAATTGATTATGAATTAATTAAGACTATGTAAATTAAAAAATTTTAACCCGCATTTTTTTCTTAAAATTGGAAACCAAAACTACCTGTAACACCAAAATCACGTGATTCTGGATTATCAAGATAATTACCTCGAAAATTAAAATCTATCCTAAAAACCTTAAAAATATTTCCAATTCCAAAGCTATATTCATAATAGATTTCATCGGTTGGCGCTACTAAAGGCACATTTGAAGGAGCACTTAAAGCTATATTAGCATCCGAAATATCACCCCAAACACCACGAACTCCTATAATTTCACGCCAATTTAATTTTCTTAAAAAAGGAATTCGTGAAAATAATCGTCCGTTAAAATTATGTTCTAAATGTAGAGATGCATACGTATCTGTAACAAACTCGTAATAATTTAATTGTGAAAATGATTTATAAATTGAAAAATAAGACTGGTTTCCTGGAACAACACTTAACAATCCTAAGGGTACTGTTCCAAAAGTTTTACCTAATTCAACAGTGGAATATAAACGTCCAAATCCGCCCAATTGCCATGGCTGAATATATGAGAATTGCAATTTGGTATAACTAAAGTCACTATTAAAAAAAACTTTATCACCTACCGTATACTGTGCAAATATAGATGCGTAAGTATCATTGGCATTTCGGCGCTCTACGCCATATCCGACCATTTTACGTCCAGGAAAATACGACACAGCTATAGTACTTTCAAATTGTTTAATTTCTGAAGAAACACCACCAGGCGCACTCGGGTCTACATAATCCAAACTAAACGTTGGGGAAGCAGACGACAAGGTTCTGTAATCGCCACCTACACGAAATAGCACGTTCTTTATAGGCTCTATCTCAACAGCTAAAGCCGTTAAAAATATATTAGTAAGCTTGTCATTAGGTGCTGTAGTAAACACTGCATTGGAAGCTAAACTTCGTCCTAACACATCTGTTGACGTGGTTAAACTTGCTCCTATTTGCTCTATATCTCGCCTATGTCCTGCCGAAATTATTAAGCGATTACGTTTATTTAATAAATATTTAGCCGAAAATCCATACTTAAACTTATCATCATTAAAACCATAAGCCAAAAACCCTTGCAAACGCCACAAATCATTCGGTCCAAAATACGTTCGGGCACCAGCTCGTAACCGTACGCCTTCTACATCGTTATAACCTACGGTTGAGAAAATAGGTCCATAATCAATATTTAAGTCATCAAACTCGATATATCCAGAGGCTAAAATACTCCCTGCATTATATAGACGTTTAAATTTCTTAACCGTTTTAAGAGTATCCAACATTTTATAAACGCCTTTTTCATCATTATTCAAGGCTTCCATTCGGTTGGTGTCCCAAAACTCATCTTCGCGGTTATAAGCATCCAAATTATAATCGAAAACTTCTTCTTTATAGAACTTCTCATCTTTAGGCTTATTAAACTCATAATTATCATAGAGTGTGGTACGCTTT
This sequence comes from Algorimicrobium bowmanii, assembly GCF_054031195.1. The sequence goes on from NZ_CM132929.1 coordinate 2,864,107, forward strand.
CCATAAACACCACGCGATTCTTCCTTTTTATTAAAGGTGAAATCTGACATAAAATAATCACGTTTAATTAGAAAAACAGAATCGTTTAAAACATCAAATTCTTGTTCTATATAAATTTCCTTAACCCAATTAATATTAGCGCTTTTAGAAGCCTGCATATTAATTTCCTTTATTGCGTAGGTTGAGTCGTTAACCCAAAAGTCTCCTTTAAAAGTTAATTCGTTTTTTCGTCGGGGATAGTAAATAATATTATAACACCATTTATTGTCTCGGAATGCACTATCAGAAAGCACATAATTATAGGTGTTTACGCCTGTTTTTGAAATTGGACTTACAAAACTCTTATCAAAAAACTTCAAGTAATTATCGTATACATCATATTCTGAATATAAATCTTTAATAAAAGCTATAATACTTTGGTTGTTACTAAAACCTGAATTTTTATTCCCTTTTAGTTCTACCTTTTCTTTGTTAAGAATATTGTCTCCATAAATCTTAGCAACTTCTTCATTTAAAAAAATAGGTAGATAGGTTTTCCCGGTGACTTTAGACGTATCAACCTGTTCAAAAATAAATTCCATCCCTTTAAAAAGGTTACTTGTTACTAATGAACTATCAATGGTATTTAAATCAAACTCTACTTTTTCGTAGCGATCGTATGCATACTGCTTAAATTGGTTTAAACCATTTTTTCGCTTGCGTTCCCAAATTTTCTGCAAAATGGCTATTGCCGGGTTTTCTTCAGCTTTTTTAGACTGTTTTCCTGTAACAATAAACACTTCGTTTAAAGCTGCTGCTTCCTCCTCTATAGTGAAATTTAAATCGTAGTTAACCTTTTTTTCTAGTTGAAACTCTATTGTTTTATACCCTACAAACGAAACGATAAGGGTTGGCCATGTTGTTTCTGATTCTAAATAGAAGCGTCCATTTTCATCGGTAATCGTCCCTTCAAATGAATCCTTAAAAAGTACATTAGCGTAGGCCACAGGTTCCTTGTTTTCATCGTACACATATCCACTAACTTTAGTTTGTGCTAACACAAAACTAGTTCCAATTAAACATATAAAAAGTAGTAGATTAAATTTCATAAGGACAAAAAAACTTCATTAACAAAGCAGTCAATGAAGTTTATTAAACGTAATAGATACGGTTATTATTTATACATCACTTTCTTCACTGCCTCTATAACATCTTTGCTACTAGGCAACCACTCCTCAAAAAGAGCTGGCGAATACGGTGCTGGAGTATCTGCTGTATTTATTTTCACAACTGGAGCATCTAAATAATCAAAAGCTTCTGATTGTACTAAATAAGTAATTTCAGTTGCTACATTACCAAATGGCCAAGCTTCTTCTAAAACTACCAAACGATTTGTTTTCTTAACAGAGGTTAAAATAGCATTTCGATCCATAGGTTTTACGGTACGTAAATCTATAATTTCACAAGAAACACCTTCTTTAGCTAATTCATCAGCTGCAATGTAGGCTTCTTTGATAATCTTACCAAAAGAAACGATAGTTACATCTGTCCCTTCTCGTTTGATATCGGCAACACCTAAAGGAATCGTATATTCTCCTTCTGGCACTTCCCCTTTATCACCATACATTTGTTCACTTTCCATAAAAATAACAGGATCGTTATCACGGATAGCTGCTTTTAATAATCCTTTAGCGTCATATGGGTTAGAAGGTACAACAACTTTCAATCCTGGAGTATTAGCAAACCAACTTTCAAAAGCTTGAGAGTGTGTTGCTGCTAACTGTCCTGCAGACGCTGTTGGTCCACGAAAAACTATAGGACAAGGAAACTGTCCACCAGACATTTGTCTAATTTTTGCGGCATTATTTATAATCTGATCAATTCCTACTAACGAGAAATTAAACGTCATATATTCTACAATGGGTCTATTACCTGTCATTGTCGAACCGATTGCTATTCCTGCAAATCCAAGCTCGGCAATTGGAGTATCGATAACACGTTTAGGCCCAAACTCGTCAAGCATACCTTTTGATGCTTTATAAGCGCCATTATATTCAGCAACTTCTTCACCCATTAAATAAACGCTTTCGTCACGACGCATTTCTTCGCTCATGGCTTCAGCTATTGCTTCTCTAAATTGTATTGTCTTCATTTACTTATCTTAATTACGAAAGAACAAAAATAACAATAAATAAAAAACTATACTCATTTCTTAGCTCTAAAAATTTACTATGCGTGCATAGCAAATATTCAAAATAAAATAATTAACTTCGTAACCTGAAAATAAATAGACTTTTTAATATAAATATATAGATATGAAAATATTAGTATGTATTAGTCATGTACCTGATACGACGTCAAAAATTAACTTTACTGATGGCGACACCAAATTTGACACCAACGGTGTGCAATTTGTAATTAACCCAAATGATGAATTTGGATTAACACGTGCCATGTGGTTTAAAGAAAAGCAAGGCGCCAATGTAACTGTTGTAAATGTGGGTGGACCAGAAACGGAACCAACACTACGAAAAGCACTAGCTATTGGAGCAGATAATGCTATACGTATAAATACAGAGGCTGTAGATGGCTTTCAAGTAGCTAAACAATTGGCTGAAGTAGCTAAAGAAGGTAGCTACGATCTAGTTATTGCTGGACGTGAATCTATTGATTATAATGGAGGAATGGTTCCAGGTATGCTTGCTGGCTTAATGAACGCTAATTTTGTAACAAATTGTATTAGTCTTGAAGTAGACGGTACAAATGTAAAGGCTATGCGTGAAATAGATGGTGGTAAGGAAACGGTTTCTACAAGTTTACCATTAGTAATTGGTGGTCAAAAAGGCTTGGTTGAAGAAAGTGACCTACGTATTCCAAATATGAGAGGAATTATGATGGCTCGTAAAAAACCTTTAGAGGTTAAGGAACCTGTTAGCGCCGGATCTGAAACAGCATCCGTAAAATTTGAAAAGCCAGCACCTAAAGGAGCCGTAAAATTAATAGACGCGGATAATGTGGGTGAATTAGTAGACTTACTTCATAATGAAGCTAAAGTAATTTAATGACCAATTAAATTACCTCAAATATCGTTTTTGAGAGCTAATATTAGTAAGTAAAAAAATTAATTAGATTCCTAGTATTTATAATTATTAGGAATGACTAAAAAACAAAATTATGTCAGTTTTAGTATATACAGAGTCCGAACAAGGAAAATTTAAAAAAGTTGCTTTAGAAGTTGCATCGTATGCAAGAGCTGTAGCAGATGAAATGGGTACTAGCGTAACAGCCATTACCTTTAACGCTGATGACACAAGCGTACTTGGAAATTATGGTGTCGATAAAGTATTAAAAGTATCTAACAGTGCTTTAGACAAATTTAACGCTAATGCATACGCTAGTGCTATTTCACAAGCAGCTAAACAAGAAGATTCAAAAGTTGTTGTTGTAAGTTCTAGTGCCGATAGTAAATACTTAGCACCTCTATTAGCTATAAACCTAGATGCTGGTTATGCATCAAATGTAGTTGAAGCACCAGCGAGTGTTTCACCATTTACAGTAAAACGTACCGCGTTTACAAATAAAGCATTTAACATGACCTCTATAGATACCGATGTAAAATTGGTAGGTGTTTCTAAAAACGCATATAGTGTTAAAGAAAATTCTGCAAGCGCTGCCGCTGAAGACTTTTCACCAAATGTTCCTGAATTAGGTGTACAAGTTGATTCTATTGATAAAGTAACTGGTCAAGTTACTATTGCCGATGCAGAAGTAGTTGTTTCTGGTGGACGTGGATTAAAAGGTCCTGAAAACTGGGGAATGATTGAAGACTTGGCTAGTGTTTTAGGAGCTGCAACAGCATGCTCTAAACCGGTAAGTGATTTAGGATGGAGACCGCACAGTGAACACGTAGGTCAAACAGGGAAACCGGTAGCCTCTAACTTATATATAGCAGTAGGTATTTCTGGAGCTATTCAACATTTAGCAGGTATTAACGCTTCTAAAGTAAAAGTAGTTATAAACACGGATCCAGAAGCACCATTCTTTAAGGCTGCAGACTACGGAATTGTAGGAGATGCCTTTGAAGTAGTTCCTAAATTAATTGAAAAATTAAAAGAATTTAAAGCACAACAGTAAATATATTTTTTAAATTGTATTTATTAAAGAGCTGTTTAAGTTAGTGTAAAATACTAAAACTGTTTCGTTCAGTTTGGTAAAGTCCTATTTTAAACAGTTCTTTGTTTTTTTATTTACTATGAGTTTAGTACGACTAAATATTAAAGGAATTTCCTACAGCCAAACACAAAATGGCGCCTACGCATTGATATTAAATGAAGTAGATGGCGACAGAAAACTACCAATTGTAATAGGTGCTTTTGAAGCCCAATCCATTGCTATTGCTTTGGAAAAAGAAATTAGACCTCCTAGACCATTAACCCATGATTTATTTAAAAACTTTGCCGATCGGTATGATATAGTTATCAAACAGGTAATTATTCACAAATTGGTAGATGGTGTTTTTTATTCAAGCATTATTTGCGAACGCGAAATGGTTGAAGAAATAATTGACGCTAGAACCAGCGATGCTATTGCATTGGCCTTACGTTTTCAAGCCCCTATATTCACCTACAAAAACATATTAGATAAAGCTGGTATTTATCTAAAAATAAACCCAGAAGATGAACCTTCTGAAGACAGCATCTTAGTTGATGATCTTCTTACAGAAGAATTAGAACAAAGCACTGAAAATCCAGACGACTATAAAGAGAAATCTTTAGACGAACTAAACAGTCTACTTGACGAAGCCGTATCAAAAGAAGATTACGAAATGGCTGCAAAAATTAGAGATGAAATATCGAAACGATAACTAAATCACCACTTATAAAATGTGGTGTTTAATAGTCAATACTTTATGAAAATAATGAATTGCAAACACCATGTGCTCCCTAATAATAAGAAAAACAACCACATGAAACAGTTAATTTTAGCATTAACAGCCCTTTTATTTTCAATCAATGCGCTATTTGCTCAAGATATTTCTAAAAAATGGCAAATTGAAACTGTTAAAAACAAGGTAGGCGAAACGGTATTTTCTGTAGACCCTTATACCGATGTTCTAGAATTAAAAAATGGTGAGTTTCATTTCTCCTTTAAAGACAACGACTCCATTAATGCATCTGGTGATTATATGCATCAGAATAATTTACTCGTTTTCTTTTACACCAAACCTGTCGATACCCTAAAACGCTACAAAATAACAGAACTTACAGACTCTACGCTAGTTTTTACTGAAAAGGACAAAATTTACAGATTTATAAACAATGAAACCCCTGATGAAACACTAACAACTACTGATCTAGCAGACACGAATAAAATTATACCGAGTCAAGGATTTTCCTTCAATAGTATGTGGCGCGGTATATTAGGAATGGTTTCATTAGTTTTTATAGCATTCTTATTTAGTAGTAATAGACGTGCTATAAACTGGAAAACAGTCGGTATTGGCTTAGCTTTTCAGTTGGTTATAGCAATTGGCGTTCTTAAAATCCCTATTATCCAAAGTGCTTTTGAAGGTATTGGAGGACTCTTTATTAGTATCTTAGATTTTACACGAGCAGGAAGTAAATTCCTATTTGAAGGATTGGTAGTAGACATGGATACATTTGGATTTATTTTTGCCTTTCAGGTACTACCTACCATTATTTTCTTTTCAGCTTTAACATCTGTTTTGTTTTACCTAGGCCTTATCCAACGCGCCGTTAAACTAATGGCAATGTTATTATCTAAACTTCTTAAAATATCTGGAGCCGAAAGCTTAAGTGTGGCTGGTAATATATTTCTAGGACAAACAGAGGCGCCTTTATTGATTAAAGCCTATTTAGAAAAGATGACCAAATCTGAAATACTTTTGGTTATGATTGGAGGTATGGCAACGGTTGCTGGTGCTGTTTTAGCCGCTTATATTGGATTCTTGGGTGGTGATGATCCCGCTTTACGCTTAATCTATGCAAAACACTTACTTGCAGCTTCTGTAATGGCAGCTCCTGGTGCTATTGTAATTTCTAAAATATTATACCCACAAACAGAAGAAATTAACAAAGACGTGTCGGTTTCCTCTGAAAAAATAGGCTCAAACATCCTTGATGCTATAGCCAATGGAACAACTGAGGGATTAAGACTTGCTGTAAATGTTGGCGCCATGCTTTTAGTATTCGTAGCATTTATAGCCATGCTAAATGGTATTCTTGGTGGCCTTGGTAGTTTTGATGGGATGACCATTAATGCTATAGGCTTGGATTGGTCTTTTACTTCCGTTAATGAACTTATAGCTAACAATACACCTTATAAAGAAGGGCTTTCGTTAGAGTTTATTTTAGGTACCATTTTCGCCCCTTTAATGTGGTTAATTGGTGTTGCTACCGAAGATGTAATGATGATGGGACAATTGCTTGGTATTAAATTAGCTGCCAGTGAATTTGTTGGATACATTCAATTAGCTGATCTAAAAAATGCGGCAAACGAAGTACATTTAAACTATAATAAATCTATTATTATGGCCACCTATATGCTTTGTGGTTTTGCTAATTTTGCTTCAATTGGAATTCAAATTGGAGGTATTGGTTCATTAGCTCCTGGACAAAGAAAAACACTTTCCGAATTTGGAATAAAAGCATTAATTGGAGGAACTATTGCATCATTAATATCTGCAACTATAGCAGGTATGATTATTGGATAAATCTCTAATACCAATTTTTTATTGAAGCACCCACTGAAAGCATTTATTTTCTGTATTTTTACCAACAGTATTTAAACCATTTCAGGAAACCATAATAGCCTTATGAAACAATATCACGACCTTGTAAAACACGTATTAGAAAACGGAAATGAAAAAGGTGACCGCACGGGAACTGGAACCAAAAGTGTATTTGGGCATCAAATGCGTTTTGACTTAAGTGAAGGCTTTCCAATGGTTACTACCAAAAAACTTCATCTAAAATCCATTATTTATGAATTATTATGGTTTTTAAAAGGTGATACCAATATCAAATACCTAACTGATAATGGTGTACGCATATGGAATGAATGGGCTGATGAAAATGGTGACTTAGGTCCTGTTTATGGACACCAATGGCGAAATTGGAATAATGATGACATCGATCAAATTAAGGAGATTGTTGAAACCTTAAAAAACAATCCTAATAGCAGACGTATGTTAGTTTCTGCTTGGAACCCATCTGTAATGCCAAATACTTCAAAATCATTCAGTGAAAATGTTGCTAATGGGAAAGCTGCACTACCGCCATGCCATGCTTTTTTTCAATTTTATGTTGCCAACGGAAAACTATCTTGTCAATTATACCAACGTAGTGCGGACATCTTTTTAGGTGTACCATTTAATATTGCTTCTTATGCCCTATTTACGATGATGATGGCACAGGTTTGCGGGTATGAAGCTGGAGAATTCATTCATACCTTTGGTGATGCTCACATTTACAGCAATCACTTTCAGCAATTAGAACTTCAATTATCACGTGATATCAGACCGCTACCAAAAATGCGTATAAATCCGGATGTGACTGATATTTTCGATTTTAAATTTGAAGATTTCACATTAGAAAACTACAACCCTCACCCACATATTAAAGGAGCCGTTGCGATTTAAAACCACCTAATGAAACATTTATTTTTTACTTGCTTTTTATTCTGTATTTATAGTCTAAGCTATTGCCAAACAGAACCATTTAACAGTACTAAATATCCCACACATAGAGCTTGCAAAAACGTATCTACCAATGAAGCCCTAAAAAAGTGTACTACGGATAAGATAATGGATTACTTAAAAGTTAGCATCAATTACGAACTAGCTGACAAATTATTCCCATTAGAAAAAAGTACTCAATTTCAAGTTAGCTTTACTATTAATGAAAAGGGAAAAACGGAAAACATTTCAGCCAAAGCCCATAAAAGAGAAATGGCTGCAGAAGTTATTCGTGTATTAAAACGCATGCCTAAAATGAAAACGCCCGGCTTTATAAATGGTAAACCTGCTAAATATCCCGTTCAATTTTTAATGACCATTTATTTCTAAGATAAATTCACTAGAAATTGGCTAAATTTGTCTAAATTCAACAGATATGTTTGGAAAGAAAAAAGAAACTATTTCAGAAGCCGAAAAAGAACAATTAGAACTTTTAAAAACAGCTCAAAAGCGCGTTAAACAAAAGAAACGTTTATATGCTCATTTTGTAATATTTTTAATTGGTTCAGTATTTTTAATCCTAGCGAATACGGTTTTAGGTATCAAAAAAGATTTCAGACCGCTAAACATAGACTGGTTTGTTTTTGCTATAGCTATATGGCTATTCTTATTTATTTACCATGTATTTAATGTGTTTGTGACATCTAAATTACTAAGTAAAAAATGGGAAGAAAAGCAATTAAATATATTAGTTGCCAAACAAAAAAAACGTATTGCCGAGCTTAAAACACAAGTAGAAAAAGATTCTCTACTTCCTAAAAAACTATTATCTAATCGCACAAACATCACCATAATTGTAGCGGCAGGTGAAAATAATGCCATTGGAAAAGACAATCAATTGATATGGCATTTATCGGATGATTTAAAGCGTTTTAAGAATTTAACCAATGGACATCATATTATTATGGGACGTAAAACTTTTGAAAGCTTCCCAAAACCACTTCCTAACAGAACACATATAGTTATTACCCGACAAGAAAACTATCAAGCACCAAATGGTGTTATTGTAGTAAATAACTTAGAAGATGCCATAGACGCTGCTAAATCGGACCAACAACCTTTTATAATTGGAGGAGGCGATATTTATAAACAAGCCATAAATTTAGCAGATAAAATAGAAATCACTCGGGTGCATTCAGATTTTGAAGCAGATACTTTTTTCCCAGAAATAAACTTGGATAACTGGCAAGAAGTAACTAAAACTAAGCATCAAAAAGACGAAAAACATGCTTACGACTTTTCGTTTATAACATACATTCGTCGCTAATTTTTACAGAAACACTGTTTGTTAACTACGTACAATTGATAACTACAACCCTGTAAATGAGCTTGGAAAAACGCGTAGATTATTCCCATTTTTTATCTAATTTCGCACCATGGTTAAAGACATTCAATTACGGGTTAGTTTAGCAGAAGAAGAACGCCCAGATATTCTACTTATTAAAGCGGCAGAATATCTTAAAATAAATCGCAATAAAATTTCGGGTATTAAAGTACTCCGAAAATCTATTGATGCCCGGAAACCAAAAATCATTTTCAACTATAAAGTAGCTGTTTATATAAACGGACCTACACCACAAAAATCAGAATACACCTTTAACTATCAAGATGTTTCTAAAGCCAAACCCATTCATATTATTGGCTTTGGTCCTGCTGGAATGTATGCTGCTCTGCGTTGTATAGAATTAGGGTTTAAACCCATTGTACTTGAACGTGGTAAAAATGTAAAAGACAGACGTAGAGATTTAAAAGCCATTAATCAAGATCATTTTGTAAATGAAGATTCTAACTATTGTTTTGGTGAAGGTGGTGCTGGGACCTATAGCGATGGAAAATTATATACTAGAAGTTTAAAACGTGGAGATGTACGCAAAATATTTGAAAATTTAGTTTTTCATGGTGCAACCGATCAAATTTTAGTTGATGCGCATCCGCATATTGGTACTAACAAACTTCCAAAAGTCGTTCAAAATATTCGAGAAACAATTTTAAAATATGGTGGCGAAGTACATTTTGAGTCACGTGTAACCGACTTTAGTATTAAAAACAATGCAATTCAAGCCATTCAGTTAAACAATGGCACCGAAATGCAAGCTAACCGTGTAATTCTGGCTACAGGACATTCAGCTCGTGACATTTATTACCTATTACATAAAAAAGATTTAGATCTTGAGGCCAAATCATTTGCAATGGGAGTTCGTGTTGAACACCCACAAGAAATTATAGATTCCATCCAATATCACTGTAGTGGAAAACGTAGCGAACTATTGCCTGCCGCATCTTACGGTTTAGTACAACAAGTAAATAACCGTGGTGTTTATTCATTCTGTATGTGCCCGGGTGGCTTTATCGTACCTGCAGCAACCGCCAATGGTGAAGTAGTTGTTAATGGTATGTCGCCTTCAAAGCGTAATAATTTATATGCTAATTCTGGTATTGTAGTTGAAATTAACGTAGAAAAAGACCTATTTAAATACGATAAATTTGGAGCGCTTAAAGGCCTAGAGTATCAAAAAGACTTGGAACGCTTAGCGTTTACAGCTGGCGGTAGAAGTCAGGTAGCACCTGCACAACGTTTAACCGATTTTGTTGAAGGACGCTTATCGGATACTTTAAATACAACCTCATATCAACCCGGATTAAAATCGGCTCCATTACACTCCCTGTTACCCAAATTTATAGGTGGGAGGTTACGTCAAGGGTTTAAAGCCTTTGGTAAAAAAATGCCGGGTTACTATACCGAAGAAGCCAATATTGTCGGGGTGGAATCACGCACCTCTTCACCTGTAAGCATACCTAGAACAGAACAATTAGAACACACACAAATAAAGGGTCTGTACCCTTGTGGTGAAGGTGGCGGATATGCTGGTGGTATTATTTCTGCAGCTATGGATGGCGAACGTTGTGCAGAAGCTGCCTGCCAACAAAATTAAACATTGGTATATAGCATCTTTTATACGGTATTAATTGCATTAAGAGCCGCTATAGACTAATAATAAATTTCTTATTTTTGCAGCAATCAAAAATAAAAATACATGAACGCATATATATTTCCAGGTCAAGGTGCTCAATTCTCAGGAATGGGACTCGATCTATATGAAAAATCACCATTAGCTCAAGAGTTATTTGAAACAGCTAATAAAATTTTAGGTTTCAATATTACCGATACTATGTTTGAAGGTACGGCTGAAGACTTAAAGCAGACTAAGGTTACGCAACCAGCTATTTTTTTACATTCGGTAATACTCTCTAAAGTTTTAGGCGAACGTTTTAATCCAGATATGGTTGCAGGACACTCTTTAGGTGAATTCTCAGCTTTAGTAGCAAATGGAACAATGTCTTTTGAAGATGGTGTTAAACTTGTTTCTACACGTGCTTTAGCAATGCAAAAAGCTTGTGAAATTCAACCTAGTACTATGGCTGCTGTTTTAGGATTAGAAGATACGGTTGTAGAAAACGTATGTGCTTCTACTCCTGGTATCGTTGTTGCTGCCAATTACAACTGCCCAGGACAATTAGTAATTTCGGGGGAAGTAACAGCTATTAATACAGCTTGTGAAGCACTAAAAGAAGCTGGAGCAAGACGCGCTTTAGTACTTCCTGTAGGTGGCGCTTTTCATTCGCCATTAATGGAACCTGCAAGAGAAGAATTAGCTACAGCAATTGAAGCTACAAATTTCAACAAGCCTACCTGTCCAATTTACCAAAACGTAACAGCCTCTGCAGTAACTGACGAAGCGGCTATAAAAGCTAACTTAATTTCTCAGCTAACAGCACCTGTAAGATGGACACAATCAGTACAGCAAATGATAGCAGATGGCGCGACTTTATTTACAGAAGTAGGTCCTGGTAAAGTATTACAAGGATTAGTAAAAAAGATAGACCGTAATTCACAAACAGCTTCAGCTGCTATAGAACTAGAAGCCTAATGAAACTATCTCGTACAGCATGGATTATTATACTAATTGTATTTAATATTGCTATAGATCAAATTTCGAAAATTATTGTAAGAGCTGAGGTAATACCAGGTAGTCAAACACCTATAATAGGCGATCTATTCACCTTACATAATGTTGAAAATTCAGGTGCATTTCTAGGAATGGGCAGTGATTTTCACCCAAACCTACGGTTAATTTTATTATTAATCTTACCTACGGTAGTTTTGGGTTATGTGGTGTATTATATTATAAAAAATAAAGACTTAGATCGTCACTCCTTAGTAGGTTTCTGCTGTATTGTTGGTGGAGGTGCCGCTAATGTATATGACCGTATTATGTATGGCTCAGTTACCGATTTTTTTCATATCGATTTAGGTGGCGTATTTAGAACAGGTATTTTTAATGTTGCAGACATGTCTGTTATGCTAGGAATGGGCCTTCTACTTTATGCTAGTTTTAATGGTAAAAAAAGTTTTAAGTAGATTCTAAAACATATTAAAATAAAAAAACTTGTAGAAACCTATTGTACAATATAGTTTCTACAAGTTTTTATTTATAAAAGCTTCAAATTACATTCTAAGCTTTACAACCTACTTTATCTTGCCAATTCACAAGACTCACAATCTTTAATTTTACCGTAGTAGGTTTCACGGTATTTGTGAAGTGTTTTAACAGGAATACTTAAAAATTGCTTTTTTATATAAGTAACCTTTGTTTGTAATTCACCCATTTTTGGGGTAAATCTTTTTTCGACTTTCGTCTCGCGTTTTACTGTAATCAATCTCATATTATCTCGTATCATTTGATACAAAGTAACGAATGTTTTAGGTGTTATACAAAATTAGGACACTAAAATACTGAAAATCAATAATATAATATTAATACACTAATCAAACCGGTCTTTCATTAGGATATCCACAATGAAAGTTCGTTATAATTATGAGATAACAAATGGTGAAATTTTAAATATTTCTGATATTTTTCTCCCATTTCCAAGCAGAAAGCATTGCTTCGTCTAAAGTTGATTTGGCTTCCCAACCCAATTCTTTATTTGCTTTAGTGGTATCTGCATATGCTGAAACAACATCACCTTCTCGTCTATCGGCAAATTTGTAGCTTAGTGATTTATCAGCTATTCGCTCAAAAGAATTTATAACTTCTAAAACAGAACTACCAACTCCAGTTCCAATATTAAAAGTTTCGTAATTACTAGAATTTGTCCCTTCTAATAAACGCTGTAAAGCAACAACATGAGCTTTAGCTAAATCTACTACATGAATGTAATCTCGAATACACGTACCATCTGGCGTTTCATAATCATTTCCAAAAACAGATAATGATTCACGAAGTCCTGCTCCTGTTTGAGTTATATAAGGCACTAAATTTTGTGGAACACCAATAGGTAATTCGCCTATTTTAGCTGTTGGATGCGCACCAATAGGGTTAAAATAACGCAATGCAATAGCATTCAAATGCGTTGTCACTTTGCAGGTATCTTTTATAATTTCTTCACCTATCTGCTTCGTATTACCATAAGGTGATTCTGCTGGCTTAATAGGCGCATCCTCTGTAATAGGCATCTTATCTGCTTGACCATAAACAGTACAAGAAGAACTAAAAATAAAATTAGCCGTTGTCTTTGCACTTAAACACTGCAACAGATAAATAAGTGTATTTAAATTATTCTCATAATACATTAAAGGTTCTTGTACACTTTCTCCAACTGCTTTACTAGCTGCAAAATGAATAACACCTTTGATATCTTTATATTTTGAAAAGAAATCTTGAACAGCTGATTTATTTTTTAAATCTAAGTTTTCAAAAATGGGTGTTACACCTGAAACTGCTGTAATACCATCTAAGACTTCAATTGACGAGTTTGATAAGTTATCAATAATTACAACTTCAAAACCTTTCTTTTGTAATTCTACAACGGTGTGCGATCCTATAAATCCCAATCCACCTGTTACTAATATTTTATCCATTAATAAATTCAATAATTTTAGAGGTAATAAAGTTTATTTGCTCATCATCCAATTCGGTATGCATAGGCAACGAAATAACACGTTTAACCAAATCATTCGTTACAGGGAAATCGGATTCATTATAACGGGAATCCGCATAAGCTTTTTGGTTATGTAATGGAATTGGATAGTATACACCACATGGAATATTGTGACTATTTAAGAATGCTACTAAACCATCACGATCCACATCATTAAGCTTTAATGTATATTGATGGTAAACATGATTAGAATCATCTCCATAGTTATAAGGTGTTTCAATTTGCGAAACAGCACTTAAAGCCTTATTATATTTACTTGCTGCTAGTTTACGTGCACTATTATACGCATCTAAATTTGGTAATTTAGCATTTAAAACAGCTGCTTGAATAGAATCTAAACGTGAATTAACACCCACAACGTCATGATGGTAACGTTCATACATACCATGATTTACAATTCCACGAATGGTATGAGCTAAAGCATCATCATTAGTAAAAATTGCACCACCATCACCATAACAGCCTAAGTTTTTAGATGGAAAAAAGGATGTAGAAGCTACATGACCTATAGTCCCTGCTTTGGCTTTACTACCATTACTATATGTATAATCGGCCCCAATTGCTTGTGCGTTATCTTCTATTACATACAAATTATGCTCTGTAGCTAAATCCATTATAGCTTCCATATTAGCACACTGTCCAAATAAGTGTACCGGTACGATGGCCTTAGTTTTAGGTGTAATAGCTTTTTCTATGGCTTCAATACTAATATTAAAATCGTCAGGATTAACATCTACTAAAACTGGCGTTAATTGTAAAAGAGCTATAACCTCAACCGTTGCAGCAAAAGTAAAATCAGCTGTGATAACTTCATCTCCGGGTTTTAACCCCAATCCCATCATGGCTATTTGTAGCGCATCTGTACCATTGGCACAAGGAATAACATGTTTAACATTTAAATAGGTTTCAAGGTTTTTTTGAAACTCATGAACTTTAGGTCCATTTATAAAAGATGCATTGTCTATTATTTCCTGAATATCAGGATTCACTACATCCTTTATACCGCTATATTGACCTTTAAGGTCAACCATTTGAATTTTTCTCATATGCTACGAAATTACGAAATTCATGAACGCGAACCAATGAAATTATTTCAAAGAAATGTATTTTAGCAACAAAGAATAACATTTGAGAACTTTATACACTTTTGGAATATACTTAGCACAATTGGTATTACCGCTTGTAGCCTTATTTAACCCTAAAATAAAACAAGGTGTTGTTGGCCGTAAAAGTAGTTTTTCAACCTTAAAAAGCACACTTAATAAATCTTCAAAAAAATTATGGTTTCATTGTGCATCGTTAGGAGAATATGAACAAGGCCTCCCTGTTTTTAAAGTGTTAAGAGTCCAATACCCAAACCATGAAATAGTCCTCACTTTTTTTTCACCATCTGGTTACGAAATTCGTAAAAACACGAATATTGCTGATATTGTAGTGTATTTACCAATGGACACTCCACAACATGCCAAACAGTTTTTAAATCTTGTAAAACCTGAACTTACTGTATTTGTTAAGTATGATATTTGGCCAAACTATCTGTTAGAACTCAAAAAAAAACAATATAAAGCCATTCTAATATCTGCCTTATTTCGCAAGAACCAATCCTATTTTAAATTTTATGGCGGTTTTATGCGCCGTGCGCTTTTTGCTTTCAATCATATTTTCGTACAAGATTCAAATACGAAACACTTATTAGAAACTATAAACTATACCGATACAAGCATATCAGGAGACACACGCTTTGATCGTGTTTTTAGTCAATTATCTCAAAATAATAAACTTGATTTTATAGAAACATTTAAAAACAACAAGTTATGCGTTGTAGTTGGAAGTAGTTGGCCAGAAGATGAAGCACTACTTATAGACTATATAAATACAACAACAGAGGACACAAAATTTATAATTGCTCCCCACAATATTAAATCCCATGATATTGAAAAGTTAAAAAAAGCACTCACAAAAAAAACGGTACTGTATTCCGAAAAAAACGGAAAGAATCTAGAGAATTATACGGTCTTCATTATAGATACCATTGGGATACTTAACAAAATTTACAGTTATGCTGACATTGCTTATGTAGGCGGAGCCATGGGAAACACGGGACTACACAACACGTTAGAGCCTGCTGTTTTTGGAGTTCCGGTAGTAATAGGTAAAAATTTTGATAAGTTTCCAGAAGCCTCACAACTAATTTCTAATGGTGGAACATTTACGGTTGACACTAAAAAAGCACTTCAACAAAAATTAGATTTTCTAATAAAAAACACAAAAGAGCGTCAATACACTGGCAATCAAAATTTTGAATTCATTAAAAAAAATACAGGAGCCGTAATCCAAATAACGGATTATGTACGTATATAAAACCGAATGAATTTAATCTATTGTTAAAAAATGTTAAAATTAAATTATACAAATTCATAATAAGTTACTAAATTAGCATTTCATTTAACACGTAACACTAAAACTTTTAACCAATGAAAAAATTATTATTAAGCACAGCTCTATTATTAGCTTTAGGTGTAACTTTCACTTCTTGTAGAGATGAAAAAAACACTGACAGCGTAGAAGAAACAATGAACAATGCTCAAGAAGCTATGGAAGAAACAGCTAATGATGCTGAAGAAGCTGTAGAAGAAGCTGCTAACGATGCAGAAGGCGCTATGGAAGAAGCTGGTGAAGCTATGGACAATGCTGCTGACCAAGCTGGTGAAGCTGTAGACAACGCTGTTGACCAAGCTGGTGAAGCAGTTGATAATGCTGCTGACGCTACAGGTAAAGCCGTTGATGATGCTGTTGATGCAACTGGTAAAGCTATCGATGATGCTGCTGATGCAACAAAAAACAAAGTTAACGATCTTACAGACGGTGAATAATTTTATTTGAAACCTAAATAAAAAAAGCGCTCCAATAGGAGTGCTTTTTTTATAGATATAAGCCTATTAATTCCTTTTTGATGGTATAACCAAGAAAGGTAAATCGGTATGAAAACCTATTTGCTCCACGCGAGATGTGAAAAATAAATTTTCGAAAAATGAATGTTTATTATTAATCATAACTAACATATCTACAGGCTTATTTTTTTTAAACGACACAATTGCTGACGATACACCTTCACTTCGTACGTCATGAAATTCATACTTACAAGAATTTAATTCTGCTTTCAACAACTCCTGATTCTTAAGTTGCTTCTCGGTTAAAGCATCTCCGAATGACACATGCAACACATGGTATGTTGAATCAAACATTTTACTGAAATCCGTTAAAACATCTAATTCACAACGGGAATAATCCACACCATAATCTGTTGGAAACAAAACTATTTTAGGCTCATGGTAGTTAGCTGGCATTGGAATAGCCAACACAGGACAGTTTGCATTTTTAAAAACATGAACAGCATTGGACCCGAAAAGCACTTCCTTAGCACCTGTTGCTCCTTGAGTACCCATAATAACCAAATCAATTTTATTTTTAACAACTACATTTTTTACTTCTTGAGATAATGTATTAAATGATGAAATAATCTCCACTTCATGTTCTGGATTAGTATTCGCACTTTCCATTTTCTTCTTAAAGCGCTCCAAACCTTCTAAAGATGCATTTTCTACCGTTTTAAGCAATTCAAACTGCGCCGCAGTAGCTTGCATATACTCCATATTGTAAATAATAGGTGTATATGTATGGAGCAGATAAAATTTACAAGGTGTTGTTTTAAACAACTGCAATGCATATTGTATGGCGTGAAATGAATTATCTGAAAAATCTGTTGGCAATAGTATATGTTTCATGATTACGAGTTTTTAATTATTAGAAGAATCACCTTAAAGCTAAACATTTAACAAGTTACAAACTATGACAAATGTCACATTAACAAATATTTACCAACTAAATTTTAATATCTATTTTTTAAAGTACTAACTTTATTTTAGCATCTCATATCAATACACTAGGCATTTACATCGTATTTTTTTACACTAACAACACTTATGAAAAGCTATTCATTATACTTGATTCTACTACTTTGCTTAGCAATATTTAGTGTAGATGTAGCAGCCTACTACGGATTACAGGAAATATTAAACATAATAGACTCCTCAATATTTAATCAAATAATTGATGTGTTATTTTGGTTCTTTTCTGCAGGACTTATTATTGCTATTATTACATTAAAACTACGTATGGATATTATAAATCCACAACAAAAACACTTGTTAATTAGCTCTCTTTATGGCTTAACAATATCTTCATTTATCCCCAAAACAATCTTTATAATTGCTGTTGGTATTTTATATATAGGCAACTACACCATTGTCCATAACGTTTCATTAATAACCATTCCGTTGTTAGGCTTGTTTTCTGGACTCCTACCCTTTTTTATTATCCTTTACGCTATTTTTAAAGCTCGATACAACTTTAAAGTGCATCACATAAAAGTAAATCACAAGCAATTACCAGAAGCCTTTAATGGTTTAAAAATTATTCAGATTTCAGATTTACACTTGGGAGGCTTTAACTATCAATTTCATATTTTAGATCGTGCTTTTGAAAAAATAAACAGTCTAAATCCAGACCTTATAGTTTTTACTGGCGATCTCGTAAACAACTACGCATGGGAATTACAAGGTTGGGAAGAGTCTTTTAAAAAGTTACAAGCTAAACTAGGCCTATTTGCTGTATTGGGAAATCATGATTATGGCGATTACAGCGCATGGGAATCACCACTAGCAAAACAGCAAAATTTTGAAAACATATGCAATTTCTTTAGTACCGTTAATTTTAAGCTACTTAACAATGACTCCGAAACAATTAAACTAAACAATCAAGAAATTAACATTGTAGGTGTTGAGAATTGGGGAAAACCACCTTTTAAACAATATGGCAATCTAGACAAAGCATTGACCGATGTAGAAAATTTCTCTTTTAAAATACTACTTTCCCATGACCCCTCGCATTGGTCAAAGGAAGTTTTGAATAACACCAATATAGCATTAACGTTATCCGGACACACTCACGGCATGCAAGCGGGTATCAGTTTTGGTAAAAAAGAATGGAGCCCTATAAAGTACAAATACAAGCACTGGGCAGGACTCTATGAACAGGAAGAGCAATTCTTATATGTAAACCGTGGTTTGGGCTGGCTAGGCTTTCCTGGCAGAATGGGTATGCGACCAGAAATAACGAGTATAACATTACTTAAAGATTAGAATCTGATAAAAGAATAAAAACACACGACTCCCCAACACTCTTAACGTCTATGTAATTCATTATTTTTCATTATCTTCATTACAGAAGCTTAATTAAAACATGATATCATGGAAGATAAAAAGAGCCCATTTCTTAAAAAGCTAAATGAATTAAACAAAATAGAACACCTATTAAAGAAAGTAAACACTAAAAATTCTTTAAAAAAACAATCCGAACTAAACATTGTCGACTATAAAGTTTATAATCAAAAATACGGTGCTTCAAATGAAAAGGACAAAGAGTGGATGGATAAAAATGCAAACAGCATTTTAAAACCATATGAGAACGGAACAAATCAATTAACATTAATTGAAAGTCATCTTAAAACTATTAAAAACATTCTTATCTTCTTTTGTGTATTAGCAATAATATCACTTCTACTTAATTTTATAACAATATTTTTTTATTGAAATACTTAGGAGCTAAAGAAACCTACAAAGACTTAATGAATCTAAACCTTTATAAAACAAAAAAGCCGAAACTTTCGTTTCGGCTTTTCATATGTACTGAAGACGGGACTTGAACCCGTACGTCCTAATGGACATTGGATTTTAAGTCCAACGTGTCTACCAATTCCACCACTTCAGCATTGGAATTTCTTTTCAATAGTAATTCAGAGCGAAAGACGGGATTTGAACCCGCGACCTCCACCTTGGCAAGGTGATGCTCTACCCCTGAGCTACTTTCGCAATTTTTTAATGAACGTGCAATATTGCTATTGCGGTTGCAAATTTAAGACTTTTATTAGAATTACAAAGACTTTTTTGAAAAATTATTCAAAAAAAATTAATTTTCTTTTTTCTTGACCAACATTCGCTTAATTTCATTTAGCTTCATAAGCGCTTCTACCGGCGTAAGTGTATCAATATCAATATGTAATATTTCGTCTTTAATATTTTCTAATAATGGGTCATCTAAATTGAAAAAACTCAATTGCATGTCATCATCGGCTAAATTTTTAACCGTATCAGTCAATTCATCACTAGAATGTGACTTTTCAAGTTTCTTTAAAATAGTATTTGCACGATGCAAAACCTGTTGTGGCATACCCGCCATTTTAGCAACATGAATACCAAAACTATGTTCACTACCGCCAGGAACGAGTTTTCGTAGAAATAACACATTGTCCTTTAACTCTTTTACCGAAACGTTAAAATTCTTTATCCTTAAAAATGTTTCGGTCATTTCATTTAACTCATGGTAGTGCGTAGCAAATAAGGTTTTTGCTTTAGCTGGATGCTCATGAAGGTACTCACTAATAGCCCATGCAATTGATATCCCGTCATAAGTACTAGTTCCACGACCAATTTCATCTAAAAGCACTAAACTTCGTTCCGATAGATTATTAAGAATGGATGCCGTTTCATTCATCTCAACCATAAAAGTAGACTCGCCCATTGATATATTATCAGAGGCCCCTACCCGTGTAAAAATCTTATCAACTAAACCAATACGAGCGGATTTGGCGGGAACAAAACTCCCCGTTTGTGCTAATAAAACAATTAAAGCTGTTTGACGTAGAATAGCAGATTTACCAGACATATTTGGACCGGTAATCATAATCATTTGCTGCTTATCTCGGTCTAAATACACGTCGTTAGAAATATACGTTTCACTTGGCGGTAATTGCTTTTCTATAACCGGATGACGCCCCTCTTTGATATCTAAATCAAACGAGTCATCAATTTCAGGATACACGTAATTATTATCGGTTGCTAATTGAGAAAAACCACATAAACAATCAAGTTGACCTATTAAAAAAGCGTTTTGCTGAACCGGCTTAATATACTGTGTCATCCATTGAATTAATTCCGAAAACAACTGTTGCTCTATGGCTAAAATACGTTCTTCAGCACCTAATATTTTTGCTTCGTACTCTTTAAGTTCTTCAGTTATATAACGCTCAGCGTTAACCAAGGTTTGTTTTCTAATCCACTCTTCAGGAACTTTATCCTTATGCGTATTCCTAACTTCTATATAGTAACCAAAAACGTTGTTTGAAGCTATTTTAAGCGACGTGATACCAGTACGTTCGCTTTCACGCTTTAGCATTTGGTCTAAATAGTTTTTACCTGAAGAAGACAAGCCACGAAGCTCATCTAATTCTTCAGAAAAACCAACAGCTATAGTAAAACCTTTTAATACGTTTACCGGCGCATCTTCGTTTAGGGTTTCTTTTATTTTACTTCTTAAAACGTCACAACTTTGTAACGTATCACCAATTACTTTTAAAGCATCGTTATCACAATTTGATGCGATATCTTTTATAGGAATTATAGCTTCTAAAGAATTTTTAAGCTGAATAACCTCACGAGGATTCACTTTACTTGTAGCTATTTTAGAAATTAAACGTTCTAAATCGCCTATTTTTTTAATATGAGACTGTATCTCTTGAAGCGTTGTTTTATTACCACTTAAAAAACTAACAACTTCATGACGTTGCTTAATTTTGGCAACATCTTTAAGTGGTAAGGCTAGCCAACGTTTCAATAAACGCCCACCCATGGGCGAAATGGTCTTATCAATAACCTGTAAAAGTGTTACTGCATTATTATTTGTAGAGTGGTAAAGTTCCAAATTTCTAATGGTAAACTTATCCATCCAAACATATTCATTTTCAGCAATACGGCTAATAGCCGTAATATGCTGCAATTTTTTATGCTGCGTTTCAGCTAGATAATGCAAAATACCCCCAGAAGCTATTATACCTTCCTTTAAATCTTCTACACCAAAACCTTTTAATGTTTTCGTGTCAAAATGTTTAATTAAAGTCTCATGTGCATAATCGGTTTGAAAAATCCAATCTTCTAAATAAAAGGTATGAAAATCCTGACCGAAGGTTTCATTAAAAAACAATCGTTTTTGTTTAGAAACGAGAACTTCACTCGGATTAAAATTTTGAAGTAACTTATCAATATATTCGGCATTCCCTTGAGATGTTAAAAACTCGCCTGTAGAAATATCCAAAAAAGAAATCCCTATATGGACCTTACCAAAATGAACGGAACATAAAAAATTATTAGATTTTGAAACGAGCACCTCATCGTTAAGTGCGACACCTGGTGTAACCAATTCAGTGACGCCACGCTTAACAATTGTTTTAGTTTGTTTCGGATCTTCAAGCTGATCACAAATAGCAACACGCTCGCCAGCTTTTACCAATTTAGGCAAATAGGTATTTAAAGAATGGTGTGGAAATCCCGCTAATTCAATTTCACTATCACTTCCTGCACCGCGCTTGGTAAGAATTATTCCAAGAATACCTGCTGTTTTAACAGCATCTTCCCCAAAAGTTTCGTAAAAATCGCCAACGCGAAATAATAACAGTGCATCAGGATACTTAGCCTTGATAGCATTGTATTGTTTCATTAATGGTGTTTCCTTTTTTGCTTTTTTTGCCAACGTATAACTAATTTTTAAATGTTACTTTTGCTTTTATTATAGGACTGCTAAAGTACTTATTTATTTAAGGTTTTTAAAGTCAAGCTCCTATAAATTATTGACAATTATTTAGAAGAAAATCCATGCGAAAGTTAAAAAACAGCGAGTTAGAACGTCTTAGTGTAGACCAATTTAAGGACAGTAAAAAAACACCTATTATTATCATTTTAGATAATATTAGAAGCTTAAATAATATTGGCTCGGTATTTAGAACATCGGATGCCTTTCTAATTGAAAAGATTTACCTGTGTGGAATTACAGCACAGCCACCACATAAAGATATTCATAAAACCGCATTAGGCAGCACAGACACGGTAGCTTGGGAGTATGCCGAAAACACTCTAGATGTTATAGAGAAGTTACAAGAAAATAAAGTGCAAATTTGTGCTATTGAACAAGCTGAAAATGCAACAATGCTTGATACGTTTTCACCAGAACCCAATACAAAGTATGCTTTAGTTTTTGGAAATGAAGTAAAAGGAGTCGCTCAAAATGTAGTAGATGCGAGTAATTTGGTTATAGAAATTCCGCAATTTGGCACCAAACATTCCTTAAACATTTCAGTAAGTTGTGGTGTGGTTGTTTGGGATGTATTTAGTAAAATAAAAGCTTTACGTTAATTACAAGAGGAAGAAGTTTTCAATTAACATTATTTAATAGGGACCCAAATTTCTTCTTCGTTTTCGGAGCTTGCAGGGTTATAGCTAGCAGGTAGTTTTTCAAAATGTGGTCTATCATCCAATTCGTATTCTGAATTTGGAAGCCAAACCCGATGTAGTTCCTGCCAAAATGTAATAAATCCTGAAACATCACCTTTAAAAGTAAAAACTAAAAATTTCCCGCCAGGAATTAATAATCCATCCATATTATTCGGTAAAGCGTCTAGATTGGTTACAGCTACGCCTATCCATTTTTCAAATGGAGTTTCAGGTGTCATTTTTTGTATCTTAAAGTCACCATAAACCTGAATTGAATAACTTTCATTACCAACCCGATTATGTATTTCTTTTAAACGTGGCATAACATCTCTGGCTAACTGAGAAGTTCCGGAGCCATTTGTAAGAAAAGATAATGTAGCTTTCTTTCCTGCAATAAAAATATCTGGTGTGCTTATTAATTTAGGCTTCATTACTTATCTCGTTTAAAACCCATAAATAATCCTCACTATTGTTAACAAAATCTCTATTAGAAATATCGATTATCTTAACATTTAAACCTTCTTGATTTTTCAAGAAATCTAAATAACCCGCATTAATTTTTTCTAAATAGGCGTCTTGAATATTCTGTTCATAATCCCTACCTCGCTTTTTTATATTTTGCTGTAATCGTTTGGTATTTTGATACAAATAAATATACAATTCTGGTTTGGCAATATCTTTATACATCAAGTAAAACAAACGTCTGTAGAGTTTAAACTCATCCTCGGGCAGCGTTATTTTAGAAAAAATTAAAGATTTATAAATATCATAATCGCTAACAATAAAGTCTTTAAATAAATCTAATTGCGATAAATCATCACTAATTTGCTGATACCTATCAGCCAAAAAACTCATTTCTAACGTAAAAGCATAACGCTTGGCGTCCTCATAGAATTTTGGTAAAAACGGATTATCAGCAAAACGCTCTAAAATTAATTTAGCATTAAAATCGGCTGAAATCATGGTTGCCAAACTTGTTTTTCCTGCACCAATATTCCCTTCTATTGCTATATAATTATATTTAGAAAGTTTAAATTCTCTACTCGGATTTTTCAACCAAATATTAATAGGTTCAACCAAACTTTCATCTTCACAAAGCGTCAATAAATCTGATATACTTTTATGTAAAACAGGATGTTTTGTATGTAGGGAAATATCTGTTAATGGCTGTAAAACAAAACGTCTATTAGCCATTTGCGGATGTGGAACCGTTAGTGTTTCTGTATGCATAACCACGTCGTTATAGAGCAGAATATCTAAATCTATTACACGAGACTCATATCCTACACCAACATTTCTTACGCGGCCCATTTGGGTTTCTATCTGAAGTAAATGTGTTAAAACGGTTTCTACATCTAAGTCTGTTTTAACAAGTATACAAGTATTTAAAAAATCGGCTCCTTCAAAACCAAGCGCAGGCGTATTATAAACTTTAGCAATCTTCTTCACATTACCAAGTCGCTTATAAACAGTATCAATTGCATCTTGCAAATGCTTTAGGCGATCGCCTTGATTACTTCCTAATGATATGTATACGGTGTTTTCTTGAGTCATAACGGATGCCAAAATAACTAAAAGAAAATTTAATAGTTTATATTTACAACGGCTTTTTATTCACAAATATTTATGACCCAAAAAGACAAACTGCTTTCCCAACGTATTTACTTACTATTAACCGCTTTGTTTATAACATCGTTAGTTGTATCAAACCTAATTTTTCAAAAATTTTTTAGTTGGAAACCTTTTAACCTAACTGTTTTCGGAACGAGTCTTTTTGAAATTTCTGTGGGCATTTTACCATACCCTATTACATTCTTGATGACCGATTTAATAAGTGAAATTTATGGAAAAAAGGCTGCTAACCAAGTTGTTGTTTTAGGGATCTTTGCCTCGCTTTTTTCCATGCTAATTATTTACACCGCTGGTGCCGTTCCTGCCACAAGTTGGTCTCCGGTTAATGATAGTTTATTTAATACCGTTTTTGGCAATACAGCTATTGCGGTTTTAGCCAGTATGCTCGCCTATTTATTTGCACAATTTATAGACATTCAAATTTACCACTTCTGGAAACGCCTTACAAAAGGTAAGCACTTATGGTTTCGGAATAATTTTTCTACTTTTTTCTCCCAATTTGTTGATACGAGCACCATTTTATTGCTTTTGTGTTCATTTAATATCATTCCATGGGATAAATTTGTAGGACTACTAATAGCGGGTTTTTTATTTAAGGTACTAATTGCCATTATAGATACACCATTTTTATATTTAGGCGTGTATTTATTTAGAAAACGCTTCAAGCTTGATTTCAACGAAGAAATTAACCTCTATTAAAACCTAAAGTTTTCCTAATCTTTTATTAAGAAACAACTCTTGGGTTACTTTATACGTATATCCATACAAATCACTGCTTAAAAGACTGACATGAAAAAAGTTTTCAAAATTATTGGTATCACCTTAATTACTATAATCGTTTTATTAATAGTAACGCCATTTATATTTCAAGGTAAAATAAAAGACATTGTTAAGAACACCATTAACAAAAACGTAAATGCACAGGTAGAATTTAGTGATATAAACCTCAGCTTTATTAGAAGTTTTCCTCAAGCACAGGTAGATGTTAGCGATTTAGAAATAACAAACTTCTCACCTTTTAAAGATGAAAAATTAGCAGATGTGAAGTCTATTTCATTAACTATGTCTATAAAAGAACTCTTTAAAAATGCCAGTGATGGCCCAATAACCATTAACGAATTTCGCATTAACGAAGCCCTGATTATTTTAAAAACCAATAAAACAGGACAAACAAACTACGATATTGCTATAAAACCTGAATCTGAAGAACCTAAAGCAATAGAAAGCGAATCTAGTTTTTCTTTAGATGTACAAGATTATAGTATTTCCAATAGTGCTCTGAGTTATATTGATGAAAGTTCTGATTTAGTTTTCTACATAACTGAATTAAATCATTCAGGGAAAGGCACCTTTTCTGAAAACATTTCAGAATTAGACACTGAAACGTCAGCTAATGTAACTTTACAAATGGATAGCACCGAATACATAAGTAACAACAGCTTAAAGTTAGATGCTATTATTGGCTTAGACTTACCAAATAGCAAGTATATTTTTAAAGAAAACAAAGCTTACATTAATAAACTACCATTAGAATTTGAAGGGTACTTTCAACAACTAGACAATGGGCAAGAATTAGATATCAGTTTTGAAAATCCAGGATCTGACTTTAAAGAATTTTTAGCAGTAGTACCAGGCATCTACGCGAAAGATATCTCGCAAGTAGAAACGACCGGTAATTTCAAACTTTCAGGACGTGTTTATGGACTTATTTCAGAAGAAACAATTCCAAAAATGGCTATAAATATCCTATCAAACAACGCCTCTTTTAAATATCCTGATTTACCTAAGCGCGTTAACAACATAAACATCAACACAAGTATAAACAACACTACAGGAAAACCTGAAGACACTTATGTTGATATAAGCAAACTTAATTTCAAAATAGACAATGACACATTTAATGCATCGGCTACATTAAGAAATCTAACCGAAAACATGACCGTAAGCGCTTTTGTAGACGGAACTTTAAACTTAGCAAATATTAGTGAAGCATATCCGGTTAGTTTAGACACCGATTTAAGTGGTGTTTTAAAGGCTAAAATCAACACAGATTTTGACATGAATGCTATAGAAACAAATGCTTATCAACGCATAAAAAGTAATGGAAACATTCAGGTTAACAACTTCACTTACACCAGCGAAGACATGCTTAATCCTGTTAGTATTTCTACAGCAGACTTAACCTTCAATCCAGGTACTGTAACCTTAAATAAATTCGATGCCAAATCAGGTAAAAGTGATATTCAGGCAAACGGTACAATTACGAACTTACTAGGCTTCTTACTGAGTGACAAAAATTTACAAGGAAATTTTAATGTAAACTCGAATACCTTATACATTAATGATATTATGGTTGCCGATGAAAGTACACAAAAAGAAGAACCTGAAACAGATAACACAAATACAACAACATTAAAAATACCTGCGTTTTTAGATTGCACAATACAAGCCAATGCAAACACAGTTGT
This sequence comes from Algorimicrobium bowmanii, assembly GCF_054031195.1. The sequence goes on from NZ_CM132929.1 coordinate 2,891,325, forward strand.
TTATGATAACTTGACTCTAAAAAACACACAAGGAAAATTAATAGTTAAAGACCAGGTTGCTACATTAGACAAGCTTTCTACAAACCTTTTTAATGGAACACTTGTTGTTGCGGGTGATATTAACACACAACAAGAAACACCTCAATTTAATGTAACCTTAAATGCGAAGGCTTTTGATATTACTGAATCCTTTAACACGCTCGATTTACTAAAAGCATTAGCTCCAATAGCTAAAATATTTGAAGGAAAACTTAATACAGATATTGCACTTAATGGTAATTTAGACGCTTCTTTTTCACCGATACTAAATACCGTTTCGGGTAACGCAAATGCCGAATTACTAGCGACAAAAACTAAAATTGAAAGTAGTCCTATATTAAACGTTTTAGACTCACAATTAAGTTTTATTGATTTAGAACAATTAGATTTAAACGATTTAAAGACCAATTTAACCTTTAGTAATGGTCAGGTAAACATAAAACCATTTAATATTGCTTATAAAGATATTGATATTGCCGTGGGCGGTAGCCATGGATTTGATCAATCTATGGATTACGATCTTACTTTTGATGTCCCTGCTAAATATTTAGGTTCCGATATAAATCGATTAATTGGTAAAATAAATGCCCCTGAAGTAGACAACATTAGCATTCCTGTCTCTGCAAATTTGAAAGGAAGCTTTCAAAGTCCTAAAATTTCAACCGATTTAACAGCTAGTATTAGTAATTTAACACAGCAACTTATTGAAATAGAAAAGCAGAAACTAATTAACCAAGGAACCGATGCTATTTCCGACATGTTAAGCGGTCTTACATCAAGCAACAACAATACCCCAAGCAATACAAACGCAGACACCACAAGTGTTAAAACGGATTCTACAAAAACTGAAACCCCTAAAACAGAAGATGCTATTAAAAATATTCTAGGTGGATTATTGAATAAAAACAAGAAAGAAACTGACAGCACAAACAATTAAAATCGCCTCAAATTAGCACTGATTAATTAAAATTTAGAAAACACACTAAAAATAACAATAAAAGGATTACCTTAGCACCCATTAAATTTAAGAAAAATAATATGTTACGAATTGAAATCAAAGAAGGAGAAAATATAGAACGTGCTTTAAAGCGTTACAAGCGTAAGCATAGAAATGTAAAAGTAATGCAAAATCTAAGAGAGAAGCAATACTTTACAAAACCTTCAGTAAAAAGAAGACGTGAGGTGCAAAAAGCTGCATACATCCAAAACTTAAGAGACCAAGAAGATATATAATTGTCTTCTTAAACATATATAAAAAAGCACGCATTTTTATTGCGTGCTTTTTTTTATACCAAAGAAATCTTCACCACGGTCCCTTCATTGGAGCGGATATTAAAAACGGTATTATCTTCAAAAATAAGGTACTGCCCTTTTATACCCACTAATTTTCCGGTATAAGTCTCAGACTTCTTTATATTTAGACTCTTAGGCTTTTCTGGATATTGCTGTACTGGAAACACAATATTGGTTTCCGTATTACTATCTATAAAATAATCTTGAGCTTCTTCAGGGATAAAAGCCTTTAGTTTATCACGCCATTCCATTAAATTCTCGTCTTGAATATCATTTTTAAGCATGGTACGCCAATTCGTTTTATCGGCAACATATGACTTTAAAGCAACTTCCGTAATACCTGCTAAGTATCTATTGGGCACTTCAACAATTTCAATAGCTTCGTGGGCACCTTGATCAATCCAACGTGTTGGTACTTGACTTTTTCTGGTTACCCCCACTTTAACATTACTTGAATTAGCCAAATACACAACATGTGGTTTTAACTGCATGGCTTTCTCATATTCCAAATCTCTATCTTCTTGACCTAAATGCGCCTTACTAAGTTCCGGCTTAATAATCCAATCGGCTGCCTGTGGTACATCAAAAAAACAGCTTTTACAGAAACCTTGTCGGTATATAGGCTTGTTTAAACCACAATTTAAACACTGATAGCCAACAAAGTCTATCTGAATGGTTTTATTTAACAACTGATTCATGTGAATAAAATCGGATTCAAAAACAAGATAATACTGAATAGGTTCCGAAAATTCAGTTTTCATTTTTGTTAAAACACCTTGGTAGGTCATAAAAAAAAGTATTATTTTTAGTTTCTTAAATATACTGCAAATATGCCAATTCCGATTGTAAATTCTATAGCATCTTGGTTTTTAAAAAAACGATTTCATCAAATTGATTTATTTTTAAAATATCCTAACGAAGTTCAAGAAGAGCTGTTGATGCAATTGCTAAACAAGGCAAAAGACACCGAATTTGGTAGAACTTATGGGTTTGACTCTATAAAAAGCTATCAAACATTTGCCGATCGCGTACCAATCTCATCTTATGAAGATTATCAAGGCATGATTGAGCGCTCGCGAATGGGTGAAAATAATATTTTTTGGCCTGAACCTATTAAGTGGTTTGCTAAATCTAGTGGTACTACAAATGCGAAAAGCAAGTTTATTCCCGTTAGTGATGACTCACTAGAAAATTGCCATTATGCTGCCAGTAAAGATTTACTATGCATGTATTTAAACAACAACGAAAACGCACAGTTATTCACCGGTAAAAGCCTTCGCTTAGGAGGTAGCAAAGAACTATATAAAGAAAACGGAACTGCTTTTGGTGATTTATCGGCTATACTAATTGATAATATGCCTTTTTGGGCAGAATTCAGCAGTACACCCAGCAACAAAGTCTCACTAATGAGCAATTGGGAGCAAAAAATGCAAGCTATTGTTAATGAAACCATCCAGGAAAACGTAACTAGTTTAGCCGGTGTTCCCTCATGGATGTTGGTGCTATTAAATAATGTTTTGGAAACAACCGGTAAAAACAACCTTCATGATATTTGGCCTAACTTAGAAGTCTATTTTCACGGAGGTGTTAGCTTCTTACCTTATGTGGAACAATACAAAAAAATTCTCCCTAAAAAAGATTTCAGATACTACGAAATATACAATGCTTCAGAGGGCTTTTTTGCTATTCAGGATCAAAACCAATCTAGCGAACTATTATTAATGTTAGATTACGGTATATTTTATGAATTCATACCTATGGACACGTATGGCACTCCTTATGAAAAAATTATTCCTTTAAGTGAGGTTGAAGTTCATAAAAACTACGCTGTTATCATCACGACAAATGCCGGTTTATGGCGTTATAAAATTGGTGACACCATTCGGTTTACTTCCATTAATCCATATCGCATAAAAGTTTCTGGCAGAACTAAACACCATATAAATGCTTTTGGAGAAGAATTAATTATTGAAAACACTGAAGATGCATTAAAAAAGGTTTGCAAAAAAACTGCTTCAGAAATTATAGATTATACTGCAGCACCTATTTTTATGAACGGAAAAGAAAAAGGAGCCCATGAATGGATTATTGAATTTAAAACACCACCTAAAGATATTGATTATTTTAATGAGCTTTTGGATAACGCTTTAAAATCCTTAAACTCCGATTATGAGGCCAAACGCTATAATAACATGACACTAAATAAACCGACCATTCATATTGCACGCGAACGTTTATTTTACGATTGGCTAAAGGCAAATGATAAACTAGGAGGCCAACATAAGGTACCTAGATTATCAAACTCAAGAGACTACCTAGATGCACTTTTAGATTTAAACAATTAACCGTTAACCCGATTTTTTCGCAAAAACGGTATGCTAATCGATTTTAAATACAGCTTCATCTAAAATTCACTTAGATATTAATAATCTTTTAAGAAAAAGTGTAGCTTTATCATGCTATTAATCAAAAACCGTTGTTTAAACAATATAAAATTGTAGTTACACAAAACAACCAAAATAAAAAACCACGCAAATTGCGTGGTTTTTTTTTATAATATAACCTTCCGAAGTAATTAAGAAACAGCCTTCAATTTCTTAATTGTTGTTTTATTTAGTTTATCTTCAGCATAAGCTTTTGTAACCTTAAGTTCCGTTTTATCTGAACCTGGCATTTCAAACATGGCATCCGTTAAAATTTCTTCACATAAGGATCGTAATCCACGAGCACCTAACTTATACTCTATAGCTTTTCCAACTATAAAGTCTAAAGCTCCATCGGTAATTTGAAAATCTATATCATCCATATCAAACAACTTTTTATATTGTTTAATAATAGCATTTTTAGGTTCTGTAAGAATAGCACGAAGCGTTTTAGCATCTAGCGGATTCATATATGTTAGAACAGGTAAACGGCCAATAATTTCAGGTATTAAACCAAAGTCTTTTAAATCTTTAGGAATAATATACTGTAACAAATGGTTTTGGTCTACACGCTCATCTGACATAGACGCGCTATACCCAACAGCTTGCATGTTTAAACGTTTAGATATAACTTTTTCAATACCATCGAAAGCACCACCAGCTATGAATAAAATATTCTCGGTATTAACTTCAATAAATTTCTGATCGGGATGCTTACGACCACCTTTTGGCGGTACATTAACAACTGTTCCTTCTAATAACTTTAAAAGAGCTTGCTGAACACCTTCACCTGAAACATCACGAGTTATAGATGGGTTATCACTTTTACGGGCTATCTTATCTATTTCATCAATAAAAACAATACCCTTTTCAGCTTTCTCTAAATTGTAATCCGCTGCTTGTAATAGGCGGGTTAAAATACTTTCAACATCTTCACCTACATAACCAGCTTCAGTTAAAACCGTGGCATCAACAATTGCTAATGGCACATTTAACATTTTAGCAATGGTTTTAGCCATTAATGTTTTTCCTGTACCCGTTTGCCCTACCATAACAATATTACTCTTTTGGATTTCAATATCGTCATCCGTTGGAGCTTGTAGCAGTCGCTTATAGTGGTTATAGACAGCAACCGACATTACTTTTTTTGTGGTTTCTTGGCCTATAATATATTCATCCAGAAATGTTTTAATTTTTTGTGGTTTGCGCAACTTAAGTTCAGCCGTTAAATCGCTAGTATCTGCTTGTTTTGATTCTTCAACCACAATACCATGTGCTTGCTCGATACAACGATCGCAGATATGCGCATCTAAACCTGCTATTAGCAGGCTAGTTTCTGGCTTTTTTCTACCACAAAATGAACATTCTAATTCTTCCTTTGCCATAAATTAATTAATTTCAATTTCTTATTCCTCTAATTGCTTAGAGAAAGTTTTTAATCCGTGTATTAGCTACGTACTAATACCTCATCAATCATACCGTATTCTTTAGCTTTATCGGCTTTCATCCAATAATCACGGTCACTATCATTATATACTTTGTCGTAATCTTGACCTGAATGCTTACTAATAATCTTGTAAAGCTCTTCTTTTAAAGTCAAGATCTCACGTGCTGTAATTTCAATATCACTAGCTTGACCTTGAGCACCACCTAAAGGTTGGTGAATCATAACACGAGAATGTGTTAAGCCACTTCGCTTACCTTTTTCACCAGCACATAATAAAACAGCTCCCATTGAAGCGGCCATACCCGTACAAATAGTTGCTACATCTGGCTTGATAAACTGCATTGTATCATAAATCCCTAAACCTGCATAAACACCACCTCCAGGTGAGTTTATATATATTTGAATATCTTTTGAAGAGTCTGTACTTTCTAAGAATAATAATTGGGCTTGTATGATATTTGCAACCTGATCATTAATGGCGGTACCTAAAAAGATAATTCTATCCATCATTAACCTTGAGAATACATCAAAGATAGCGATGTTCATTTGACGTTCCTCAATAATGTTAGGCGTTAAATTACTTGGATACATATGGCTGATAATCTTATCATAATATGTACTACTAATACCTTGATCTTTTATAGCAAATTTTTCAAATTCTTTTGCGTAATTCATTGTCATTAAGTTTTTTTCAGATTAAAATCCTGATCTAAATCAAGAAGCTTGAGCGGTTTTTAATGTTTAAAAAACACGACTCAAAAAAATAGGCGTTGAAACATGTTATTTCAACGCCTAAATATAAGGATTTATTCTTTAAAAGTTGATATAGCTTATTAGCTTAACGAGACTTTAATACTTGGTACAACCCAATTATTTATCACCGTATACCTCTTTTATAAAATCTTCGTAAGTAATTTCTTTTGTTTTGATATTAGCTTTTTCTTTATAAAGAGCTAATAATCTTTGACTGATAATTTGTTCAGAAATACGACGAGCTTCTTCTTGGTTAGATAATACACGAGCAGCAATATCTTCTAATTCTTTATCAGATGGGTTCATTTGACCAAACTGCGCCATTTGCGCTTTAATCATTTGCTTAGCATGCTCTTTAATATCTTCCATGCTTACTTTAATATCATTGTCGGTAATTAATTTCCCTTCAATTAATTGGTAACGTAAACTTTTTTCAGACTTAGCATATTCTTCTTGTGCTTCTGCTTCAGTTAATTCTTTTTCACCTGCTGTTTGCATCCATTTTTGTAGGAAAGTAGCTGGTAAATCAAACTTTGTATTTTCTACTAAGTATTCCGTTACGTCGTTAAGTAATTTTTGTTCAGACTGTTGCTTGAATTGCTTTTCAGCATCTTCTTTAATTTTAGCTTTTACCTCATCTAAAGATGTCACAGCTCCTTCACCAAATAACTTATCAAATAACTCTTGGTTTAATTCTGCTAATTCACGTTGGTTAATTTCAGTAATTGTAAAAGTTACTTCAATATCAAGTCCTTGAATATCATCTTGACTAAGTTTTAAAGCATTCATTAACTCATGATCGTCAGAATATAATCCTTTAGTTTTTAAAGTAATTACATCACCAACTTTAGAACCTACAAATTTCTTTTCTGTAGCTTTCCCTTTAAACTTATCTAAAGTTAAAGTTACTGTATTTTCAATCTCACGTTCTTCATTTTTAAAGACACCTGTTACTTCAGAATCTTTAGAAACAGTTTCTTCTGGAATTAATTTACCATATTGTTTTTGAACATTTACAATTTGGTCATCAATCATTTTATCACCAGCAGTAATGTTATAATCAACAATAGCTTTCTTAGGTGCTAAGTTCACTTCAAATTCCGGAGCTAAACCTAATTCAAACTCAAATGATAATAAATCAGCATCCCAATCTAAATTATCTTGAGGTTTTGGTAACGGATTTCCTAAAACGTCTAATTTTTCTTCCGTTAAATATTTATTTAAAGCTTCTTGAAGCAATTTATTAACCTCATCTACCAATACTGCTTTTCCGTATTGCTTTTTAACCATTCCCATTGGTACGTGACCTTTTCTAAAACCTGGAATGTTTGCCGTTTTACGGTAATCAGATAGTATTTTTTCAACTTTACCGCTATAATCTTCTTTAGCGATATCGACTTTTACTACAGCATTTAATGCATCAATATTTTCTCTTGTAATATTCATTGTATTATAACATAAAAATTGGAGTGCAAAACTACTACTTTTTTACAAGCCAACAAAGTATTTTAACGTATTGTGTTTCACCCATTTATTTATACTGATTTTCAGTAGGGATAACGGGTTTGAATTATTGGAATTGTTAAAGAAATAATTATTCCTGAGCTTCATCCTGTCCTAAAATTCCGTATAATAAAGATTGTAAAACAGTTAGTAATATGCTAAACAGCAGAGCTATCCAAAAGCTACTAACAGCAAAACCGCTTATTAGGTTGTCGGCTAAAAGAATCATACAGGCATTTATTACAAATAAGAACAAGCCTAATGTTACAATAGTTGCTGGCAAGGTTAGAAAAATTAAAATAGGCCTAACAAACATATTAAGCATACCTAAAACTACTGCAACAATAACAGCTGTGGTATAACTTTCTACCGAAACACCTGGCAATAACTTTGATAAAACAACTACAGCAACTGCCGTTAATAATAATCTAATAATAAGTTTCATATGTTAAATTTTAAAAAGTTAAACACCTACTTTACAAATTCCATTACAGCACTATAAAATTCCTTTGGGTTTTCAGCATGCAGCCAATGTCCTGCATTAGAAATGGTAATTATTTGTGCTTTTGGAAAATGATTATGAATAATAGTTTCGTCTTGATTACTAATATATTCCGATTTATCACCTTTTAAAAACAAGGTATCACCTTCGTATTTTGCATTTACAGGAAGTGGCTCTCCTACTTCACTAACTTGATCTGTTAAAACCTCTAAATTTATACGCAAAGCAAGAACTCCTTTTTCTTTCCAATAAAGGTTTTTTAGTAAAAATTGTCGAGTCCCAGTATCAGACACATAATTAGCTAAACTTTTATCTGCTTCACCTCGACTTTTTAGCGTTGTAAAATCTAACTGCCCTAAACCACTTAAAATAGCATCGTGATGTACAGGATAAAATCGCGGTGAAATATCGGCTATCATTAATTTAGACACTAACTCCGGAAATAATGTTGCGAATAACATAGCTGTTTTCCCACCCATTGAATGTCCTAAAAGCACAATATCAGTCAGTTCATGAGCTTGGCAATAGTTTTTTAAATCGCTCACAAGTACTTCATAACTAAAATCGGCATCATGAAAACTTCGTCCATGATTTCGCTGATCTACTAAATGCACTTGATACCCCTGTTCTGCAAACTGACTGCCAAGGGTTTTCCAGTTATCACTCATACCTAGAAACCCATGAAGAATAATAAAAGGCGCGCCTTCACCTATAATATTTGAATACAATATATTATTGCTTTCTGCCATAGCTAAGAATTTTATTCGTGTTTATTTTAATTTATTCAAATACATCTGAATAACATTTTCTGCACCCAAATACAAACTCTCCGATATTAATGCATGCCCTATAGACACCTCTAATAAATTAGGAATGTTTTCTTTAAAAAACTGAATATTATCTAAAGACAAATCATGTCCAGCATTTATACCTAAGTCAAAACTGTTAGCAAGTGTAGCACATTCGGTATAAGGAACAATTGCTTTTTTATTACCTAAACCAAACTCATGAGCAAAAGCCTCAGTATATAATTCAATCCTGTCTGTACCGGTTGCTTTAGCACCTTCTATTTGCTTTAAGTCGGGGTCAACAAAAATAGAAGTACGAATGTTGTTATTTTTAAACTCCTGAATTACATCAATCAAGAAATCTTTATGTTTTAGCGTGTCCCACCCTGCGTTACTTGTAATTGCATGAATAGAATCGGGAACCAGAGTTACCTGAGTAGGCTTGATTTCTAAAACCATTTTCACAAACTTATCTATAGGGTTTCCTTCTATATTATATTCGGTGTATACCTCCGATTTTAAATCGTAAGCATCTTGATACCGAATATGACGCTCATCGGGTCTGGGATGTATAGTAACACCCTCTGCTCCAAAACGCTGTACATCTTTAGCAAACTGCACTACATTTGGCAAATCGCCACCTCGAGAATTACGCAAGGTTGCTATCTTATTTATATTTACACTTAACTTTGTCATCTTCTATACATTTGAAATACAAAAATACAAACTCAACTACCGGTATTATAGTATTTTTTAATTAATTTGCAAATAACAAAAATCATCATATGAATTTAAACGAATTTGTTATTAACGATATAAAACCACTTTTAAATACCGATAATATTGGGCATTTACAAGTGTTGTTTAATCAGTTAACTTATTCTCACATACCTATCCAGGACAGCGAAGGGTTCTATCTAGGCTGTATGTCTGAAACAGACGTACACTGTTTTGAAAAGCAAGACGTTATCTCTAATCAAATTCACGCAATCGAGGGGTTCTTTGTTAGAGAAAACACAAACTGGCTTGATGTTTTAGAGGCATTTGCTCAAAACAGCAGCAATATCATGCCAATATTAGATGCTAACAACAACTACTTAGGCTATTACGAATTGAGCGACATTATTAGCCTTTTTAATGAGACGCCTTTCTTTGCTGAAGCCGGAGGCACACTCGTTATTGAAAAAGGGTTAATCGATTATTCATTTAGCGAGATTAGCCAGATTGTAGAGTCGAATAACGGAAAACTGCTAGGTGCTTTTATTTCAAAAACAGACATGGACCTTGTTCAAATTACCATTAAAATTGGAAATACAGGGTTAAATGATATCATGCAAACCTTTAGACGTTATAGTTATAATATTATTTCTGGTCATGAAGAGGACAGTTATATTCAAAGCTTAAAAGACCGTTCGGATTATTTAAACAAGTACTTAAATATATAATACAATGAAAATAGCCTTATTTGGTCAAGCTTTTAATTCAAAAACTGAGGATGCTCTCATTGTTATTTTACATTATTTAAATAACCAAAAAGAAGTCTCTGTTTTCCTTATTGAAGAATTTAATAAGAAAATACAAGAACAGAACCCCACCGAATTTAAAACCATATCGGTAACCGATGAATTAGATTCGAGTTTTGATTTACTTATAAGTATTGGTGGAGACGGAACTATATTACGCGCCATTACCTATGTCCACAATCTAAACATACCTGTAATTGGTGTAAATACGGGACGACTAGGTTTTTTAGCAACTATCCAAAATCAATTAATAATACCTGCTTTAGACGCTATTTTTAAAGGTGCTTATAAAATTTCGGAACGCCATTTACTCACAATCGACACTACACCAAAGTCTCCCGATTTTGAAACATTAAACTTTGCGCTTAATGAAATCGCTATAAGCAGAAAGAATACAACCTCAATGATAACTGTAGAAACGCGTTTAAACGATGAATACCTAACCTCCTACTGGAGCGACGGATTAATTGTTTCAACACCTACAGGTTCTACGGGGTATTCACTAAGCTGCGGCGGACCGGTTATTACACCAGACACCAATAGCTTCGTTATAACACCTATTGCACCTCATAATTTGAGCGCAAGACCATTGGTTATAACAGATTCAACCGAAATTAAACTAAAAGTAAACGGTAGAGAAGACAACTTTTTGGTATCGTTAGACTCCAGAATAGCTACTTTATCAAATGATACGACTATCACTATCAAAAAAGCTCCGTTTACTATTAAAATGATAGAATTATTAGAAGAATCCTTTTTAGATACATTAAGAAAAAAGCTACTTTGGGGAGAAGACAAACGCAATTAGACAATAAATCTATTTAAAAACAGTTTAATTCAAATACATTTTGAATCAAATTGTTATAGGCTAATCAGAGTTTATTATATTTGCAAACTTTTAAACATTTATGAGGTATTTAACCACCGTACTACTAATTATTATCACAGGCCAATTAAGCCAAGCACAAACCCATGAGCTAGGTGTGTTTTTGGGTGGCAGTAATTTTATAGGCGATGTAGGTAGCACAAAATACATAGCGCCCAACCAACCTGCTATTGGCGGTATTTATAAATGGAACCGTAGTCCAAGACATGCGTTTAGGTTTTCATTAATATATACAGAGCTAGAAGGAAAAGATTCTGATTCTAGCGACCCAAGACGCCAGGAACGTGATTTTGAATTTAACAATCAGATTATTGAAGCGTCAGCCGGTTTGGAATTTACTTTTTTCGATTGGGATCTACATGACGGCAGAGTAAAGGCTACACCGTATTTATATTCAGGAATTTCAATTGCCAAACACGATAACTTTTTTATTGACAGACAAGGCGTAATACAAGAAGAAAACACATCTAGTTTAGCATACGGCATACCAATGCTGTTAGGTTTTAAGACCAACATATTAGGCAATTTTATCATTGCTGCCGAAATTGGTGCCCGATACACCTTTTCGGATGAGTTAGACGGAAGTGTTCCCGATTACGATAGTGATTCACCAGCAAAATTTGGTAACACCAACAATAACGATTGGTATATGTTTACAGGCATAACCTTAACGTATACGTTTGGTAAGAAACCATGTTTCTGCGCATTTTAACAACCAGTGAGCTTAAAAGAAACAATACAAACTAAACACCTCCCCAAGCATGTTGCCATTATTATGGACGGCAATGGGCGTTGGGCTAAAAAACAAGGACTGCTTCGGAGTATTGGTCATGAAAACGGCACAAAATCTGTTCGAGAAACTGTTGAAGCATCAGCAGAATTAGGCATAGAAAACCTAACACTCTACGCTTTTTCTACCGAAAATTGGAATCGTCCAAAACTAGAAGTTCAAACTTTAATGAAACTCTTAGTCTCCTCCCTAAAAAAGGAAATTAAAACATTACAAGATAATAACATACGCCTTTCGGCTATTGGCAACTTGGAATCACTTCCCAAGAAAGCCCATAAAGAATTACTAGAAGTTATAGAAAAAACAAAGGATAACACGCGCATGTGTTTAACCTTGGCTTTAAGCTATGGCTCACGAGAAGAATTACTAAATAGCGTTAAAGAAATTAGTATTAAAGTTAAAAATAATATAATTTCTGTAGAAAAAATTGATGAATCAGTTATAAATGAGCATCTTTACACGCAAAATTTACCGGATGTAGATTTGCTTATTAGAACAAGTGGTGAGCAGCGCATTAGCAATTTCCTTTTATGGCAAATTGCATACGCTGAACTATACTTTACAAAAGTGCTTTGGCCAGATTTTACCAAAGAACATTTGTATGAAGCTATTATTGAATATCAAAAACGAGAACGACGATTTGGGAAAACAAGTGAACAACTCCATTAATATCACATCATTGAAAACTTATATAGGCTTATTATTTACATATTTATTTTTAGTAAATAGTTTAAACGCACAAGCACAAGAATTGCAAGCAGCTCCTGCTGGAAAGCAATACACGTTAGGAGGCATTACAGTATCGGGAGATACCCATTTCAGTGCTCAAACCATTGTAACCTATTCAGGCTTACGCAAAGGTGAAGAAATTACCATCCCAGGTGATAAAATTAGTGAAGCTATCCGTAAACTTTGGAAATCAAACTTATTTAGAGACATTAATATCTACTTATCAAGAACCGAAGGCGGTACTGCTTATTTAGATATTCGTTTATACGACCTTCCTGAATTGAGAGCCTTAAAAATTAATGGTCTTAAAAAATCTAAACAAGAAGAGCTTATTACAGAAAACAATCTGCAAGACGGGGTTAAAGTAACAGAAAACTTAGTTACAACCACCAAAAACTACTTAACTAATAAGTACCAGAAAGATGGTTTTTTAAATACTAAAGTTCACATAAATACTATTGAAGTAACAGACTCAACTGGACGTCCGGCTGTTGATATGGTATTAAGTGTTGATAAAGGCAAAAAAGTAAAAGTGTCTGAAATTAATTTTGAAGGAAACACCGTTATTCCTGATTCAAAATTACGCAGCGCTATGAAAAACACCAAACAGAAAAATTTTCTACGAATTTTAAAACGCTCTAAATATATAGAAGCCGATTATCAAGAAGATTTAGAAAGTGTTATTGATAAATTAAAAGAAAACGGATTTCGTGATGCCCGTATTATATCGGACTCAATTACGCACATCGACAAAAAGAACATCGCGCTTAATATTAAAGTTGAAGAAGGCGAACAGTACCGTTTTGGTGATATTACATTCATTGGAAACACGGTATATTCCGATCAACAATTAAAAGGTATTTTACGTATAAACAAAGGCGATATTTACAATGGGGTTTTACTTGAAAAACGTATTGCTGATGAAACGCAACCAGACGCTTTTGACATTACCAATCAATACCAAAATAACGGGTATTTATTCTCTACTATAAACCCTGTAGAAGTTAATACGGAAGGAAATATTATTGATATGGAAATCAGAATTTCTGAAGGAAAACCTGTTTATTTCAATAGTATATCTGTAGTTGGTAACGATGTAACTAACGACCGTGTTATCTACCGTGAATTACACACAAGACCGGGTCAATTATATAGTAAATCAAACGTGGTGCGTACCATTCGTGAATTAAGTCAGCTTGGTTATTTTGATGCCGAACAAATAGCTACTAATTTTAACAACCCAAACCCTAATGAAGGAACAATTGACTTAGAATACGGTGTTGTAGAAACAGGATCAAGTCAAGTAGAGCTGCAAGGTGGTTATGGCGGTGGTGGTTTTATCGGAACATTAGGATTGTCCTTTAATAACTTCTCCTTAAAAAACATATTTAACCCAGACGCTTACAAACCAGTTCCTAGAGGTGACGGTCAAAAATTAGCATTACGTTTACAAGCAAGTACATTTTACCAAACTTATAGTTTCTCTTTTACAGAACCATGGATGGGTGGTAAAAAACCAGTACAGTTTTCGACCTCTATTTCACACTCAGCACAATTTTTATACGATGCCACAACAGGTGAAGCCGATCGTGATAAACGATTTAATATTACAGGTGTAACTGTAGGATTAGCAAAACGTTTAACTGTACCGGATGATTACTTTACATTATCACAAGCTATCAGTTTCCAACACTATAACTTAAAAAACTATAACACAGGTTTATTTACATTCGGAGACGGATACTCAAACAACTTGGCTTATACAATTGGCTTAACACGTAACAACACCTTTAACGACCCTGTTTTCCCTACAGGTGGATCTAACTTTAGTGTTACAGCAAAACTATCCTTGCCATACTCGTTATTTAACGGTGTAGATTATGATCAGCTTTTAGTTGAACGTGATGAGTGGTTAGCTATTCAGAATGATACTGATAATTCAGATATTATTAGAGGCCAAGCAGCAGACCAAGTTGGTGCGATTGACCAAGAACGTTACAAGTGGTTAGAATTTTACAAAATTAAAATGAAAGGTGACTGGTACACTAAGTTAATGGGGAAATTCGTTGTTAAAACTGGTGTAGAATTTGGTTTCTTAGGTGCTTATAATCAAGCTAGAGGTGTTATACCATTCGAGCGTTTCTTCCTTGGTGGTGACGGTTTAGGTAGTTATAGTTTAGATGGTCGTGAGGCTATTGCATTGCGTGGTTATCCAAACCAATCACTACAACCTGTAGATGATGAAAACTTTATAACAAACGATGGTGGTACTATTTACAACAAATTCTCAATGGAATTAAGATACCCAATTAGTATGAGCCAAACAGCTAAAATTTACATGTTAGGTTTTGTTGAAGGTGGTGTTTCTTATGAAGACTTTGACGATTACAACCCATTTAAACTATACCGTTCTAGTGGTGCTGGTGTTCGTATCTTTATGCCTGCATTCGGTTTATTAGGTATTGATTTCGGTTACGGTTTTGATTCATTACCAGGCCAAAATTCTCCAAATGGATGGGAAACTCACTTTATAATTGGACAGCAATTTTAATTTTGGCACGATATTTTCTTTAACCCTTTTAATTATTTAAATCTCGAATTAAATTGATTTCAAATTAAAATTCCTAATTTTGGAAACATTAATTCAAAAAAGGATAGAATAATAACAAAGGTCTGTCGTTTTAGAATTTACAAGTCATAAATTATAAAATATGAAACAGATGAAATTGAAAGTTCTTTTTTTAGTGGCTACAGTATTCCTGTTAAGCATGTCTAGTTTTGCCCAACGTAGTGTAAGAATTGGCTATATTGACACTGAATATATACTTGAAAATGTTCCTGAATACCAACAAGCAACTTCACAATTAGAATCTAAAGTTCAAAAATGGAAAAGCGAAATTGAACAACAATTAGGTACTATTGAGCAAAAACGTAAAGATTTAAGCAACGAGAAAGCGCTTTTAACCAAAGAGCTAATTGAAGAGCGTGAAGAAGATATCAGTTTTGAAGAAAAAGAAATATTAGATTACCAACAAAAGCGCTTTGGTCCTAATGGTGATTTAATGATTCAAAAAAAGCAACTTATACAGCCTATACAGGATCAGATTTTTGCAGCCGTTCAAGATATAGCTGAAAAACAGAAATACGATTTTGTTTTTGATAAATCTGCCGATGTGGTAATGCTTTACTCTAACAAACGTTATGATTTTAGCGAACAGGTTATTCGAAGTTTAACTAGAACAGCCAAGCGAAAACAAGCAACTAGCAGAGCTGAAAAACGTGCAGCTGAAGATGAAGATGTAGTTATTGAAGTTAACGAAGAATTAGATGCAAGAGAGCAAGCTGCTGAAGATCGTAGAAAAGAAATATTAAACGAACGCGAAGCGCGTAAATTAGCAGCTCAAAAACGTCGTGACAGCATTATCGAAGCTAGAAACCTAGCTCGTGAAGAAACGTTAAATAATAGGAATCAAACAAACGACGATACCGAAGAAAGTACGGTATCTGAAACAGAGGTTTCTGAAGATAAAGGTGAAACATCTAACGAAGCAGAAAAAACACCTGAACAAATTGCTGAAGAACGTCGTCAAGAAAAATTAAACGATCGTGCTAAACGTAAACAAGAACTAGAAGCGCGTAAACAACGTATACTAGAAGAAAGAGAACAAGCACGAATAGAGCGCGAGAATGCTAGAAACAGTACAAATGAAGAATCGCCTGATGAATAAGGCGATGACTAAATATTAATTCAAATTTATAACACTTATTAATACTAATTTTAAAATGAAACAATTCAAAACCCTTTTATTTGCCGTAGCATTATTTATTGGAGCAACTAGTTTTACACAAGCTCAAAGTAAAGTTGCTCACATTAACACCCAAGATTTAATTAAAGCGATGCCAGAAATGTCTACCGCACAATCTGAAATGGAAAAATTGGGTAAAACATACGAGGCTGATATTAAAGCGATGGTAACAGAATACCAAAACAAAATGAAGCAGTACGAAGCTGAAGCTACAACTAAAACGGATGAAGAAAACCAAAAGCGTTTGATTGAAGTTCAAACTATGGAACAAAACATCCAACAGTACCGTTCTACAGCGCAACAAGACATGCAAAAGAAAGAAGTAGACTTATTAAAGCCTATTACTGAAAAAGCTAAAGCGGCTATTTTAAAAGTAGCAAGAGCACAAGGTTTCCAATATGTTTTTGATTCTACTCAAGGTGGTGGTGTAATCATGGCTGATGGTAAAAACCTTATTGACGATGTTAAAAAAGAATTAGGAATCTAATCCTTATTAAAATATTCTTTAAAAAGCCACTTATATCAAGTGGCTTTTTTATTTTTGATATATGAGTAAAAAACCTATTGGCATATTTGATTCTGGAGTTGGCGGCACTTCTATTTGGAAAGAGTTACACGAACGTTTACCATACGAAAGCACCATTTACCTAGCCGATAGTAGAAACTCGCCCTACGGCACTAAAACACAGCAAGAGATTATTCAATTAAGTATTAAAAATACAGAATATCTCATAAAGCAAGGATGCAAACTAATAGTTGTAGCTTGCAACACCGCAACAACTAACGCTATAAAAGTACTACGTGAACGGTTTGATATACCTTTTATAGGGATTGAACCCGCTATAAAACCAGCTGCACTTAATACCAAAACTAAGGCTATTGGAATTTTAGCAACTCGAGGCACACTTTCAAGCGAATTGTTCCTTAAAATAACCGATTTATATAGTCAGCATATACAGGTAATCGAACAAGAAGGCGAAGGCATAGTACAGTTAATTGAAACAGGAAAGTTACATTCTGAAGCCATGACCGGTTTACTAGAAAAATACTTAGAGCCTATGATAGCGGCTAACATTGATTATCTGGTATTAGGTTGCACCCATTACCCATACTTAATGCCTCAATTATTAAAATTACTACCTTCACAAGTAAAAATAATCGACTCGGGGGCAGCAGTAGCCAAACAAACAGAAGCTATACTAAATAAGCATCGCTTACAAAACACAACAAATAGTAAAGCTACTAAGCACTTTTACACCAACGGGTCAACAGAAGTCATCAGCACCTTATTAGAAACTGTTAAAGGTGCAGAAATATCGACATTGGATTTTTAGGTTTTATTCTTGAAACCAACTAGAGTATTGCACATAATTCTCGGCAATTCTATTAATCTCCCCGGAGATTAACTCTTCACTGATATCTTTTACTTTTTTAGCTGGAACTCCTGCATAAATACTCCCGGATTCTATATGAGTATTTTTAGTTACCACAGCCCCAGCAGCAATGATACTGTTACTTTCTACCACACAATCATCCATAACAATACTGCCCATACCTACTAAAACATTATCGTGAATAGTACAACCGTGTACTATGGCATTATGCCCAATAGACACATTGCTTCCAATTGTGGTGGGCGATTTCTGATAGGTCGCATGTATAACAGCTCCATCCTGAATATTTACTTTATTACCCATTTTAATAAAATGAACATCACCACGAATAACAGCATTAAACCAAACACTACAATTCTCACCTAGTGTAACATCACCAACTATTGTAGCATTTTCAGCAATAAAACAATCGGTTGGAATTTTTGGTGCTTTACCTTTTACTGCTTTAATAATAGCCATTTGCTTTATAATTTAAATCGTTAATATTTCTGTTATTCAGTTTCAAAGATAAAACTATTTAGTACTATTTAAAAAAAGCTAAAAAACTAGCTTTTCGAGATGCCGATACACTAATTTGTTTTCCATTACTTAACACCAAGCTTCCCCCCTTGCCTTTTACATATTTTACTACAGCATTGACATTTACTAGATATGACTTATGAACTCTAGAAAAATGGCTATCTGAAAGTGCTTCTTCAAAGTATTTTAGGGTTTTGCTAACTAGCTTTTTCTTATCATTATTTAAATAAATCTCAGTATAGTTATCATCCGCTTTACAATATAATATATCAGCTGTATCTACAACTTCAAATCCATCTTGCTGAGGAATGGTTATCTTTCCCGTTACAACGTTCATTTTAGGAACTAAAACATCTTCTTGAAGCGCTGATTCTTTTTGTTTAATTTCAGTTACATAGTCTACCGCTTTTATCAAATCATCTATCGAAATCGGCTTCATTAAATAATACGATGCATGGGCATTCAATGCTTCTACCGCATATTGATTGTAAGCTGTAACAAATATCGTTTCAAAATTTATATCTCCTACTTTCTCTAATAAATCAAATGCATTACCATAAGGCATTTCTACATCTAGAAACACCAAATCCAATGGGTTATTTCGTATTAAAATAAGTGCCTCATCAACATTTTCAGCTTCACCCAAAACCTCAACATTTGGACAGTATTTATCTAAATAATTCTTTAAAATATTCCGACTTGATTGTTCGTCTTCTACTATTATAGCATTTAACTTCATGGTTTTAATCTTTTTTAAGAGTGACTATCACTTGTGTTCCTCTATCTTCTGCTTCTTGAAAATCAGAAATACGCACATCTACTTTATCACGATACATGGTATTTAAAATAGACACGCGTTTATTAATAACATGCATTCCTTTGGAGTTATGCTTTTTCTGATTAGCTGTTTTTATTTCTTGTGAGCGTTTCCGACCAATACCATCATCGGTAATAGCTATGCGAATTTCTGTATTATGGACTTTAGAAATAGAAATTTTAAGAAACCCTTTATCTGCTTTATAACGTAAACCGTGCCAAACGGCATTTTCAATATAAGGTTGAAGCAACATGGGCGGTATGTTAAAATCTGAAACCACCACATCATCAGCTACTGTTATTTCGTAATCAAATTTATCTTCAAACCGCGAATGCTCTAATTTGGTATAGAGTTCTAAAAGTGCTATTTCCTTTTCTAATGGTATAAAATCGGCTTCACTATTTTCTAAAACAGCACGCATAAGTTTTGAGAAATCTGTTAAATACCTATTTGCGGATCGTTCATCATTTGAAGCTATAAAACTATTTACCGAGTTTAAAGCATTAAATATAAAGTGCGGATTCATCTGACTACGCAGCGATTTTAAAGCCAATAAATTATTGGCTAAACGCTGTTGCTTAATGTACTTAAACATAAAATAGGCTATAACCAATAGCAGGAATACGCCCCCTATTAAAGAGTATATAATAAGTTGTTGACGTTTATTCCGTTCGGTAGTTAATTGGTAATTACTTTCCGAAAGCTGCCTGTCAGACTCCAAACTAGTTATTCTATTTTGCTTCTCGGCAATTTCCTTGCTAAAACGGGCTGCTTGAATAATTTCCTGCTCTTTATTTATATATAAAGCTTCTACCAAATCGGTATACTCTTTATAGGTTTCTAGGGCTTTATCATAATCACCTGAACTACTATAAACTTCCGATAATTTCCGTTTAGCATCTTTAGCAACCACCAAGTCATTTTGTGCTTGGGCTTCGTCAATACTCTTTTCCAGGTAACTTTTGGCGCTTTCATAGTCCTTTTTAAGATAGTAAGCATTACCTATTTTATAATTTTGCTTCTGAAGCGTTAAAGCACTTTCTTCATCAATTGAAGTATTTGGTTTCAAGTTCTGAATATCCTCAATGGCTTGTTTACGGAGTATAATTTCATCCGAAAACTTTCGGTTTTTACTTTTATAATCGGCAACGGTAACCTTTTCCTGAATAGCCCTTGAGTTGGTTTCTTTTGAAGAAAGATCTAAAGCTGTTTTAAAATGCTTTTCAGCTAACGTAGATTGTCCCAAATCACTATAAACCTTACCCAACTTAGAATTTAAGTCAATAATTTTAGATGTATTTGTAATTGAGGTAGCCAAAGATAATGCCTTACTATATGCTTCAAGCGCCTGATTTGGTTTTTGAACACTAAAATAAGTATCTCCCAAACCTTCTTGTTGCTGAATTTGCTGATCTACTTGTAATTCTGCATTAGACAGAGCGTTGTAAACCGATAGACTTTCTTGAAAATTTTTATTAAACCAATACGCTTTGGCTAATTTTAATTGCATAGCTATCGTAGTTACCTGCTCCAAACTCCTATTAAAATTAGTAATAGCTAAATCATACTGTTTCCAGTACATATAAATATCACCCAAGGTTTCGTACACCTCAGCTTTCTCAGGAACAGATTCACTTCTTGATAGAGCCATTGTAATAAATTTCAGACTCTTTTCTATATCTGTATTTAAATATAACTTTGAGGAGTCTAAAGCAGCATTAAATGATATTTTAGGTGGCTTACTATTACGACGAACACCTTCTTTGTTGGCTTCAACAATTATACGAATCCGTTGCTCGTTTTTTACGGTATAATAAACCGTTTCAAAGTCTTTATGTTTAAAAACTAACTCATCGCCTATTTTTGCTTGAATTCTAAATTCGCCTGCTTTATTGGATGTGGTATAGGCTCCTCCATAAATCTCAATATTAACTTGTGAAATAGGCTGATTAAATTCTGCATCGTAAACGGAACCACGAACTGTAAACAACTCCTGCTGGTTGTTACTCGTATAGACTTGAGAATAACCTAAAACAGGCAAAATAAACAAGTATATCAATAAAGGAATTGCTGCTAGTGGTTTCATGGTTTTTATTTGTTCTATAAACATACGCACTTTAGTTTATTAAATAAAATGGCATGCTCTACAACTAGAACTAAAACCAATGGTAGGAGCCTGTTTTACGAAAGGAAACAGGTCTGTAACTAATCTGAAACGGGTATTCCCACATTTTAAATTTTTTAAAAATTAAATTTAGGATACAAAAAAACTCGGAATACCATTCCGAGTTTTTTTGTAAAATATATAATATTGTTCTGTTAGTTAACAGCAGGACAATTACAGTGGTAACGTTCTTTTCTACAACCAAAGTTATAACCTAAAGTAATTTGGTGAAAACCTCCGTTATTAAAAACAACTGAGTTAGATTGGTATGAATACGTGTAAGCAACCATAAAATCTTTAAAGTTCACACCTACTAAAGGTGAAATGTATTGTAGTTTCTGAGTACTAACACTTCCGTTTTCAATATACTCAGCCCCATCAAAGCTACGACGGTAAGATAACCCACCCCATAGTTTACCAAAATCCATTTCTTTATAAACTTTAGCATTTATATCAATAGATGATTCTTTAGTGGCATCTTTATATTGGAACATAATAGAAGGTTCATAACTCCATTCGCTTCCAAATTTACCTAACACAATACCTGTAGATAATAAATAACGTCTTAAGTTACTTGTTACTTCAATGTCGTTATTAATACCTTCATTATTAAGCACATTCTTTACAGTAGCGTGTGCGTAAAAGTTGTATAAGAAATAAGAAAAACCAAAATCAATATTAAAGTTTGTAGAACTTTGCTCAATACCTGAGATTATACGGTCTGGCAATTCGTTAACGAAAGCTGTTTCATCTAACTTGTATTGGATAGCACCAACACTTAAACCAAAAGAAAGCATGTTTAAATCTACTTCATTCCTAGAGAACATTAATTGGTAGGCATACGTTAAATACGCACCACTCTGAGAGTGATAACCATTTTGGTCTGTATAGAATATAGCACCTATTCCAGAGTTGGAGTCTCCAATTCTACCATTAGCACTTACGGTTAATAATTTGGGAGCATTTTCATGTCCAAACCATTGTTGTCTACCAGTCATACGTATTTTTGCACAATTAGCAACACCAGCCATAGATGGGTGAATTAAGTAATAATTATCGGTAAGATAATCGGTATAGACAGGGAGTCCCTCTTGGGCTTTTACAAATTGTGTAAAAAAGGCAACAACTGCTATTAAAATAAACCTTTTCATTCTCATATTATTTTTTTCAAGGTAGATTGGTAAAACTACATAATCAGTATCCTTATATAAACTCGCTTTTTATAAGAAAATTATAAATCAGCGACCAAATATATAAAAATTACTTTTTATCACTCAATTACAAAAGTTAAACATTATCATATTTCACGAAATTAATAAGTATTATCACCTTTTTAAGCAAGCATTAAAAACCAAATATATGGATATCTGTAGTTTTCTTTTAGTATTTTTGAAAAAAATATATTTATCATGACGCCATATACGGTATCTGCCCAAGAAACCTCCAATCCTAGTATTATAAAATTTGAACTTAACCAGTTCATAACCAACCATCAAAGTTTTGAATTTAATAATATTGATGACGCTAAAAATGCGCCACTTGCACAACAATTATTTTATCTACCTTTTGTAAAGAAGGTGTATATATCAAGTAATTTTATTGCTATTGAACGTTTTAACATTGTAGAATGGTCTGACGTTTTAGACGAGGTAACAGAGCAAATTAAAGATTATTTAAATTCTGGAGCGGTTGTAATTGCTGAAACCACTCATGAAAAAAAGGTTCCTGTAACTGTTTATGCCGAAAGCACCCCCAATCCTACTGTAATGAAGTTTATAGCCAATAAAAAATTGGTTTCAGACACTTATGAATTTACAAGTATAGATGAGGCCAAAATTTCACAATTAGCAACCGAGCTTTTCCATTTTCCTTTTGTGAAAAGTGTTTTCATGGAAAACAATTACATATCAATTACCAAATACGATATGGCAGAATGGGACGCCATAACAATGGAAGTAAGAGAATTTATTAGGAACTTTATAGGAAATGGTAAAGAAATTGTTGCCGCCAATGCACAACAAACGCTGAATGAAACCGCCGAAAGACCTATAGTTGCATACGAATCCCGCGATGCTGTTTCTAAAGAAATTATTGATATCTTAGAAGAATATGTTAAACCGGCAGTAGCTAAAGATGGTGGTAATATTCAGTTTGATTCTTACGATTCAGAAACTAAAACAGTAAAAGTAATACTACAAGGAGCTTGTAGTGGTTGTCCTTCTTCAACCATAACATTGAAAAATGGTATAGAAACGATGCTTAAAGAAATGCTTAAAGGACGAGTAGAAACCGTAGAAGCTTTAAACGGATAAGTTTAGAATAAACCATTGAACCTAAAAATAGTATAATTGCATGACTAGTATAATTGCATTTCTTGTTGGATTTATTGCCATAGAACACCTGTATTTTCTGTATTTAGAAATGTTTCAATGGACAAGCCCTAAAGGCATGAAAGCTTTTGGTATAAAATCTAAAGACTTTGCTGAACAAACCAAGGTTTTAGCCGCTAATCAAGGACTATACAATGGTTTTTTATCTGCAGGCCTTATATACGCCTTACTAAACACAGATTATAATACACTTGGGTTTTTCCTAGTTTGCATTATTACAGCTGGTATTTATGCAGGATATTCAATGAAGCAAATTAAATTATTTTATATCCAATCCGTACCAAGTATTATATGCTTAATCCTTATTATTTTAAAATTTTATAATTTTTAGAACTGTCATATAATTCCTAAATTTGCCCCTTAACAAAAATCACTAATTTAAATATGGATAAAAATTTAGAATATTGGACAGAACAAGCTATTGAGTTTGCGACAACTTATGGCTTAAAGATTATAGCAGCTATTGTTATATGGCTTGTCGGATCATGGGTTATAAAAAAGATCGTTAAGACCTCAAGAAAATTAATGGACAAAGGTCATTATGACGAAAGTTTAAAGAAATTTCTTTTAAACTTAGTTGCTGCTCTTTTGAAAGTATTATTAGTTATTACTCTTTTAGGAACGTTAGGTGTACCTACTACGTCATTTGCTGCTGTAATTGCTGCTGCTGGTTTAGCAATTGGTATGGCTCTACAAGGATCATTAGGTAACTTTGCTGGTGGTGTTTTAATTATGATATTTAAGCCTATAAAAATTGGTGATTTTATTGAAGCTCAAGGCGAAACAGGTACTGTAAAAGAAATTGAAATTTTTACTACAAAATTAACTACTCCTGACAACAAAGAGATTATCATACCAAATGGTGCTCTTTCTAATGGAAACATCACTAACTACAGTACAGAAGATACACGTCGTGTAGATTTTACGTTTGGTGTTGGATACGAATCGGATATTAAGAAAACTAAAGAAGTTATTTTTGGTGTTGTAAATGCACACCCTTTAGTATTAAAAGATCCTGAACCAGCTGTTAACGTTTCTGAATTAGCAGATAGTTCTATTAATTTCTTTACACGTGTATGGGTTAAGAAAGAAGACTATTGGACTGTAAACTTTGACGTTATTGAACAAACAAAAGAAGCTCTAGATGCTGCCGGTATTGATATTCCTTATCCACACAGCGTTGAAATACATAAAGAAGCTTAATTTATTTTTTAGGTTTAGGCTTAATTGCTACAAAATCTTTTAAGTAATAAGGCTCAAAATAAGCGACATCCTCGATGTCGCTTTTTTTGTACTTATTAAAAGCCAAAGCTCCCATTTCATTAGCCGATGGCAATCTGTTTTCAATATATTTAGCATTTGGGTGTGTTAACAGATTCTTTGTTTTCTCTACACCATTCCCAACAAAAAACACGGCCCCCTTTGTTAAGTATTCAGCATATGAAGTTTCATCTAAGACTTCTGCTTTTATGTCCCGAATGGAACTAAAACAAGGTGAAAATACTTCCGAATACACCTCCATACGCCTGGCATCTAACATAGGAATAATAACACCTTCATCAGTTTTAACTTGATGCGCTAAGGCCTCTAAGGTAGACACACTTATCAAAGGAACATTTAAGGCATAACAAAGCCCTTTTGCTGCCGAAACACCAATTCGTAAACCTGTATAAGAACCAGGTCCTTTACTGATGGCTACGGCTTCTATTTGAGATTTATCAATATTATTTTCTTTTAAAATATCATCAATAAATACATGCAAACATTCCGCATGAGAAAATCCATTGTTATAATCTTCTTTTAAAGCAAAAGTCTCTCCTTCTTTTGAAAGAGAGACTGAACAATTTGTTGTTGCTGTTTCTATACTTAATATTATTGCCACGCTATTATTCTGTTAAAGGGATTCCTAGGTAGAAATCTAATACTTTAGTTTTAAATACAAAATTATATTTTGCATTAATTAAATTGGCCTGAGCATTTACAAAACGGTTTCGTACTTGTTCAAACTCAAAAGAATTCATAACACCTAAATCATAACTGTCTTGGGCATTATTAAACGCCTCTTCTTGAGCACTCAAAGATGTTTCTGAAGCTTGAAATTGTTTATAGGCAGCTTTTGCATCTGCATAAGCTTGCTCAATATTAGTTCTTAGGTCTTGTTTACTTTGCTCTAATGAATAGGCTATTTTTTGACTTGAAATTTTTGCTCTATTAACATTGGCCTTAGTTTTGAAACCATTAAAAATAGGAATATTTAAACTAAACCCTAAATTATAGCCTAAATTATCTTCTAATTGCTGACCGAATCCATTTGGCACAATTTCGTAGGCAAGTGGATTAGAGGAGTCAGGAAACACGACACGTACGTCATCTTGACCTTGAAAATGTTGATAAGATGTACCTAAACCTGCTCCAAAACTTAATGACGGATAAAAAGCACTCTTAGCTATTTCAACATCCAGTTCGGCATTTTCAATGTTCAGCTCGGCTTGTTTAATTTCTGGTCTATTCTGTAAAGCATAATCGAAAATCTCATTAGTCGTTTTCTTTTGTAATAACACAGCAGGTAATGTTAAATCCATTGCTGCAATATCAAAACCATCTTTTGAAATTTGTAGTAATTGTGCTAAACCAAGTAAAGCCAAATCTACACTGTTCTGTGTATTTATTAAGTTTTCTTGATCGCTTGCTAATTGTGCTTGAACCTCATATAAATCTGCTCGCGGGCGTACACCAGAATTTACCAACTCATTTATTTGAGTTACTTGCTTTTCTGAAATAAGTATTTGCTCTTGTGCAACTTTTAAATTCTCTTTATTCAGTAAAACATTTAAGTACTGATTAACCACATTTAGCGAGATATTATCTTTTAAAATAGCTAATTGTAACTCGCTAGATTCAATACCTAATTTGGCCTGTTTATAAATGCTTGTATTTCTAAAACCATTAAACAAGGTTATACCCGTACTTAAACCGAAGCTATTTCCTCTAGAATCGGCCGATACACGATCACCATCTTGTCCAATAAAAGAACCAAAGTTCCAGTTTTGTGAAGCCGAACCACTTAAACTAGGTAAAAAATTACCTTTAGCGTCAACTAAATTTTCATCAGCTATATCTGTATCTAATGCAGTTTGTTTTATAGATATGTTATTCTGCATAGCATAGTCTACACATTCTTCTAAGGTCCATATTTTATTCTGAGCCATTAGAGTTGTAGAAAATCCAAGACCAAATAATGCTAAGGCAAGTATCTTATTAATCTTCATCATTGTTATCTTCTTTTGCTTTATTCCAAACTTTAATTTTATCTGTTTCCGCAATACCATCGGTTACTTCAACATTAATACCGTCCGATATACCTAACTCTACATATTGCTCTTCAAAAGTTCCATCTTCTTTCTGAATTTCAACAAATGGCTTTTCAGTAAAACGGTTAAACTGTAACAAAGCTTCTTTTACTACCATTACACTGTCTTTACTCTCCATTTCTATTTCAGCATTTGCACTGTATCCAGCTCTAATTTTAGTAGATTTTTCAATATGAACATCAGCTTTTATAGTAAATTGTACAGCACCATTTTCTTCAATACCTTTTGGCGCTACAAACGTTAATTTAGATGGAAATTCCTTTTCGTTAATAGCCCCTAAAACAACAATAATATCTTTTCCTTCTTCTAGTTTTCCTACTTCAGATTCATCAACTTTTCCTTCAAAAATCATCTTACTCATATCTGCAATGGTAGCAATAGTTGTTCCTGCATTAAAGCTATTAGATTCAATTACTTGATCTCCCTCACGTACCGGAATTTCTAATACTGTTCCTGAAATTTGTGCTATAATATTAGTATTTGCTGAACCGCCACCAGAAAGTGACCCTTGACGAATAATTTGAAAATCGTTCTGTGCCTGACTTAAACTTTCTTTAGCTTGGTTGTAAGACAGTTCGCTGTTTTCAAAATCTTGTTTTGAAATAACTCCTTTTTCAAAAAGCTCTTTATTTCTATTATACAATATTTCAGCATTATCTAATGCTAATGTAGCTGTTCGTGTTCGACTATTAGCACTTGCTAAATTCTGTTCGTTTGGCACGACACGTATTTTAGCAATTAAATCGCCTTTTTGAACAAGATCACCTTCTTCAACAAGAATTTTATCAATAATTCCGGCTATTTGAGGTTTTAGTTCAATTTCTTCTTCAGGGTTTAGTTTACCTGTAGCAACAACCTTTGTTTTAATAGATGTAAAAAATGGTTTTTCTGTCTTAAACTCTTCAATTGTTTTCGAATTTGAGTCTTTAAAGTATTTAATTACCAAAACAAATAGTACTAATACTATGATGCCAATGATTATTTTTACTGCTTTATTCATTTGATTGTGTTTATTATTTTTTAATTGGTCAATGGTCTGTTTTATATTCTTTTATTCTTCTCTTAAAGCTTCAATTGGTTTAATACTCGTTGCTTTGAAAGCTGGTATAAGTCCTATTAATGTTCCTAAAACAACAAGTATAATAAGGGCTATAAATACAACTGAGATAGAAACGGATGCATTAACAAGAGTTGCTTCTGGCCCCTGCCCAAATGCTGCATCGAGTCCTATTAAAATCCAACCACCACTAATAATCCCGAAAAACCCTGCTAATAGTGTAATAAATATGGCTTCAACAAGAATCTGACGCTTAATTTCATAAGGTGTGGCTCCTAATGCACGACGTACTCCAATCTCTTTAGTTCGTTCTTTTACGGTAATTAATAAAATATTACCAATAGCAAATACACCAGCTATAAGTGTTGCTATACCAACAAACCAAGTTAAAAATTGCATACCAACTAGGAAACCGGTCATTTTTGCAAACTCCTTACCTAAATTAAAACTTCCAAAAGCGCGTTCATCTTCAGGATGTACATTATTAAGGTTTTTCAAAATAAGCTTGGCATCATATTCTATTTGTTGAATATCAAACTCTGGTTTCCCAGTAATCATCATCCAACTAATATTTTCACCACGATTATAAATTTGTTGAAAGGTTGTAAATGGAATGTGCATATCCGAGGAAGGCCCCATGTTCATATTCCCATCTTCAAAAATTCCAATAATTTTAAAATTCATGCTGTTAATTTGAATCAACTCCCCCATTCCAGGTTCGTCTTTATCAAAAAGTTGCTTATAGACACTCTCCGAAATAACGGCTACTTTACGTTTTCCATCAATATCATTCTGGTTGATAAAACGTCCATGTATAAGTTTTTTCTTTTGAACCTTATCTAGTAACGGATAATCTCCATTGACACTAAAAGTTCCTGACAGAAAATTCCTTACAACCAAAGCTTGACTTTGACTTCTAGGGACTACAAACTCGATGCCCTCTACATTTTCTTCTACTTTTTTAGCATCCGTAACGGTTAGCTGAACTTGTCTTCCTTCCTGAAAGCCACGAAAAGGCTGACTGGTACTTTGAGCCCAAACAAATACACTGTTGGTTGCAAAATCACCAAACAAACGATTAAAAGCGTTTTCTATTCCTTTTGCTGACCCTAGTAATCCAATAAGTAATAAAATACCCCACCAGACACCTACCATAGTTAATATGGAACGTAATTTGTTTTTGCTTAAACTATCAAAAACCTCTTGCCAAGTATCTCTATCTGTTAAAAATTTAAGCATATTAATCGTCTCTTAGTGCTACAATAGGTTTAATTTGAGAAGCTTTCTTAGCTGGTAAATATCCCGCTATAGCGCCTGCTAGAATAAGTGTAACCGTTGCAGCAATAATTAATGAAGGTTGTACACTTGGGTCTTTTATAAAATACGATTCTAATACGGGGGCAGCTAATTCTAATGTACCCATACCTAATAATAATCCTACGTAACCAGCAATAGCTGTTATTAAAATCGATTCAATTAAAATAATTGACACAATAGAGCGCGGCGTGGCTCCTAAAGCTTTACGTATACCAATTTCTTTTGTTCGTTCTTTTACAATGAATATCATGATATTACTGATACCTACCACACCAGCAATTAAAGTACCGAAACCAATAACCAAAATAATAACTCCTAAAGCCCCTGTCATTTGTCCAACTGCTTTTGTTCCTTCTGCCATATTTTGAATACGAATAGCACGTTGATCCGTTTCTGCCACATCAAATCTATCCTTCATTTTGCTAGTTAAGGTTCTTCCGAAAGCAATGGCTTGATCGTAATCTAATTTCGGATTATACGTCAGGTTTATCTGATCTATATAGTCATTATTTCCATAAAGACGTTGTGCCGTAGAAACTGGCATATAAATTAAACGTTCTTCATTATCACCACCATCATCAGAGAAAACACCAACAACTTTATAAGGTATACCGTCCAAATTAACATACTTACCTAAAGCTGTTGTTTTCAGAAACAAATCTTCTTCTACCAGTCTACCAATCACTACAACTTTGGTGTGATTAGAAATATCCATTTCGTTAATATAACGACCTTGATCGATTATTGTTTTTTCAAGATATTGATGATCGGGATGAACCGCTCTAACCGAGTAACTACTTTTTTCATTTCTAAAAGTAGCGATAACATTTCGGTAAATACGAGATGTAATAAACTGTACTTTATCATCAAAGTCTGTTTTTACATACTCATAATCTTCGTTTTTAAACTGAATTCGTCTACCTGCTTGAAGTCCTTTATTGGCTTTGGTAGTCATGCCAGAATAAATCATTATAGAGTTATTCGCATCATCATTAAACGCATCGGCAAAAGTGTTTTGTAAACCATTAGCAAGACCGAATAGAATAGCAAACAACAAAATAGCAAAAGCTACAGTAAACCCCGAAAGCAAACTTCGCGTTCGGTTTTTATTTATACTTTGAAATATTTCGCGCCAAAGATCTATATCAAACATAATTCTCGGCTCTATCTTGTTCAACAACAACATCTTCAATTATAATCCCATCTTTAAGTCTCACAATACGTTTGCACATATTAGCAATATCCTCTTCGTGAGTTACCATTAAAATGGTTTTACCTTCATCATTTAACTGCTGAATAAAAGCCATAATTTCATGAGAAGTTTTAGTATCTAGTGCTCCTGTAGGTTCATCGGCAAGCAATAACTTCGGGTTTGCGGCTAAGGCACGAGCTATAGCTACACGCTGTTTTTGACCACCAGACAATTCATTCGGTAAGTGGTTAGCCCAATTAGCTAAACCTACTTTCTCTAAGTGAAACATACCCAGTTCTAAACGTTCGGCACGTTTCATTCCCTGATAATATAATGGTAACGCCACATTTTCAATGGCATTTTTATAATTTATAAGATTGAAAGATTGAAAAATAAACCCAAGAAATTTATTTCTATAAATAGCTGCTTTCTTTTCTGTAAGATCTTTAATTGGCACACCATCTAAGATATATTCTCCTTCATCCGCCTCATCCAACATTCCTATAATATTTAGGAGTGTAGATTTTCCAGAACCAGAAGAGCCCATAATTGCCACCATTTCTCCTTCTTCAACGGAAAGATCAATACCTTTTAAAACGTGTAAACTCGAATCACCTATTGGATAGGATTTGTGAAGTTTGCTAATGGATAACATAATCTACTTTGGGTTGGTTATAATTTCATTCTACAAGTAAGACTCATATTAAATAAAATTGTTACAACAAATGTAAATATATTTTATTCCGAAGTTTTTGGAGAGGTGTTAATGTTTTTATAAAAACACACACAGATACTGAATATCAACACAGTACAATAAACAACAAGTTCTATTAAACCTTATTTTTCTGTTTTAGATTTTTTAGTTCGGAAACTTCTGTAAATCAATAACGCAATACCACCAACAAGAATATAAGGCACAGCCATAAGATACACAATACCGTTATTGATGCCTTCAGCTTGACTCTGACCTTCTTCAGTTTCTAAAACAGCTCGACACATAGCACATTGTGCTTCGGCAGGAATAACGTAAAAAGCCATTAAAATAGCAGTCAGAATAACGGCTTTTTTTGTGTTTAGAAATTTCATATCAAGATCATTTAATTTCAATACTTTGTTCTTTATAACAGTTTTAGGCGTAATATGGTGAAATCATAATAAAAACCACCACACCAGATACTGCCACAAACAACCATAAAGGAAAAGTAATACGGGCTATTTTACGATGACGTTCTATATTATTAGTGATACCTCTTACATATGTGATTAACACAAAAGGAATAACAACTACAGAAAGAATTATATGAAGGATTAAAATAATGTAATATACATACTTCATTAAACCTTCTCCGCCATATTTAGTAGAATCGCTTGTCATGTGATAAGCCACATACATGGCTAAAAAACCTACTGATAAAAAAATAGCGAACTTAATTAAATTCTCATGCAATTTACGGTTTCCATTTTTTATGGCCCAAAATGCTAAAACCAAAACAATAGATGTTAACGCATTAGTGGTTGCATAAATAGGCGGTAAAAACATTAATGGTTCTACATTAGGAATCTTTACACCAAATAAAATGGCTACTACTATAGGTATTAGTACAGATAAAATTAAAATCCATTTATTGTACTTTGCTTCTGCTTGTAAATTTTCGTTCATTATTCTTTCAATAACTTAGCAATATCTGCTTTTAACATACTTATTTCTTCTCGCTGACCATCTTCATCAACCTTTTCTGCTTCACTGATTATACCTGAATAGAATATTTTAGGATTACCAAAGTCATCTTGTCTAGAACGAATAAATCCATTCTTATCTATCAAAGCGAAATTTCCTGAATGCTCAAAACTAGCTACATCTTCAGTTTCTTCACCTACATAAATATTAAAACCAATGTTAGCTAATTCAAAAATAGCATCTTGATCACCAGTCATTAAATGCCAATTCGGATTGGTAATACCGTATTTATCTGCATAAGCTTTCAATACTTCAGGTGTATCTATATCTGGCATGATGGTAAAAGATGCCACACCAAAATCTTCTAAACCTTCAAATTCATTTTGAATCTGAACTAAGTTTTCACTCATTCGTGGACAAATAGTAGGACATGTTGTAAAGAAAAACTCAACAACATAAACCTTTCCTAAATAGTCTTTATCTGTGATAATCTGGCCATCTTGATTTGTAAAGCTAAAAGCAGGAACTTTTTTAGGTGCCCCGTTGATATTTATAAACTCTAAATCGGCTGTTTCTTTTTTGGAGAAATCTGAACGACTTACTTTCTCGCTCCGGTTGTCATTTCGTACCGTATCATCATTTTTAATACGATCTACAATACGTGGAATAAACCAAATTCCAAATACTAGTATGATGAAGGCTATACCTACGTAAGAATAGTTTGTTTTGTTACTCATTATTTTCAGGTCTTAATTCGTTTGCACGACGTGTTTCAGAATCGAAATTACCTTTTCTTCTTTGGCGGTACTCTGTAAAAAGAACACGTAAATCTTCTGAACTCATTTTATTTTTTATCACAGCAACCTGAATGCAGTTATAGGCATCTAATCCGTAAACAGGTTTATTATTAGCTACTTCATTATCTGAACGGTCGTCTAGGCGTCCCCGTTGATTTAATTCAGTATCTACAATAAACACATTATCGCTTGCTAAATTATCTGATAATTGGAATGGTGCTTTTAGGCTATTAAAAGTATTCTGAATAGCAGCTTCGTCTATTGATACAAAATGCCAAAATTTTAAGTCTTCGTAACGTGCTATTTCTTTATATAAAGCTTCGGCTTCAGCTTCGGCACCTTTGGGTACTAATGCAACTATTTGGAATTTTTTAAACCCTTTAAATTTATCATAAACCAACTCCTTAAGATTAGAAGCGGCAATATTCATGTCCATAGGCTTACGGCCTATAAAAGCAAGAACGGTAATATGATCTTTAAGAGCAATATTATCTGCGTTAGTTGGAAGCTCAACTACATTTTCATTAATAATATCTAAGGGATTATAATTGTCTTCAGACAAGGATAGCACCAGGACAAACATAACCGGTAGGAAAAATAAAATACCTAGTATCAAATTCCTTTTTATCTGCTCTTTTCTCATAGTGCAAAAATAAAAAAAGGCGGTTTAAAAACCGCCTTTTCTAGAATATTTAACTGTATTAAAAATCTTGTTTTATAAAACCATTAATATAAACACCTTCTATATACCCGCCTTCTTGTAGTAAAATAAATACCAAGTAACAGATTAAGAAGATACTGGTCCAAACAACCATTTTTCTAAAGGCTGCAACTTCATCACGCATGTGCATAAAGTCCCAAGTAATATAATAAGCTTTAACAATGGTAAGAATGATAAAAATCCAATTTAATATTTTCATATTAAGGACATACCCATTTAAAACCTCTGGCTTATAAATACCTAATACAACTTCAACTGCTGTGATTACGGATAGAAGTATTAAAACACCCCAAATCTTTTGTTTGTTAGATTTGAATTTAATTGCTCCTCGAAAAATTTCTAATTTATGTGCGTCTGCCATTTCTAAGTGTATTATCTATAATTAAACAAGGTAGAAGAATGTGAATACAAATACCCATACTAAATCTACAAAGTGCCAATAAAGACCAACTTTTTCTACCATCTCATAACTTCCTCTTCGTTCGTATGTACCTAAAACAACATTAAAGAATATAATAATATTAAGTACAATTCCTGAAAATACGTGGAATCCGTGGAAACCAGTAATAAAGAAAAAGAAATCAGCAAATAACGGCGAACCGTATTCGTTTACAATTAAGTTTGCACCTTCTACAACGGCTTTTCCTTCAGCTTTTAGTTTCTGTAAAGATTCACCTCTTGAAAGTATTGTTTTATGACCGTTCTCATTTAATGTTTGAGTTCTTACTAACACATTTTCATGAGCTTCTAGTCCTTCAATTACCTCTGCAACTGTGTAAGTTGGCAACGTACCTTCTTGAACAAACCACAATCCGTTTTTACGTTCGTGTGCTGTTCTATCGGTATGCTCTGCAACTACAAAATCAGCTAAAGCAACACGCTTACCTTCAGTATCTACAAATTGTAAGATACGACCACCTTTGGTTTGAATGGCTCCATAATCACCTTGAATGAAAGTTTTCCATTCCCAAGCTTGTGAACCAACGAAAATAATACCACCTACAATAGTTAAAAACATGTAAATAGTAACTTTTGCTTTATTCATATGATGTCCTGCATCAACAGCTAACACCATTGTTACAGATGACATGATTAATACAAACGTCATGAACGCTACATAAATCATTGGTAATTCTTGTCCATGTAAAAATGGCACGTGGGTAAAGACCTCATCGGCTATTGGCCAAGATCCACTAAATTTAAATCTGGAAAACCCATAGGCTGCTAAAAATCCTGAAAACGTTAGGGCATCCGATACGATAAAAAACCACATCATCATTTTACCGTAACTTGCTTTTAGAGGTTCGTTACCGCCTCCCCAGATTTTACCTTCTGTTCCAGTTTTTACAACTGTAGTACTCATATGTTAAGTTTAGTTAATAAAAGTTGCACAAAAATAATCAATTTATCTTTTTAAAGAAACATCCACTACAAAATTTTAAAATCATTCTACAGATATTAAACAATAGCTAATTTAGTTTCTCTATTTAAGACCAGTTATTAGCCTACAAAATACAAGAACAAAAAGAGATAGACCCAAAGTAAATCTACAAAATGCCAGTAAGTTGCAGCCAATTCTATACCTAACATATGCTCGGCATTATACTTTTGTTTAAAATGATTATAAATTACGACTAACAAGCAAATTATACCAACAACAAGGTGCAAAATATGCACAACTGCTATTAAATAAATGTAGCTCATAGTTACATTACTTGTAGGACCTGTAAAATTATAGCCTAATTCTATAATTTCTTGAAAGCCTACAAACTGATTAAAAATAAAAACGGTTCCTAGTACAAAGGTTGCTAGCAACCAAACCATTGTCATTTTTCTATTATTTTGTGTTAAACTGCGTTTGGCAAGCCACATACAAATACTACTAATAACAATTACAATTGTACTTATTAAAAAAGCATTTGGCAATTCAAATTCTGAAGCCCAGTCTGGACGGGTTCTACTAACCACAAAAGCACTTGTCCATCCCGCAAACGACATGATTAATGATAAAATACCAAACCAAAGCATCATTTTTTTTGCGCGGCCTTTTTTCTCCTGTAAAGTTCCTAAGGTTAAATCCATAGTTATCTAATAAATTTATCTACTACGTAGACTATTTGTAATAAGGTTATGTAAGATACACTAGCCAACATAAGTTGTTTAGCCGACTGTACACTCATTTTTTTATAAAGTTGTATCGCGTAGTAAAGCATTCCTAAACCTAAAACAAATACGATAACGGCTGCTACTATAGATAATTGTAACCTTCCTGTAAACCCAAAAACAGGTACAATAGAAAGTAACAATGTCCAAACACTATACATAATTGTTTGTTTTGCCGTACCTCGATCTTGCTTTCCTGTTGGCAACATAAAGAAACCACCTTTTTTATAATCGTCAAAAAGAAACCAACCTATAGCCCAGAAATGTGGAAATTGCCAAAAAAACTGAATAGCAAATAAAGTACCTGGCTCAATACCAAAATCGTTTGTAGCCGCTACCCAACCTAACATGAATGGAATAGCACCTGGAATAGCACCTACAAAAACAGAAAGTGGTGTTTTTGTTTTAAGTGGTGTATACAAACATGTGTATAAGAAAATAGAAATCGCACCAAACATAGCAGTTTGCGGATTTATTGCGTATAAAATACCAATCCCTAGAACAGTAAATAGACAAGCAATAAAGAAAGCCATGTTAACAGACATTCTACCCGCTGCAACAGGCCTGTCTTTGGTTCTATCCATTAAAGCATCTAAATCTTTTTCGATAATTTGATTAAAAGCGTTGGAAGCTCCAACCATAAAATATCCGCCTAAGGCAAGTAAAGTTAGAATTGTAAAATCGACGGTTTCGGCACCTAAAAGGTATCCAGCTATGGAAGAAAAAACAACGCTTAACGACAAGCGCATTTTGGTTATTTCTTTAAAATCAGAAATAACGGTATGTTTAACCGGTAAAGTGGCTTGCTTACTCAAAGTAATGGTTGCTTTTAACGCGTTTATTGCGACTGCAAAGATACTTTGAAAAAGTAATTCTACAAATCAAAATACCAATTAAATAAATCGGTACGAATTCCCAGATTAAACCAAACCGTATCACTTTTAAAAGTTGTAGCATTTACAGCGTCTGGGCTGAAATTTCTGAAAGTCACATCAGCAAATAATTTTAAATTAGTTGCGGGATTAATTAGATAACCGGCTTGCAGGTTCGCATAAAATGTAGTTGCATTATTACCTTGACCAACAACGACACCATTATCGTAAGGTCTGTTATTATAACTCTCATAAATATCACCACCATAACTAAAGGTATCTGTGCTAGAATTGAAATCCAATCCGCGTTCTCCCACCACAAGTTTCGCATTTCCAAACCAACGCTCATAATGATAGCGCCCTATAAGTATAAACTCGCTAAAGTTAGCTCCCCATAAATGGGCCATGCTCTGGTTATTGTTCCCGTAATTAAGAACGACTGAATTATGCGAATATGTATAAGGTCTGACACGATTATATTCCGCTTGAAGCATTAAGTTTTTAACCTTAAAAGCATTGTAGTATTTTACACCCAATTGGTATCCGTACTTATTTTTCCAACTTTTATTTCCTCCAGTCATATCAGCTAATGAGAACTCATCTAGAATAAACTGACCATAGGCATTTATATTATCGGTAAACTTATACTTACCTGATAAACCCATAACTGCATTTCCAGAGTCTTGTCCGGTTTCAAACTCAATAGCACGATAAAAGATAATAGGATTTAAATAACTCACATCAAAACCGCGATTAGCTGTTTTAGACCAAATTACCGATTCGAAAAAACCAATATTTAAACGTTTAGTTACATTCCAACTTAAAAAATGAGTTGCCATATATTTGCTTAAATAAGCCCCTTCAGGATCAATCACATCGGGACGTGTATCACGAAGCCACATCCAAGTATTGGTGTACTTAATTTTCCAAAAAGTAGTATTCAATTTCAGAAATGGGTACGGGCTAGATACATCACTTGTAAATAATGATCGGTATCCATCACCTATGAAATTTTTCCCTTGCCCAAACTGAACATTAAAAAAGTTAGCTGGTGTAAAAGATAGATATGCTTCCGCTACTGGATAATCATAGGCATCTTCTTTAAATCGCTTAGCTATACCCCGCCCTGGAATAACAGCTACCTCATCGGCTGCTTTTATAGATTCTGCATAGTTATTATAATACTCCGCAAAACGTCCTTGACTCTCAAAAACTGATGCATAAAAGCTAAACTTTTTACCTAGTCCTCCTTGAATATTAACCCCACGTGTATTGTTAAATGTGGAACTAAAATCGGCTTCCGTATCCTTTCCTACTTGTAAATCAAAAATGGGATCGGCAGTAAACCAATAATCTTTTCCTTCTACGCGAACCAAACGTTCATTCCATAATTTACGTCCACCAAATGAAGTTTTTGATTTCTCCAAGGCTACTTTTTCAGCATTAAAATCATAATACTTAGAAACGTCCTCATACGTATAAGGTTTAGATCCTGTATGACTATTGGTACCAACTAAGTTTAAGTTACGTCCGAATTTAGCATAATAGTCGTGTGTAAACGGAATATTTAATTGGCTCGTATATTCTTTATTTGAAAAGGGTTTTAATTGCGCGTTAACACTATCATATTCTTTCTTGACGCCACGCTCTAATTCATCGAGTTCTGTTTCTTGCGCTGTTGATTCTGAAAGATCATTAGTTTCAACATTTTGAGCATTAAGCGGAATATTTAATTTAATAGAATATTGTTTATATGTGGGGTTTCCATTATAAGTAGCTCCTTGAATTTTAGGAAAATCCTCAAAAACACGCTTTGCTTCTTCTTTTAATTCAGAATAAGGTGCATCCACATAGATTGTTCGAAAAGTACCTTCAGCATTTACTTCAAATAAAACAATAATCGTACCCACAAAATTCTCTTGAGAAACAATTTCGGGAACTTCAAAATTATTAAATACCAAATCAAAAACCTGGGTATCAAAACAACTTTGAATTTCTGAAAAATCAACCGATTCACATTCAGGAAAAACGGGGGGCTTTTCGTAGTTTATATTATTTTGAGCATATAAGCTACATTGAAGCAAAAGAAGTAGGACAATACTAAGAGCACTCTTGTTCATTAATGGCGTATTTAATAAGGCTGAAAGATACTATTTTTTTAATAATACACCTATAAAAATACCGCTACCAAATGGAATTTGATAACGGCATAAACTGGTTATTTACTGGATATTAATTTGTTACCTGAAAAACAATAGGCAAGGTGTATAATACTGGTACATTTTTAGCTCCATGCCTAGCAGGAACCATTTTGGGAAGCTTGTTAATGGTTCGGTTAGCTTCTTCTTCCAGCAAACGGTGAGGTGCTCGTGTTTGTAATATTTCAATTGTTCCTTGGGCTGTGATTTTGAAATTTACATAAATTTTTTGTTTCCCTTTTAAACCAAGGTTAACTGATTTATCCGTATCAAATTTTTCTTTAACAAAGTTAGCCACCTGTGCATTTAAACAGGCTCGACGTTCATCATTAGTTTCAGCCGATTCACAACCTGGAAAAACAGGCACTTGTTCTACTAACATAATATTTACAGGCTCTTCTGGTAACGGTTCAAAATGTATAGCATTCGGATCTAAATCACCCTCATCAGCTTTTGGTTCTTCATTTAAAAATGTATCCGGTGATTCTGTTTGATTACTTGAATTTTTAACAACCTGTAAACTACCCGAATTTCTTGGCGCCTGCTTTTGAGGAACAAGCTCCTTTATGGGCTCCTTATAAACTTGGTAATTTACAACGGTTAAATCTGGATTAGGTTCTGCAGCAAGAACGAGTGCTGGCTCTGATTGTTTTACAGTTTCAAACTGCATTTCCAATAAGCCATAAGCAAACAGCAAGCAAATTATTAGTCCAACCTGAAAATAAATGGTGGCATTTTTTTGTAAATTCACAGCATGCTTATCACCTGTGTTTCTAGCTGAAGCACATGGCAGTGTGCCTTCATGTTTTTTGTTTAAAAAATTCATAATACTAAAATTTAAATGTTAATATTATGCTAAAACACAATAAGCATACCAAAAAAAAATCCCGCTACTTTAAAAGTAACGGGATTTTAATTTTGTATAAAAACCGCTCGGGTAATTAGTCTTGTACTTGGAACTTTATTGGTAAGTAATAAGGTACACGTACCGCTTTACCACGTTGCTTACCTGGTTTCATTTGAGGTAATAAACCAATAACACGTTTTGCTTCTTTTTCTAAACTTGGGTGTGGTGCACGAGCTTTAACATCTACAATCTCACCAGTTTTATCAATTTTAAAGAATACACGTATTTGTTGGATACCTGATAAACCTAATTCTTGAGCTAAATCTGTATTAAACTTTCTTGCAATGAATTCGTTCATTTTCTTATTCATACAAGCTTTTTTAGCATTGTTATCTCCTTTATCACATCCAGGGAAAACAGGAACATTTTCAATAACTGCAAAAGGAACCTCTTCAATTTCTTCTACTTCTTCTACTTCTACCTCTTCAATTTCAACAATCTCTTCTTCTTGACTTGTTTCTGTTGATTCGATAACTGTTTCTTCTACTTCCTCTTCATCTTCTACAACCTCAATCACTTCCGGTGCTGCTGGTGGCGGTGGCGGTGGTGGTGGCGCAATATTTGTTTGTGTAATTGGAATTTCTTCTTCTAGTTCTTCACCCATATCTAAGGTCCCAATATCAATCAGTTCTTTATCATAGGTTTTATAGTTAATAGCAATATTTGTTAAAAACAACATTAGTGCTAAACCAATTGCAAAAAACAACGAACTGTTTCTGCCAACATTTGCTTTAGGATTTTTTTTAGGTTCCATAGTTATAAATTTATTACTGCTCGCTAAAATAACCAATAAATTGGTAATTACACAAACGATTAATATTATTTAACGTCAGATTTTTTATAGAGTACAAATATGATTGTTGCCAAAAGAACACCTCCTATATTTGCTGCTATATCATAAAAATCGAAATGACGTGTATTTGTTAATTCGGTTTGTAAAACCTCAATTATTGTACCAAAACTAATACTAGTTAATACAACTATCAATAAAGTTTTAAAAACGGAATAATTAAATTGGGTATGTAAGGTATAAAACCAAAGCCCCGTAAAAAGAGCGTAAGCCCCAAAGTGAAAAATTTTATCTGAATACGAAGGTGCAATTTCTGCAATTTCATTAAGATCTAAACGCACCAAACTAACCGTTAATAAGGCAACAGAATAGGCTATAGAAATTAATAAACTATGCTTCTTAAGCACCAACTAATTCTTTATAAGCATCAGCAGATAATAAACCATCTACGTCTGCTACGTCTGCACATTTTAATTTAATCATCCAACCACTACCGTAAGGGTCGCTGTTAACCGTTTCAGGAGCATCTTCAAGGTCTTCATTAAATTCAATTATCTCACCAGAGATTGGTAAAAACAAATCGGATACCGTTTTAACAGCTTCTACAGAACCGAATACCTCATCGGCATCAAGTGTTTCATCTACTGTTTCAACTTCTACATAAACAATATCACCTAACTCACTCTGAGCAAAGTCTGTAATACCTACAGTGGCAATATCACCTTCTAGTTTAACCCATTCGTGGTCTTTTGTGTATTTTAATTCAGCTGGAATATTCATGGTCTTATTTTTTTTACAAATGTATTTATTAGCTTTCTAATTTCAAACTATTATATATTAATTACCAAAAGTATATCTTAGGGTTATCCCCGAGCGAATGGTTGTTTGCGGAAATGCCGTAGAAATAGCATATTCTGAAAAGGCATAATCAAAATAGAAAATACCCGTTAAGTTTTTACTAAACGCATAATCCGATGAAAATTTAAGAGACCAAATGGTTTGCCCTGAGGTTACTTGATTGTTCTCTAAGTCTAAATAACGGATAATAGTTTTATTTTCACGAACCGATATATCGGCCTTCATATTTAAATCACTAACTATTCGTTTTTTAGGCCCTGCTAGTTTGGTTCTAATTCTAACGTCTTTTATGCGATACCCCAATCCTACGATATATTCATTACCTTGAATTTCCGTCATCAAGTTATTATCAAAACTTAATGATAACAAACGGTCTTTCTTCATTTCGAGAAGAATTTTTATAGAGTTTCGCATTTCCATATCAATACGGAACAGCGGTGTAAACATTTCACTTAAACTAATATTACTATATAAGCTTTCGTTTTTAAAGTTACCACTCTGATCAACTTCTGTCGGGTTACTAGCATCATAATCTAAGTTTGTTCTAAACTGATTGATGGTATAATTAGAGCGGTATCCATGAACAATTGAGAATCGCTTAAATTTACTCTTAAACCATTTCAAATTCATTAAACCGGTATACTTAATATCCCAGTTTGGAATTGGCACATCACGGAAGGCACCTAATGATACGCTTTCGGCATCTTTACCTGTATAAGCAGATAAGAACGATGGCAATAAAACGGCTTGACTATTTTTCCCAAAACCTACAGGATACCCTTCAGAGTCTATTGGGTAAGCAGCATTACCATAAAATTCCTCCGCCAATCGGTTTGCTACTTTTAATCGGTTGGAACGGAATTCGTTAAATGCTTGCGATTGAACTTCATCACTTGCGCTAAAGGCTGTTTTAAGTAAAACGGTAGAAATATTAAAATTTCCGAATGCATTAGGCGTAAGAGACTCGTATTCTAGCTCGCTTCCTAAATCATTAACTCGATAATTTTCAGTATAACTTTCCGAATACATACGGTTACCTACTACATCAATTTTTAAATCTTTGAATGGTTCAATATTCGCTGAATAGTCTAATTGTCTTGTTTTCGTTGCACGATATTGATCATTAAAATCAGGATACAATGTTAACCACCCACGACTAGCTGCCATATTTCTAATATCATTCTGACTACCAAATGTAAATCCTACTGTTGGTTTTAATGTTCCTATAAAACCAGGTGTTTGCAAATAACCCGGTAGATATGTACCATTGGTTTCCGAGTAGTTAAGTTGAATACGTTTTACAGCTGTAACAATACCAATTCCGGTATTCATTAATTTAGTTCCTGTATTATTCTTGGCTACATCTTCAGTTTCTGCTTTAGGAGCCGAGCGCTGCAGACTTTGCCCTGGTGGTGTTGGTGAACGTTTAGCATTAGAACGAGAAGCTGCACCGTTTTTACGGATTGGTTTTTTCTTTAACCCGACGTAATTATACAACTTACTCATATTAAATGAGGTGTTTAGGTTATGCTGATTGGCATTCGACACGACATTTCCTAAATTATACGTTAAACCATCTATTTCTAATTCTTGTAAAACATCGGAACCTTTTTGCCATTGAAATTCACCACTATAGGAATAATTAGCATCTATAAAGGCAAAGGTTGGAATCTTATTTATAGGTATTTCATAATTAACACCTAATTGTTGGTATTGGGTATTGGGGTCACCAAAGTCGAAAAAGCCATCCCAAACATCTAAACTTGGATCTTGCTCGCCATTTAGAATAACATCATTTTGGAAATAATTACGAACAATATTCACATTCGATGCCGTAAAATTCATAGACAGAGACTTCGTTAAGTTGTAATTAATGGTATATCCGAAATCGAATGTATAATTACGTCTATACAGTTCTTGAATACCAATATTGTCTCCTCCTAAATCAAGTTCTCTAAATTTTTGCTTATTAAACTGTCTGGTAATATTTGAATTTACAGTGAAACTAGCAGGCAGTGGATTAAAATTAAAGTCCTTTAAAATCTTCCAGTATTTACCTGTAAATAATGAATCATTTTTCTTAAAAGGCTCAACGCTTAACGGAGCAAAATTATAAGCATAGTTAAGTCCGGTACGCACATTTTTATCTACAGAACTCTCTATTTCAAAATCACGGTGTTCAATTTTATTGTAAGAATAGTTTAATGTGAAATTTTCTACATCATAAAAACGCGGTGTAGCATCGGTAGTTCGTATTTTTCGTACCCCGATAAAATTAATACTCTTACGTTTGGTGAAATTTTCATTTACGTTAAGTATGGAATCTTGATTAACATTGTTATCCAATTGGGTATCAAGTTCTATATCGCGATAATACTCATCATAACGTGGTGTAATTTTTTCCTCACCTACTCCATAGTTAAACGGTATTTGAATACCCCATTTTTCTGGTAATAATTGCCCTACATTAACGTTTGTTACAACATCATATTGCTGAACATCTTCTAAACTACGCTCTTCAGGTCCTTGCTCGATACTTCCAAAACCAGAAGTACTCTTACGACCTGTTGCACTAATACTGGCAAAATCGGCAATATTGGAATCCATACTTAAAACAGCAGCCCAACCGCCATCACTATCCATATCAGATAAACGCAATTCATTTAACCATACTACAGCACACCTATCTACAGCTGCTCTGTTTTTCACACCCACCATAAGGGTTCT
Source organism: Algorimicrobium bowmanii (assembly GCF_054031195.1). The sequence continues at coordinate 2,935,739 of NZ_CM132929.1, forward strand.
AATATCACCAAAATTAGGATTACCAACAATGGCAACACGATGGAAAGCATCGGAATCAGATAAACCTACTGGTAGTGGATCGTATTCATTAACAGCTGCATTACTTAGCTGTTCTTGAATAACATCATAATAAGTTGGGTCTAAACTATTAATATTTCCGGCTGCAATGGCTTTCGATTTTATTTGTTGTAAAACCTCTAAAGGTAAGTTTACTTGATTGGCTTCAGGCCATAAAGCTTCACGTGAAAGACCTTGAGAAACTTTAAGCGGTACCATGATTTCGTAGTAATTCTGTGTTAAATCATTACCCATACGAATGAAACCAAATAAATCATCGTCATCCAAACCTGGCTGATCACCTTCTTCGGCGTGCATATACATACGTAATCGTTTGTATTGACGCATATCTACATTGATATTTTTAAATACAGCACGACCATCTTCAGTTTCTAAACCACATACATCTAATAGTAATGATTGTTCGTTCTGACGAATAACAGTATTGTTATTAAAAAGCTCTTCTGGATCTACACCTGGAGGCGACTGGTAACTACCATCGTTTTCAAGAGTACTTACAACACCAACAGAAAATTCGGTAGCATCCAATTCAGGATCACCTTCATCGGTATCTAATGTTTGTGTATAACGACGCCATTCACTACGTACTAAATCTAACGTACCAAAACGCATAACCGTTGGCTGAGAAAACTCTTTAAGATACATACGTGCAAATCGGATAGATCGTAAATCCGAAATACCGCCAATTGCCGTTTTATCAATATCATCAACAGGAATTCTAAACTGATACCAAACTGGGGTTTTGTTTTCACCATTTGGCATTACACGCTCTTGATTGGCTTTAATATCTACAATATACTTATTATCAATATTTAAATCAGAGGGTTTAATATCCAATTCATACTCATAATAACTATCAATAGTATTCATGGTATTATCACGATTCACATCCTCAACATCGGGTTGAGACGTTGAACCACGCTCTGTGTCCGAAAAAGTATCTGGCGAGTTACCATCTACACCATTGTAACGCTTGTATCGTTGAAAAATATCACCATCAGTATTTAAAAAATACTCGTAATTATCATTAGCTGGATCTTGAAGTGCTGCATAATTTGTAAAAACAGCTTGCTCATCAGAATCACTAAAACCATCATAACCAACATCTTGATTATCACGCTCATCACCCGTTGTATCAAAGGCATAAATAAGCGATTGATTTTGAGGGTAAACTGTATTCCACGAGGCAGATTGCGGTAAAACTCCAATAACATTCCCATCTATAGGTAAGCCGTTTTCATAAAGTTTACGACCATCTTTAACTACATCCTCTGAGATATTACCTAAGTTAAACACAAGCTTTCCTCCTGGATTTGTAGGGTTTTCTTGGAATGGATCTTGTAACCAGAATTCAATATACTCTACATTAGCTTGCTCAAAATCTGTAGAATTTAAACCTCTTGTTATACCAGCCCAACTATTTTGTGGAACTGTTAACTCATTTTCAGTAATATCTACATTGTTTGTTTGAAAATTGTAAGGTCCACGTTCGTTAGGATAGTAAGCTAAATCTAAAGTATATAAAACCGTTGTCTGTCCTTGAGCAATATCTTGTGCGGGGAAAAGCTCGTTGATAAATACACGACTGGTGTATAGATCCGAAATATCATCGTCATTAATACCGCTTGGACTTTGACTACTGTAAAAAATAGGGTCAATAGTATACCAGTTTAGTAATGCACGATCGTATCCTTGCTCTATACCATTTTGATCGTCATTATTACCATTTATCCCTAGAGGTCTACTTGATAAAAACCACGACTGTGGCGATTTTAAATCTATATTATTTTGTGAGCCCTCAAAATCATCAACATAAGAAGTGGCTTCTCCTTCAAAGTCAGTTCCACTTGGAGAACCAGGCGCCAAATATGCAAATTCACCTCTAACTGATAAATTAGACATCACATCTGTATCTATATTAGGAAGCTTATTAACTAAGCGCGTTAAAAAGGGCACTTCGGTTGAATAATTTCCATTAAAACCAAAAATATGATTATTTATAGGTTCCTGACTATAATTGGCTTTCTGAGTAATTGGACGTTCGTTTAGATGTAACCACGTACCTCCAATTACAAAATTCTCGTTAAACTTATGTTCGACATTTATACCTGTAAAACGCTTCGTTTGTTGACCAAAAACAGCATTGTTTTCTGTTGATACTTGAATTGGTGTATTAGAAGCCTTTAATGCTTCGTCTAGAATTTGAACAGTACCTGCTGAATAATTAACGGTATAATCAACACCCTCTACAAGTGTTCGTCCTCCTGCAGTAACAGTAACCGAACCACGAGGAACATTAAAAGCCCCTATAGGAATACCATCACTCCCCTCCGATGTATAACTACCTTTTATTTTAAATTTATTCTTATCAGCTTCTTCTAATGCCGCCGATTTTGTCTCCTTATAAAGCACGTCGTAAACATACTTGGATTGATTAGGGTTATAGGTAGCTGTATTGGTATAATCTTCAGCATTTGATAATGATAGCGTTTCAAATAAATACTCTCCAAAAGGCTCTACTTTAGTGAAAACAATTTTCCCGTTTTCTGGTAAGACTGTTACCCCTGAAACAAAATCAAAAAACCCATCACCATTATTTTGAGGGTCGCCATTAAAGTTCAACCTATCTAAATTAAATAAACGCAGTAGTGTTGTTTCTTGAATAGGGTTTCCTTCAAAATCTGGAAATGCAGTTCCTTCTACTGGCGATATATAATTTAAAGGAGACGCTTCATTGTAAAAGATATTAAGTTTAAAATCTTCTTGACTTAATTGATAGGCTCCTGTATCGTATATATTTTTCATCATTAAGTCCCAAATAGGCTGCTGAACATTGGTAATAGGACTCTTTAATAATTTTAAAACTAAGGTATTATTCGTAACAGTAGTTATAGCTCCAGAGTCATCAACACCTGTTGGATCCACTCCGCCGTTAGCAAATTCACCAACTTGATACACTTGCCCACCTACCGTATACTGGAATGCAACGGCAACTACTTCATCATTGGTTAATCGTTGGTTTAAGGAAATATATCCTAATTGCGTATTAACGGTATATTCTTGACCTTCGGTAAGTTTTCTTGCGTTTTCAAGTTTTGCATAATCTGAACCTTCACTTACAGAAGCTGAAAGACTTCCAAAACCTTGCTGTGCAGTTGCAATATCACGAATAGCACTTGTTAATATGGAACCAGAACCAATAGTTGTTGGATTATAATCATTATTACTATTATCTGGGTATGCATTAGGACCAGCATTTAAGAATCCTGCAGGTATAGGATTTAATAAAATATCATTGGCAAGAGGGTCGGAATTAGATTCACCTAAATCCTGAAGGGCTACTATATTTCTAACGTTTTCAGTTCGGTTTGTTCTATTGGTAATCCAAACTTCAATACGTGTAATTTGAACATTGGAGAATATATAAGGGTAATTAGCTAAAGCCTCATCATAGTGATCTCTAAAATAATGCGCTAAAAAGAAGTGACGGTTTTCATCATAATCTCTAGCAAAGAAATCAAACTCTTCTAAAGTACCACCGCCTTGAGCTACAACTGTTGTTCTATCGGATTTTTGTTCGGAAAACACACCCGTAATAGTCGTTTTTCCAAACTGTAATTGTGTTTTAACACCAAATAAACTTTGTGCACCTGTAATTAGAGAACTATTTAAAGGCATACTAACGTTACCTACTTCAATTTTTTGAATAATATCGTCTTCTGTTGGGGTATACTCTAATTTAATTAAATTCTGAAAATCAAAAGTTGATTCGGTATCATAATTGGCTGTAATTTGAAGTCTAGTTCCTACTTTACCTAACAAACTTAAACTAATTCGTTGATCAAAATCGAATGTAAAACTAGATCTATTTCGCGGTGAAAAGGCTGGATTATCTTGCTTTGTAAACAAAATACCTAAGTCCATTTCTACCGAACCTTGTGGAATAACCTCAATAGTATTACCTCCAAATATTGTTTCAAAGAAACCGGAATTCACATAAAATTCGGGTAATAAATTTTTCTGTTCCTCTTCACTACCTTCCTTTTTCCCCTCAAAAGCATCAATTTTTTGTTTGTAGTACGACTGTAAACTTTGCTTAACTATTAAATCTTGATACTCTTTAGGTGTTAAAATTATGGGGTAATTTATATTAAAATCACCTACTGTTTCCGTATAAATATATCTATCTGTAATAGGGTCGTACTTGTATTTAGACTCAATACTAGACGGATTAGGCATTTGCATATTACCCATATTAAACCCCGTTTGTGTAGAATCTTGATTTACAGGGTTTGTTTGAGACCACGTGATTAAGGAACAACATAAAGCACCAACAATTAGTACGTAGTTTTTTATTGATTTATATAAATTTGGGTTAGTTGTATTCAAAATCTATTATAAATTTTTTAACGCTTGCTTAATAATGGTTTCGACATCGGCTTGAGGCTCTTGCTTTAAAAACTTATCAACTACACGTTCTGCCTGTTTCTTTGTATAGCCTAAAACCTCCAATGCTGATAACGCTTCATCTTTATTAGTATTGCTTTGTGCTGTAGAATTTTCATCAATATCATAGACTTTTAAAACTTTATCTTTCAAGTCTAAGATAACGCGCTGTGCCGTTTTTGCACCAATACCTTTTATTGATTGTATTAACGCAACATCCCCAACGGCAATACCTTCACGTACTTGTACAGGTGTTAATGACGACAACATGGTTCGGGCAGTACTGGCGCCAATACCACTTACAGACAACAACATTCTAAAAATTTCACGCTCTGCTAAAGACGAAAAACCAAATAACGTATGCGAATCTTCTTTTACCTGAAGATGGGTATACAGTTTAAGGTTTTCGTTATCGGGAATTTGCGAAAATGTATGAAGCGAAATATTTAAATGATAGCCAACACCGTTGCAGTCTATAACAACGCCTGTTGGCTTTTTCTCAACAAGTTTTCCTTGAATATGTGTAATCATTAATTAACAAGATATTAACTCTCAAATGTAATAAATTTATTGACAATACAAAGGTGTTTGTTTTGAGAATCACCCTTTTTGCGATTGTTCATATTTTTCTTTTTGCTGTGCATCAATAACCGCAATAGCTGTCATGTTTACAATTTCGTCCACACTAGCATCTAATTGTAAAATATGAACAGGCTTACGCATCCCCATCATAATAGGCCCTATAGAGTCGGCTTTATTTAATTCTTTCAACAATTTATAGGTGATATTTCCTGATTCTAAATTCGGAAATATTAACGTATTGACCTTTTTACCTGCCAATTTAGAAAACGGAAAACTATCTTGAAGCATTTCACTATTTAGTGCAAAATCGGCTTGCAGTTCACCATCTACTAATAAATTAGGATGTCTTTGATGTAAATATGCTACGGCTTCACGTACTTTAATTGCTGTTTGATTTTTTGATGAACCAAAATTAGAATACGATATCATAGCCATTACAGGCTCCATTCCGAACATTTTTACCACACCCGCTGTCATTTGTGCAATTTTAGCTAAATCGGCTGCTGAAGGGTTAATATTTATAGCAGTATCACTTAAAAATAAAGGTCCACGCTGAGTCATCATAATATTGGTTGTTGCCACACGTGTAGAACCTGGTGCTAGACCAATAAGTTCCAACATCGGTTTTACAACAGATGGGTAGCTACGTGAAAAACCAGAAATTAAAGCATCGGCATCACCTTCATTAACCATCATGGCTGCAAAATAATTACGCTCACGCATCATTTTTTCAGCGGAATATAAGGTTACCCCTTTACGCTTACGTTGTTCCCAATATACTTTAGCATACGCTTTTAAACGATCTTCTTCTTCGTCCGATTTAGGATCTATAATTGGCACATCGGCATCAAACTCTATTTCTAATTTTAGTTTTTCAATTACCGAACGTCGTCCAAGTAAAATAGGATGAGCAATTCCCTCATCATAGGCAATTTGTGCTGCTTTTAACACATCTAAATGATCCGCTTCAGCATATACAACTCGCTTTGGACTTAATTTAGCACGGTTTAATAATAAACGTACTACTTTATTATCAGAACCTGAACGTTCTAAAAGTTCATTTTCATACTTATCCCAATCAGAAATTGGATGTTTAGCTACACCACTTTTCATTGCTGCTTTTGCTACAGCTGGTGGTACTTGCGAAATTAATCGTGGATCAAATGGTTTTGGAATAATATAATCCCTACCAAAGGTAAGTCGTGTTTCACCATAAGCAATATTAACCTGTTCTGGAACCGGTTCTTTAGCTAACTTAGCCAAGGCAACAACTGCTGCCATCTTCATTTCCTCATTAATTTTTGTAGCACGAACATCTAATGCACCTCTAAAAATAAATGGGAAACCTAATACATTATTAACTTGGTTAGGATGGTCACTTCTACCTGTAGCCATGATAATATCTTTACGAGTAGCTACAGCCAAATCGTATTGAATTTCAGGATCGGGATTAGCCATGGCAAAAACTATTGGGTTTTCTGCCATAGACAATAACATGTTTGGTGAAACGATATTAGACGTAGAAAGTCCGATAAATACATCAGCATTGTTCATCGCTTCATCCAGCGTATCAATTTTTCTGTGGGTTGCAAATTCTGCTTTTTCTTTAGTTAAGGTTTCTCGATCTTGACGAATAACACCTTTACTATCTAACATAACCATATTTTCGCGCTTGGCACCAAAAGCTTGATACAGGCGTGAACATGAAATAGCCGCTGCACCTGCTCCACTGATTACGATTTGTACTTCGTCAATTTTTTTACCTGTAATCTCTAAGGCATTTAATAATGCTGCCGCAGAAATTATAGCAGTACCATGCTGATCGTCATGCATAACAGGAATATCTAATTCCTCTTTTAACCTTCGCTCTATTTCAAAAGCTTCAGGAGCTTTTATATCTTCTAAGTTAATCCCACCAAATGTAGGAGCTATCTTTTTAACCGTTTGAATAAACTCTTCTATATTTTCAGTATCAACTTCAATATCAAAAACATCTATATCGGCAAATATTTTAAAAAGCAAACCCTTTCCTTCCATTACTGGCTTAGAGGCTTCTGGTCCAATGTTTCCTAGACCTAAAACGGCTGTTCCATTAGATATTACAGCTACTAAATTCCCTTTAGTAGTATATTTATAAACGTTATCTACATCTTTAGCTATTTCAAGGCATGGCTCTGCAACACCCGGTGAATAGGCTAATGATAAATCGCGTTGACTTGCATATTTCTTTGTTGGAACAACTTTTATTTTCCCCGGTGTAGGCTTAGCGTGATATACTAATGCTTCTCTTCTTCTGCTTTGCTTGCTCATAATTGTAAAATAATTAAGAAGCAAATATAAGCATTGTCAGACTTCTATTTTGTTATTTGAATATGAATATTTCGTTGTTATTTTGGTAACAATACCTATCTAAATTGATTAAAACAGAAACCTAATACTATTGAGGCTATTAAGCTATTTAGTAACTAGAAGACAGGAACCTATAGTATAAAATATGATAAGACAAGCTAAAAGGCTTATGCTTTTAAAAACCGAATGTTTCGTTGTAAACCAGAAAACTTAGTGCGTTTTACGGCCGATTTTTTAAATACTTTGCGAAACGTATCTTCTGTTATTTCATCCCAATCTTTCTTGCTCATCTCTAACAATTCAGGATGTGGATTAAAAAGTGGTTCGTTATGCGCTTTTGAAAAGCGGTTCCATGGGCATACATCTTGACAAATATCGCAACCAAACATCCAATCGTTAAACTGGTTTTTAAATTCAGAAGGAATATTATCCTTCAGCTCAATTGTGAAATAAGAAATACACTTGCTACCATCAACCACATACGGTTCTGTAATTGCTTCCGTAGGACAGGCATCGATGCATTTTGTACAGGTGCCACAATGATCACTTGTTATACCATCATATTCTAATTCTAAATCGATTATTAATTCTGCTATAAAATAAAAAGAGCCCACTTGCTGGGTTAATAAATTGGAATGTTTACCAATCCAGCCTAGACCTGATTTAGCGGCCCACGCTTTATCCAGCACCGGTGCTGAATCAACAAAAGCACGCCCTGAAACATCACCTATTTCTGATTGAATGGTTTCTAGTAATGTTTTTAGTTTGTCTTTAATTACAAAATGATAATCAGTACCAAATGCATACTTGGAGATCTTGTAGCTATCGGTACTTTGCGTTTCGGCAGGAAAATAATTTAATAGAAGAGAAATAACACTTTTAGAGCCTTCTACTAATTTTGTAGGATCTAAACGTTTATCGAAATGGTTTTCCATATACCGCATTTCTCCATTCATATTTTTATTTAGCCAACGTTCCAATCGAGGTGCTTCTGCTTCTAGAAATTCTGCTGGACTAATACCACAAGACATAAAACCGAGACGCTTGGCTTCAGCTTTAATCAAGTTACTATATTTGGCTTTCGTACTAGGTATCACTATCGATTTTCAAAAGTTAGAAAAGCATTTTTAGGCTTTAAAGTAATAAGTGGAGTTATATCAATAGTCTCAAAATTAGGCTTAATCTTAAAACCTGCTACTAACTCTGATACCGCTAATATCATTTCAAACATAGCAAAGTTATTACCAATGCATTTGCGAGGTCCTGCTCCAAAAGGAAAATATTGAGATGAAAACTTACGACTACCATCTTGAAATCGATCAGGCATAAATTGGTCTGGCTGATCCCATAATTCAGGATGTCTATGCATTTCATACACAGAAAACAGTAAGTTGGATTGCGTAGGGATATCAAAACCATTAAATGAATCGTCAGCAATATTCACACGATCTATAAAATACACGGGCGGATACAAACGCATGGCTTCTTCAATAACCTGCTGGCAAATTTTGGATTGTGAAACAACTCCCATCAAATCTGAACTTTCACTTAAGATAACTTGACGTTCAGCTAATATTTTTTCTTGCCATTCGGGATGTAATGCTAGTAACTGAGCTGTAAAAGTTAAAGCGTTTGAAGTAGTTTCATGACCTGCTGTAAACAAAATTAATATTTCATCTATTAACTGTGCTTCGTCCATTGCATTTCCATCCTCATATCTGGCATCTAAAAGCATATCTAATAAATCATGATGCTTAATGCTAGATTCACGTCGCTCTTTTACAATTTGTTTTAAAATTTCTCGAGCTTCTCGGGTTAATGCTAGGTGCTTTTCAATTTCACCACTCCAATCAAACCACCAACCTAAATACGGCTGACGCAATTCTTTTACTAACATTTTCTGAGCTTCCTCTGTTATAAACTGTAAGCGATTTATAGCTGTTTGATCTGCGGCACCACTAAATAGTGAAGTTACTACAGTTTGAAATGCTAAATCATTTAAAACAGGAAAAATATCAATTTTTTGATCTGTACTAATTTTAGTATATCCTAAAAGAATAGCACCTTTAATACTCTCAAGCAGATTTTCTAATTGCTTTTTATGGAAGGCGGGCTGTATAAGTTTACGTTGTTTTTTCCAATGTTCACCTTCGGCTGTTAAAAGCCCTTTACCAACATACTTAACCAAATCTTCGGTTTGTATTTTGGATTTGTGATAATTTTTTTGATTGGTTTTTAAAACATATTCTGCAAAAGCAGCATCCCGTATAAACACAACACTATTAGAAAGACCTATTTTTAATTTAAAAACATCACCTTGAGCTATAAAATTTTCATTATGAAACGGTAATGGGTTCTTAACAATTTGTAAGGAATTGGTTAAAAACTTGGTTAAAGGGACGCTCGGTATTGGTTTTGAGTTTTTCAAATTAGTGAGATTAATTAAAATAAACCGCCTTGTGTTGGTCCTTTAACCCGTCCTAAGTGCTTATATGCTTGTTCAGTTACTTCGCGTCCTCGAGGGGTACGCATTATAAACCCTTGCTGTATTAAAAACGGCTCATAAACTTCTTCAATTGTTTCGGCGCTTTCACTAACTGCTGTAGCTAAAGTTGTAATACCAACAGGACCACCTTTAAACTTATCAATGATGGTGGTTAAAATCTTATTATCCATTTCATCTAGGCCATGTGCATCAACGTTTAAAGCTTCCAACGCAAAGCGCGCTATAGTAATATCAATTGTTCCATCTCCTTTAATTTGTGCAAAATCTCTAACACGTCGTAACAAAGCATTTGCAATCCTAGGTGTTCCTCGACTTCTACCTGCAATTTCAACAGCAGCCTCCATAGAAATAGGCATAGCCAAAATAGCAGAACTACGCTGTACGATACTAGTTAATAAAGGAGTATTATAATACTGTAAGCGACTCTGAATACCAAAACGGGCACGCATTGGTGCTGTAAGTAATCCAGAACGTGTAGTTGCACCAATTAAAGTAAATGGATTCAGGTTTATTTGAACAGTTCGGGCATTAGGTCCCGATTCAATCATGATGTCAATCTTATAATCTTCCATTGCTGAATATAGATACTCTTCAACAATAGGACTTAATCTATGTATTTCATCAATAAATAAAACATCGCGTTCATCTAAATTTGTTAGTAAACCTGCTAAATCGCCAGGTTTATCTAATACAGGCCCAGAGGTGACTTTTATACTTACACCTAATTCATTAGCTAAGATGTGGGCTAAAGTTGTTTTACCAAGACCAGGAGGTCCATGAAACAAAGTATGATCTAATGCTTCATCACGTCCATTAGCCGCTTGTACAAATATTTGAAGATTTTCCAATACTTGATCTTGCCCCGTAAAATCATCAAATGATAAGGGTCTTAGCTTTTTTTCTATATCGTTTTCTTCCGGAGAAAAATTTTGGTTGGTAGGGTCTAAGTTTTCGTTCATGATAAGTACTTAGCAAAAGGACTAATTATAATTTTACTTTAAAACAAATATACGAAGTGTGTTATAGAATATAATCTAAAAAAGAAAAAAGCCTTTCTAAATTCATAGAAAGGCTTTTATTATTTGGAAGTTTTTCGACTAATGAAAAACATTTTTTTAATGGTGTAATTCCTCTTCACCTTCTTTTAAAGGGACATTTTGAGGTACGAAATCTACATCATGACCTGGTTTACTATAGTCATATGACCAACGGTAAACATGAGGGATAGCGCCTGGCCAATTTCCATGAACATGTTCTACTGGTGTCGTCCACTCTAACGTAGTAGCTCTCCAAGGGTTTTGTGTTGCTTTCTTACCTACAAATATACTTGCAAAGAAGTTATATAAATAAATTATTTGTGCTACAGCTCCTATGATAGCAAATACAGTAATAACTACATTTACGTTTGCTAAATCATCAAATAATGGGAAATTAGAGTTAGTATAATAACGTCTTGGTAAACCTGCCATTCCAATAAAGTGCATTGGGAAGAAAACACCGTAAGCACAGATAGCTGTTATCCAAAAGTGAATATAACCTAATTTCTTGTTTAACATACGACCAAACATTTTTGGGTACCAGTGATAAATACCAGCAAACATACCATATAAAGCAGATATACCCATTACTAAGTGGAAGTGTGCAATAACGAAATACGTATCATGTACATTGATATCTAAAGCTGAATCACCTAATATGATACCAGTTAAACCACCAGATATAAACGTTGATACAAATCCTATAGAAAACAGCATGGCTGGATTCATTTGAATATTACCTTTCCATATCGTGGTAATCCAGTTAAAGGCTTTAACGGCAGATGGAATAGCAATTAATAATGTTGTAAATGTAAATACAGAACCTAAGAAAGGATTCATACCTGATACGAACATATGGTGTCCCCAAACAATTGTTGAAAGGAAAGCAATAGCTAATATAGATACAATCATGGCACGGTATCCAAAAATTGGTTTACGTGAGTTTGTAGCCATAATTTCTGATACTAATCCCATAGCAGGAAGAATAACGATATATACTTCAGGGTGTCCTAAGAACCAGAATAAGTGTTCGAATAATACAGGTGAACCACCTTGGTAGTGTAATACTTCACCTTGAATAAAGATATCTGATAAGAAGAATGATGTTCCAAAACTTCTATCCATTATTAATAATAATGCTGCAGATAATAATACTGGGAAAGATACGATACCAATAATAGCTGTTACAAAGAAAGCCCAAATAGTTAATGGTAAACGTGTCATTGACATACCTTTTGTACGTAAGTTAATAACAGTTACTACATAATTTAATGATCCTAATAATGAAGATGCAATAAATATAGCCATAGATACAAGCCAAAGGGTCATACCTAATCCTGAACCACCTTGAGCCATTGGTAAGGCTGATAATGGTGGATAGATTGTCCAACCAGCTGCTGCAGGACCTGCTTCAACAAACAGTGATATAAGCATGATTACACTTGATAAAAAGAATAACCAATAAGATACCATGTTAAGGAAACCAGATGCCATATCACGAGCACCAATTTGCAATGGAATAAGTAAGTTACTAAAGGTACCACTTAAACCTGCAGTAAGTACAAAGAATACCATAATGGTACCGTGAATTGTTACTAATGCTAAGTAAATATCAGCATCCATAACACCATCAGGTGCCCATTTTCCTAATAAAGCTTCAAAAAGCACATTAGGCTCTTCTGGCCAAGCTATTTGAATACGGAACATAATAGACATTAATATACCTATAATTCCCATAATAGTACCTGTAATTAAGTACTGCTTAGCAATCATTTTATGATCTATACTAAATATGTATTTAGTAATAAATGTTTCTTTATGATGATGTCCGTGATCGTCGTCGTGAGCGTGAGTATCTGCGTGTGTTGACATAACCTTATATATACTTTTTTAAAACCGTTTGTAATTACTTAATTAAAGAATCTTTGAATTCTTTTTGTTCTGCTAACCAAGCATCATATTCTTCTTGGCTTTCTACTATAATTTTCATTTGCATGTTGTAATGAGACTTACCACAAATTTTATTACATATAAGTAGATAATCAAATTCGTAAGGATCAAGAGCTGCCTCACCTTTAGCTGCTAACTCTTTACTTTTATCAACTCTAATAGAATTAATATTAGCTACCTTTTCAATAATTTCAGGTGTTTGTCTCATTTCAGCAGTTGTTACTGTTGGAGTGAAACCAAACTGAGTAATCATACCAGGAACACAGTTCATTTGTGCTCTAAAGTGTGGCATATATGCTGAGTGTAAAACATCTTGTGAACGCATTTTAAATAATACTGGCTTACCTACAGGTAAATGTAATTCTGTAGTAATAATATCATCTTGTGCATTAGGGTCTGATTCATCAACACCTAAGATATTAGCTTTATCGATATCAATTAAACGTACATTAGCCTTACCTAAAGTATTATCGTTACCTGCATATCGTGCTTTCCAGTTAAACTGTTGTGCATATAATTCAACTACTAATGGATCATCATCTTCACTTACATTCATAATGCTCGTCCAAGTAAATAAACCATAGATAATTAAACCAGCAAGAACAATTACTGGGATTATAGTCCAAATAGCCTCTAAAGTATTGTTATCAGCGTAGTATAATGCTTTTTTACCTTTTTCTCCACGGTACTTAAATGCAAAGTAATGAAGTAAAAACTGCGTAAGCGTTTGTACTATAAATATAACCACTAAAGAGATAATCATTAAATTATCAATTTGTGGACCATGCTCTGAAGCCGAGTTTGATAGAAGTGGTAAGTCACCCCATAAAACAAAACTGATAATGGTTAAGGCATAAATGAAGATTAAGAAACCTATCATTAAGTAGGCATTCATCTTATTATCTTTCTCAGTTGCTACTTGGCTATTTGTTACACCAACTTGTGCTAAGTCAAATATTTTTACCATTTGCCATATGGCAACTGCAATAAAAAGAACTATTATAATTGTTAAAAAAGCTGTCATTGTCTCTTCTCTACTTTAATTAATTTTTAATAATGAAAATGTTCACTTTCTTTAATAAATGGATTTCCTTTTGCTAATAAAGGTGCTTTAGATATGGCAGTAAATACCACAAACATAAACAGACCAGCAAACAATAAAATAGCACTTATTTCAGGGATTCCGATAAACCATCTGTCTCCTACAGTAGCTGGCATTATCATCACAAATATATCTAAATAATGTCCGGCAAGGATAACAACACCTGCCATAACAATAAACCAAGGTACACGTTTAAAATCACTATTCATTAATAGTAATAATGGGAACACAAAGTTCATAACTACCATACCTAAGAATGGTAATTGGTAATCTTGGAAACGTGATACGAAGTAAGTAACTTCTTCAGGAATATTAGAGTACCATATTAACATAAATTGAGAGAACCATAAGTATGTCCAGAAAATACTGATACCAAACATAAATTTAGCTAAATCATGAATATGACTATCATTTACGAATTCTAAAAGACCTTTAGACTTTAAATAAATAGTTGTTAATGCAATTACTGTAATACCACTTACAAACATACTTGCAAATACATACCATCCAAATAAGGTACTAAACCAGTGTGGATCAACACTCATAATCCAATCCCAAGACATAATAGACTCTGAATAGATGTAAAATACTAAGAATGCAGCCGCAATACGGAAAGACTTCTTAAAGTTACTGTTATCGTTGATATCAGCATTATCTTGTGCTAAAGAGAATTTACGTGCAAAATGTCTGTAGATACTCCAACCTGCTATAAAAATTAAACCTCTAATTACAAACCAAGGTAGGTTTAAATAACTTTGCTTGCCTTGAATTAACTTATCATGAGCAACAACCTCTGGATCCATCCATACAAAAAGATTGTAATGACCTATTGTACCAGATGCAACAGCAATTGCTAAAACTATTAAACCACCAGGTAATACGTATGCACTGATACCTTCCATAACTCTGAAAAGAACAGGTGACCATCCGGCCTGAGCAGCAAATTGAATAGCGTAAAATGCTAGAACACCTAAACCTATCATGAAGAAGAAAAATGCAGCAACATAAATAGCAGACCATGGTCTATTAGCTATTTGGTGTTGTACATGTTCTACATGTTTTTTGTGTTTTTCAACATGACTACCTGCTTTATCATCATGTCCTGCTTTTCCAGCATGACCTGAATGTTCAGCTTTCATATCGTGTGTTGTAGCAACATCATGAGATGCTTTCTCTCCGTGACCACCACCGTGTGAAGCTTCATTAGCTAACATGGTTTCAACGGTTTCAAAAGATTTATGAGATGTCATAAAACCATAAACAACACCTATTGCACCAATTATAATTAGGGCAATAGAAAATGTCTTTAATCTATTTGAGAATGTGTACATATCTATATATAATCTTTATCTATCTTATTTTTCTAAATTGGCTTTCAATTCTAAAACATAAGCCACAACTTGCCAACGTTCTTCTTCATTCAGTTGATTTGCGTAAGAACCCATAGCATTTTTACCATAATAAATAGTATGATAAATACTACCAGCTGTTATAGCTCTACCAACGTCATCATAACTAGGTATACCTAATATCTTCTCACGTTTAACCAAGTTTCCTTGACCATCTCCTTTTGTTCCGTGGCAAATTCCACAGTAAATATCATAAAGCTCTTTACCTCTTTTACTATCAATCTGTGTTGAATCTAAAGGACTCATTAAAGATTGTTTTGCGGTGTTAAAACCTTCTAATGTATTTTCTATATCAAATGGAATATGTCCTCTTGCTACCGAGCCTTCTGCTGGTAACTGTGCTTCAACACCATTTCTAAAAGCATCAGATTCTGAATAAGTTTCATAACCTACCGATTCATACATATTTGGCATGTATTGGTAGTTACGACTTGAATCATTCTTACAAGATACGCTTGTAACTAATACTAATGCTATAATTGTTATTTTTATTAAGGCCTTCATATTAATGTGCTTCTTTTTCAACAATATTAATTTCTACTGCACCAGTTTCTTTCAGTAAATTTTCTAATTCAGTTTGGTTATTATGAATTGAAATCTCCAATAAGAAATGATCATCTGTTGTTCTTGGATCTGGATTTTCAGCATTTTTAAATGGCCATAATTTACTACGTAAGTAAAAAGTGATTACCATTAAGTGAGCTGCAAAAAAGATAGTAAGCTCAAACATAATTGGTACAAATGATGGCATATTTTCAATGTAGCTAAAACTTGGTTTACCACCAATATCTTGTGGCCAATCTTGAATCATGATAAAGTTCATCATGGTAATAGCTACCGATAAACCAATACATCCATAAATAAACGATGTAATAGCTAAACGCGTTGGCGCTAATCCCATAGCTTTGTCTAAACCATGCACAGGGAATGGTGTAAACACTTCTTCTATATGATGCTTTTCAGCTTTAACTTTTTTAACAGCCGACATTAAAACATCGTCGTCCGTATAAATAGCGTGAATTACTTTTGATGTCTCCATTTATCTACGCTTGATTTATTAGTTGGTTAGCTTGTCCAGACCAATCATCACGTTCTGCTCTTCCTGGGAAAGAACTTGTAATTTCGTCTAACAAGTCGTATTCTTTTTTAGTCATTTTACTAACCTGTAGGTAGGTATAAATACCGATACTGTTTAGTACTTCTTCCATTTTTGGACCAATACCATTAATCTTCTGAAGATCATCAGCAGTATGCTGAGCTGGATCAAAAGTTCCAATACGTCCAAATAACGTGTTAACTTTTTCAGTGTGGTCAACATCCGATACCGGTGCTGTTTTAGGTGTCGCTGTTACAGGGCTAGATGTTCTAGCATCAGCTCCAGTTCCAACTAAACTATCACCACGCTCTCTAATATTTTTATAACGCTGTCCTGAAGACTTTAAAATCGTTTTAACCTCTGCTTGTGCAATTACTGGGAATGTTCTTGAGTACAATAAGAATAGTACGAAGAAGAAACCAATAGTTCCAATAAAGATACCTATATCAACAAACGTTGGTGAGAACATTGTCCAAGATGATGGTAAGTAATCACGGTGTAATGATGTAACGATAATTACGAAACGCTCAAACCACATACCTACATTTACTACAATAGAGATAAAGAATGAGAACATGATACTTGTTCTAAGTTTCTTAAACCACATAAACTGAGGTGAGAATACATTAAAACTCATCATACATAAGTAAGCCCACCAATAAGGTCCAGTTGCTCTGTTTAAGAAAGCATATTGTTCGTATTCAACTCCAGAGTACCATGCTACAAATAACTCAGTAATATAAGCCACACCAACTATAGAACCTGTAAGCATAATTACAATGTTCATTAATTCGATATGTTGTACGGTAATATAATCTTCTAAATTACATACTTTACGCATGATAATAAGTAAAGTATTTACCATGGCAAATCCTGAGAAGATTGCCCCTGCTACGAAGTAAGGAGGGAAAATCGTTGTATGCCAACCTGGAATAACAGATGTTGCGAAGTCAAAAGATACAATGGTGTGTACAGATAATACTAACGGTGTAGCTAAACCTGCAAGTACCAAAGATACTTCTTCAAAACGTTGCCAATCTTTTGCACGTCCTGTCCAACCAAAACTTAATAAAGAATAAATTTTCTTTTGGAAAGGCTTAACAGCTCTATCACGTAACATGGCAAAATCAGGTAATAAACCAGTCCACCAGAAAACTAATGAAACCGATAAATACGTTGAAATGGCGAATACATCCCAAAGTAATGGTGAGTTAAAGTTTACCCATAGTGATCCAAATTGGTTAGGTATAGGTAATACCCAGTAAGCTAACCATGGTCTACCCATGTGTATAATTGGGAATAAACCAGCTTGTACAACGGCAAAGATTGTCATTGCTTCTGCAGAACGGTTAATTGCCATTCTCCATTTTTGACGGAATAATAATAGTACTGCAGAAATTAATGTTCCTGCGTGACCAATACCAACCCACCAAACGAAGTTAGTAATATCCCAAGCCCAACCTACGGTTTTATTTAAACCCCAAGTTCCAATACCGGTTGATACTGTATATAATATACACCCTACTCCCCATAGGAAAGCAATAAGTGCTATTGAGAATACAATCCACCAAGATTTATTTGCCTTACCTTCTACTGGTCTTGACACATCAACAGTAACATCGTGATATGATTTTTCGCCTGTAACTAAAGGTCTTCTAATAGGTGCTTCGTAATGAGACGCCATAATCCTTTTATAATTATTTTCTTAATTCGTTTTATTATGCTTCGGTTGTATTTCTCACTTTCGTTTGATACATCACATTAGGTTTTGTCCCAATATGCTCTAACAAGTGATACATACGCTTATCTTCTTTTAGTTTTGCTACTTGACCTTCTTTGTCATTAACATCACCGAAAACCATTGCTCCTGATCCACATGCGGCAGAACAAGCTGTTTGGAATTCACTGTCTTTAACAAGACGTCCATCACGTTTAGCATCTAAAATTGTTTTCTGTGTCATTTGAATACACATAGAACATTTCTCCATGACACCACGCGAACGCACAGTAACATCTGGGTTTAATACCATACGACCTAAATCGTCATTCATATGGTAATCAAACTGATCATTTTCGTTATACAAGAACCAGTTAAATCTACGTACTTTATAAGGGCAGTTATTAGCACAGTAACGTGTACCAACACAACGGTTATAAGCCATATGATTTTGACCTTGACGACCGTGTGATGTTGCCGCTACTGGACAAACAGTTTCACAAGGTGCGTGATTACAATGCTGACACATTACTGGTTGGAAAGCTACTTGCGGATTAGCCGCTGCTGTTTCCATTTCATCCAATGCATCAATAATTGCAAGTCCTTTTGTATCGTTCTTTTTAGTATTATCACCTTCAAATGTATCTTCAGATGAATAATATCTATCAATACGCAACCAGTGCATATCGCGACTCTTACGAACTTCTTCTTTACCAACAACAGGAACATTATTTTCAGCGTGACATGCTATAACACAAGCACCACATCCTGTACAAGCATTTAAGTCAATAGATAAGTTGAAGTGATGACCAATAGTACGGTCAAATTCATCCCATAAATCAACTTCTGGAGATGTTACTGGTGTTTCCTGATGATTCAGAGAAACTACAGGTACAGCATTCCAATGTGCTTTATCTTTAGTATTGAATATTTCTAATGTTGTTTCTTTTATAATATCGCCACGACCCATTAGCGTATTGTGAAGTTGCACACAAGCAAATTCATGCTCGCCACCAACAACTTTTAAACTAACACTTTGAGTTGGGTTAAAATCAGTATACAAAGGGAAGGCATTAACACCTGTTTGCATTTCCTCTTTTAAACCAGCTGTACGACCATAACCAAAAGCTAAACCTATAGAACCTTTAGCTTGACCTGGTTGAATAATAACAGGAGCAGTTACGGTTACATTATTTACTGTAATTTCAACAATACTACCGTTTAATCCACCGTCAGATTCATGCCAATTTTTAATTCCTAATTCTGTAGCATCTGCTTGTGATACTGTAACGTAGTTATCCCAAGTTGTACGAGTAATAGGATCTGGCATTTCTTGTAACCATGGGTTGTTAGCTTGTTGGCCATCTCCCATTGAAGTTTTAGCATATAATGCTAATTCCAAACCTCCTACTGGAGCAGTAGCAGCTAATTTTTTAGCAGCATCTCCACCAGAAACAGCTAAAGGTGCTGAAATACCAGCGCCAACAGCATGTGTAGTTGTATTCGTATGCGTTGTTGTAGTATAAGTATCTTCTTCTTTATCACGTAAACCAACACTTTCAGCTACGTCTTGAATGATACCTCCTACCCACGTTTTCTTATCTTTTTCATTAAGAGTTGTTTCAGTTGTAGTCGTAGTTTCAGAAACTGAACCGTTTCCATGTCTTCTAGCTCCAGCTGTTACAAACACACCATCATGCAAAGCTTGACTAAATGAAGCACCTCCTAGGATATGTGCTTGCCATGTCTGCTTAATATAATCATGATACGAAACATCATTTCCTGTCCACTTTAAAATAGCATCTTGAAATTGACGCGTATCAAATAATGGACGGATAGTTGGTTGTGTTAAGGCAAAATGGCCTTTTTTCAATTCAACATCTCCCCAAGCCTCTAAGTAGTGAGGCGCAGCAGCTAAATATGTTGTTTCTAAAGCTGTTTCATCCATTTTTTGTGTGAATGAAACGGATAATGCTGTTTTCTTTAATCCTTCAGAAAATGCTGAAGCATTAGGTAATGTATATAGTGGATTTACTCCACTCATAATAATAGCGCCTACTTTACCTGCATTCATATCTGCAACTAAAGCATTAACCGCTCTATCATTTCCTTGTCTTACTTTAATAGGTGTTCTTGCGTGGAATGCATGACTACGTAAGTGTGCATTTATTGCTAATACAACTGTTTGAGCATCCACATCTTGGACACCTGTAACAACCACACCTTTTCTACCTGCTTTTTTCAATTCTGAAGCTGCTTTTTGAATGGCATCTTCAATATGCTTTGGTAAGTCGCCAGATACAGATCCACCAACTACGGCACTATATAATTTAGCTAAAGCTATTTTTTGCTGACTTGGTGTTAAAGAAACACGCTTATCTGCATTAGCTCCAGTTAAAGACATATTAGATTCAAACTGAATGTGACGAGACATTTTTCCATTAGCTGGAATTCTGTTTTTCGCATAACCAGAATCAAATCCTCCACCTTGCCAATCACCTAAGAAATCAGCTCCAACCGAAACGATTGTCATTGCCTTAGAAAAATCGTAATTAGCTAAACCACGTTCACCGTAATTAGCTTCATAAGCATCTAAAGCAGCCGATTCAGAAATAGCATCATATTGTACATGACGAACATTTCCAAATTTAGCTTGAAACTCATTTACTAACTTGTTTGTAGACGGACTTGCAAAAGTTTGTGTTAATAAAACAATTGCTTTCCCTGATTTACTAATTTCCTCTAGTTTTTGAGCCACTTCAGTATCTAATTCACTCCATGAAATAGACGAACCTGATTTCATTGGACCTTGAATTCTCATACTATCGTACAAGCTTAAAACAGAAGCATTCACCCTAGCATTTGCTTGACCATTGGCAGCAGCTAACGTGTTGTTTTCAATTTTAATTGGACGACCTTCGCGAGTTTTTACTAAAACAGATGCATAGTCATAACCATCGGCAACAGTTGTTGCATAATAGTTAGCGACACCTGGTGTAATTTCTTCTGGCTGCACTACGTAAGGTATAGACTTAACTACCGGCCCTTCACAAGCTGCTAATGATGCAGCTGCTGTACTAAAACCAATATACTTTAAGAAATCACGACGTGTTGTCTTGGAACTCTCTAATGACTCTTTATTACCTAAAAATTCATCTGTAGGAATTTCCTTAACAAATTCGTTTTGTTTTAGCGTCTCAACAATTGAGCTATTCTCGTTTAGCTCTTCAACACTTTTCCAGTATTTCTTGTTTGATGACATATTATATAATTGAATTACTTCTTATTAATTATTTTTAAGTTTTAAATCCCTTTTAAGAGATTATAGACACGTGATGTGCAATGACTACTATATTAGTAGTGACACTTTCCACATTCCAGACCACCCATTTGTGCTGCTGTTAATTTGTCTACACCATACTTCTTAGATAATTCTTCATGAATTTTCGTGTAGTATGCATTATCTTCAACTTTCACATTTGTATCTCTGTGACAGTTAATACACCAACCCATAGTAAGTGGCGCATGTTGATACATAATTTCCATTTCTTCAACTGGACCGTGACATGTTTGACATTCAATACCAGCTACAGAAACGTGTTGTGAGTGGTTAAAGTAAGCAAAATCTGGCAGATTGTGAATACGCACCCATTTAACTGGTTTTGTTTCACCTGTATATTTCTGCTCAGCATCATCCCATCCTACAGCATCATAAAGTTTTTTAATCTCACCATCGTAAAACTCTTTACTATACTCTGCAGTTGCCGTTTCCGGTGCTACTTCGTAAATAGATTTATGACAGTTCATACAAACATTCAATGAAGGAATACCTGATGTTTTACTTACACGTGCAGATGAGTGACAGTACTTACAGTCTATACCATTATCTCCAGCGTGAATTTTATGTGAATAGTGAATTGGTTGTACTGGTTGGTAACCTTGATCAACACCAACCTGCATTAAATAACCGAACACAAAATAACCACTTGTTAATAAAAGTATCACAACAGATACTAATACTAAAAACTGATTTTGAATAAATGCTTTCCAAATTGGTGTACCTTTTGTTTCCGAAACATCAACACCTTTAGCGTCAGCAAATCTATTTAAAGTTTGTCTTACTAAAATTAATGCCATCGCTAACAATGCAAACAACACCGCTAAAGCTCCTAAAATAAGTTCGTTTGAAATAGAGCCCCCAGCATGACCGCCTTGAGCCGCTCCAGCTGTTGCAGCAGGTGCAACTGCAGGTGCAGGTGCCTCTTCAGCTGTATACGCCAAAATATCTACAATATCCTGATCTGATAATTGTGGAAATGCTGTCATGGCAGCCCCACCATATTCGTCAAATATTTTATTGGCATATGCATCACCAGAACTAATAAGCTTAGAACTGTTATGTATCCATGCTTTTAGCCAATCTCTATCTAGACCTTCATCGTCCGCTAGTCGTTGTTCGACATGACGAAGGGCAGGACCCGTCATCTTTTTGTCTAACTTATGACATGCAGCACAGTTGGCGTTAAATAATGATTTACCCTTTGCTGGATCTCCTTCCTGAGCAGAAAGGGATGTTGAAAATGCTAATAAAATAACTAAACTTAAACGTAAAATGTTCTTGCCTAATTTTCGGTGATTCACCTGTTTCATATTATTGGTTGAATTAACTTCTAAACTTTGGTATGATTTTTTCAATTAACAAAAGAAAAAAATACAATAATAAAATCTCTCGCAAAAGTAACATTTAAAGTCGATTTTAGAAATGTTACAGAAGTGTTAATTGCTAATTTAGAGAAATTCTAAATAATAAAACATCTCAATTATAGTTTTTAATCTTTTACATTTGCATCAAATACTATTGAAAATGAATTTATTGAACAGATATTCCAAGACATTTTTAACGTTAGGCTTAGCGCTTAGTGTTAACATATTTTATGCACAACAAGGGGCTGTAACGGTCAATCAGCCATCTGAAATTGATGCTTTATTAGCATTAAAGAAGGAAATGAATACTTCAAACGAAGATTCTGGCAGGTATAAAATTCAAATATTCTCAGGAGATCGCTCGGGAGCAGATAAAACGATAACCGATTTTGAAGATAAGTTTGAAAAAATCCCTACAAAGCTAGTTTATGAAACACCAAACTATAAAGTATGGGTTGGCAATTTTAGAAACAGATTAGATGCTGATCGTGGATTAGAAATTATTCGTGAAGAATTTCCTGATGCTTTTCGTTTCAAACCTAAAAAGAAGGAAAAGAAAGAAACAAAATAAACCATCACACAACTTATATAAAACGGTCTTAAAGGTGAACTTGACTTACTGGTAAAATCAGTACGACAATCGCTTTTAAGACCGTTTTAATTTAAAGACATAAAAGAATGCTAAAAGCTTACAAGCTTTTAAAAACCCTTATTTTGAAAACAAAAAAAGAGTACCAATTGGCACTCTTTTTTTTATATATGAAAATGAATTACTATTTCAATTTCTTTTTAACTTCTACCTCATGGTAAGCTTCAATAACATCACCTTCTTTAATATCATTGTAGTTCTTAATTTGCATACCACAATCATACCCTTTAGAAACTTCTTTAGCGTCATCTTTAAAGCGTTTAAGCGATGCTAATTCACCTGTGTAAACTACAACACCATCACGTATTAAACGTACACTAGAATTTCTAAAGATTTTTCCAGTTAATACCATACAACCAGCAATACTTCCAACTTTAGATACTTTAAATATTTCTCTAATTTCAGCTGTACCAGTAACCTCTTCTTTAAGCTCTGGAGATAACATACCTTCCATGGCATCTTTAAGATCGTTAATAGCGTCATAGATGATTGAGTAAGTACGGATATCAATTTCTTCCTTATCAGCAATACTTCTAGCATTACCCATTGGTCGAACATTAAATCCAATAATAACAGCATCAGAAGCCGAAGCTAATAACACATCACTTTCTGTGATTGGTCCAACACCTTTATGTATAATATTTACTTGAATCTCTTCAGTTGATAGTTTCTGGAATGAATCTGTTAAAGCTTCTACCGAGCCATCAACATCACCTTTAAGGATAATATTCAATTCTTGGAAATCACCTAAAGCAATACGTCTACCAATTTCATCTAAAGTAATATGACGTTGTGTTCTAACAGATTGCTCACGTTGTAACTGAGTACGTTTCGTAGCAATTTGTTTCGCCTCACGCTCATCTTCAAATACATTAAACTTATCACCCGCTTGTGGTGCTCCGTCTAATCCTAATATAGATACTGGTGTAGATGGCCCTGCTTCTTTAACTTCGTTTCCACGCTCATCATGCATGGCTTTAATTTTACCACTGTTTTTACCAGCTAAAACATAATCACCTATACGTAGCGTTCCGGCTTGAACTAATATTGTTGAAACGTAACCACGACCTTTATCTAAAAAGGCTTCTACTACTGTTCCAACAGCTCGCTTATCAGGGTTAGCTTTCAATTCTAATAATTCGGCTTCAAGTAATACTTTTTCTAGTAACTCTTTAACACCAGTTCCTTTTTTAGCAGAGATGTCTTGCGACTGTATCTTACCACCCCAATCTTCAACTAATAAATTCATATTAGCTAAACCTTCTTTAATTTTATCAGGGTTGGCAGTTTCTCTATCTATCTTATTTATTGCAAAAACAATTGGCACACCCGCTGCTTGTGCATGCGAAATAGCTTCTTTTGTTTGTGGCATAATATCATCATCCGCAGCAATTACAATAATAGCAATATCGGTTACTTGGGCACCACGAGCACGCATGGCTGTAAAGGCCTCGTGACCTGGTGTATCTAAAAAGGCTATTTTCTGACCATTTTGTAACTCTACACCGTAGGCCCCAATATGCTGTGTAATACCTCCCGATTCTCCAGCAATAACATTCTCTTCACGAATATTATCTAATAAAGATGTTTTACCGTGATCTACGTGACCCATTACTGTAACAATTGGTGCACGTTCTACTAAATCTTCTGGTTTATCCTCTATAACTTCAATAGATTCTTCTATATCAGAAGTTACAAACTCTACTTCATAACCAAATTCATCAGCTACAATAGAAAGTGTTTCAGCATCTAAACGTTGGTTCATTGTAACCATCATACCAAGCGACATACATGCCGATATAATTTGCGTTACAGATACGTTCATCATGGTTGCAACTTCACTAGCTGTAACAAATTCTGTTACTTTAAGTACTTTGCTTTCTGCTGCTTCTGCTTGTAAGTCTTTTTCGGTTTGCTCACGATGCTGATCACGTTTATCACGACGATACTTCGCTCCTTTTCCTTTATTAGACTTTCCTTGAAGTTTTTCTAATGTTTCGCGTACTTGTTTCTGTACATCTTCTTCACTAGGCTCTTCTTTAACTATATTACGACGGCCTTTTCCAGAACCTGGTTTACCTTTATGGCGATCATTTCCACCTCTAGAATTGGCATTACCAGCATTACCTGGCGATCCCGCTTTACTTATTCTACGACGTTTCTTTTTAGGATCGTTACCAGATTTGTTATCCGTCTTTTTCTTAGGTTTCTTAAACTGGGAAAGATCAATTTTCTCTCCGGCAATTTTAGGTCCCGTAAGTTTTTGATATTGTGTTTTAACACGTGCTTCTCCTGGTGTATCAGTTGCTTCTGTTTCCACTTTAGCAGTGGTATCTGCTTTTAACTTCGCAGATGCAGGCGCTTCTGTTTTTTCAGGTGCCGCTTTGGGCTTGTCTACTTTAGGTGCTTCCGCTTTAGGCGCAGTGGCTTTTGGCGCAGTGGCTTTTGGCTTAGGAGCAGACTTAGAAGATGGCGTGTCCTCTTTAGTTGCCTTAGCTTCGGGCTTTTGCACGTCTTTAGCTTTAGGTTGTTCGGCAGGCTTAGCTACGTTTTCAACAGGAGCTTCTGGAGTTGGCTCTGGAGCTTTCTCTTTTGGCTTTTCTGTTTTTTTCTTATCGGCATCCAAGTCTATTTTACCAACTTGTTTTGGTCCAGACAGAGTAGACTTAGCCTTAACAACTTCAGCTTCTTTAGCTTTAGCTCGGGCTTCGCGTTCTGCCTTTTCTTTTTCTTTTGCCTCAATTTCGCGCTCGCGTTGAATTCTTAACGCTTCTTTCTCTTTTAGTTTTGCCTCACTAACTTCTTGAGATGCCATCTTTTTGTTAGCATCTGTTTGAAATTCATTTGAAAGGATATCAAACGTTTCTTGAGAAATTTTTGTAGTCGGACGCTTCTCTATATCGATACCTTTTGAGTCCAAAAACTCGACAGCTCGGTCTAAAGAAATGTTCAGCTCGCGTAATACTTTATTTAATCTAATTGTTTCAGCCATAAATCGCCTTTAATATAACCTAATATATGTTATTCTTCGAATTCTTCCTTAAGAATTCTAATTATTTCATTAATTGTTTCTTCTTCTAAGTCGGTACGTTTCACTAAATCTTGAACATCTTGTTCTAAGATACTCTTAGCTGTATCTAAACCAACTTTACTAAACTCTTCTATAATCCAAGGTTCAATTTCATCACGGAATTCCGTTAATTCAACATCTTCCTCAGCGCCCTCTCTAAACACATCAATCTCATAACCAGTTAACTGACCAGCTAAACGGATGTTGTGACCACCACGTCCAATTGCTTTACTAACTTCTTCTGGTTTTAAAATAGCCTCGGCACGCTTATTTTCTTCATCAATTTTAATTGATGTCACACGCGCTGGACTTAATGCTCTAGTTATAAATAATTGCAAGTTACCTGTATAATTGATAACATCAATATTTTCGTTTCCTAATTCACGAACAATACCATGAATACGAGATCCCTTCATACCAACACAAGCACCTACAGGGTCAATTCTATCATCGTAAGAATCTACCGCTACTTTAGCTTTCTCGCCTGGTATACGAACCACATTTTTTATTGTAATTAAACCGTCAAACACTTCTGGTATTTCTTGTTCAAATAATTTTTCTAAGAATACCGGTGCCGTACGCGACATGATAATTGCTGGCTTATTACCTTTTAAATCAACACTTTCAATAATACCACGAACGTTATCTCCTTTTCTAAAGAAATCCGAAGGAATTTGCTTCTCCTTTGGAAGAATTATTTCATTTCCTTCATCATCCAACAAAATTACGGCTCTATGACGAATATGGTGTACTTCAGCAGTATAAATTTCACCTACTAAATCTTTAAATTGTTTGTAGATGTTAGTATTATCGTGTTCGTGAATTTTTGAAATTAAATTCTGTCTTAATGCTAATATTGAACGACGTCCTAAATCTATTAATTTTACTTCTTCAGACACATCTTCACCTACTTCAAAATCTGGCTCAATCTTACGAGCTTCCGATAATGAAATTTCTTGATTCGGTTCTTCTACTTCTCCATCTGCAACAACTATACGATTTCTCCATATCTCTAAATCGCCTTTATCAGGATTTATAATAATATCAAAATTATCATCATCACCAAACTTCTTTTTAAGAGCGTTTCTAAAAACATCCTCTAAAATCGCCATTAACGTTACACGATCGATTAATTTATCGTCTTTAAACTCCGAAAATGAATCAATTAACGCAAGATTCTCCATATCTCTTTTTGAATTAAAATTTTATCATAACTTTTGCTTCTACAATATCTTGATAGGCTATTTGAGCCTCTTTTTCTACTGTTACTTTTCCTTTACCTACTGGTTTTGGCTCTCTGGCTTTCCACTTTAAAGTAATATCCGTATCGGTAGCAGCTATTAGTTGCCCCTTTACCTCTTGTTCTTGTGTGCGTACTTCCAAGTCTCTACCAACATGTTTTTTGTATTGTCTAACATGAACCAATGGTTCTGCAGCCCCATTTGAAGCCACTTCCAACGAAAAATCATGCTCGTCCCTATCTATATTATGCTCTATAGCACGACTTATAAACACACAATCATCAACGGTTACACCTTGGTCACCATCTATAATTACCGAAATAGCATTATCGGCTCCCATCTTAAAATCGATAAGAAACAAATCCTCACGCTCTTCTAAGGCATCATTTAATAAAGTCTCTACTGTTTGTCTTAACATAATTATGATACAAAAAATTGGTATAAAAAGAGGGGACTTTCAGGTCCCCTCTTTTATTCTTTTCTTACAACGGTGCAAATATACAATAATTTAATTGAATTCCATAATGAATGAAATATCAATTTTTATTCTTAAATTTAAAGACTTAATTATAAACTGATAAAAACATCATATATGAAAAAAATTCTTGTACCCACCGACTTTTCAAAAGAAGCAGAACAAGCCCTAAAAGTGGCTGCACAATTAGCGCGAAAGCACGATAGTGAAATTTATTTACTTCATATGCTAGAACTACCACTGGATCAAGTAGATGCTCTAAGTCAATATAGTGAGTTACCAGAAGCAATGTTTTTTATGAAATTGGCACATCAGAAATTTGAAACTACTATTAGCCAAGATTATCTTCAAGGGATAAAAGTACATGAAACAGTAGATTTCAACCAAACCTTTACAGGCATTACAAACACGTGCAAAGAACACGGTGTAGATTTAATTGTAATGGGATCACATGGCGCTAACGGTTTTAAAGAAATGTTTATCGGATCTAACACCGAAAAAGTAGTTAGGACAGCCGAAGTTCCCGTGCTAGTTATTAAAAACGAACACACCGACTTTGTTGTTAACGACTTTGTATTTGCATCCGACTTTAAAAACGACAACAAAGGCACATACCGACAAGCCGTAGCTTTAGCCGAAGCCTTAGACGCTAAAATCCACCTATTATTCGTTAACACAGCCAACAACTTTGTTACTACAGAAACCGCCAAATCGCGTATATTAAAATTCATAGACGGAAATGCCTTTGATAATTACACGATTACAATTTATAACGACGAGAGTGTTGAAAAAGGGATTCTAAACTTCTCACACAATATCAGTGCCGACTTAATTGGTATTAGCACCCATGGCAGACAAGGTATTGCTCACTTCTTTAACGGAAGCATAAGTGAAGATCTAGTTAACCATGCTAAACGTCCAGTGATTACATTTAAAATCTAACAAACTTCACATACCTTAAAAAAAGCTTCCTATATGGAGGCTTTTTTTTATACATACTCTATAAAACTATCTAATAAACAGGAAATACTAATTAAGAAACTGAAGAGAAACCTATCAAGTTCCTAAAAACAGAAAGACTATAAAACAAAAAATCCCAACCAAATTAATGGTTAGGATTTCTTTCTACTTGTTGGCCCACTAGGGCTCGAACCTAGACTCTTTGGTACCAAAAACCAACGTGTTGCCAGTTACACCATGGGCCAATCTCGTATTGAGGTTGCAAATTTAAAACAATTATTTATTTGCACAAACATTTTTTCAAAAAAAATAAATTTAAATACTTAACGTTTCCTTAAAAGCATGTCCCATTTGATAATTATTGTTAAATTCGCTTAATCAAAAAAACTGCAATTACATGACACAGATTAACTTTAAAAAGTGGAATACTATATTAGGATGGTTCGCTTTTTTAGTAGCATTCCTTACTTTCGGTCTAACCGTAGAACCAACAGTAAGTTTTTGGGATGCAGGCGAATACATACTAACCTCAGCTAAACTTCAGGTTGGTCACCCTCCAGGAGCACCGTTATTTCAAATGTTTGGCGCCTTCTTTTCGATGTTTGCTTTAGAGCCATCGCAAGTTGGTTTTATGTTAAATATGATGAGTGCCGTTGCTAGTGCTTTTACTATTTTATTTATGTTTTTTACCATCACACTTTTATTAAGAAAGTTGGTTGGAGAGCCTGAAAATTTAAATAATACTCAAAAAATTGCAATTTTAGGGAGTGCTTTGGTAGGAAGTTTAGCCTTTACGTTTACAGATTCCTTCTGGTTTAATGCAGTTGAAACAGAAGTGTACGCCATGGCAACTTTAATTATGTCTGTATTATTCTGGTTAGGTCTTCGTTGGGAACGTGATATGGATAAACCGCGTGGAAACCGCTGGTTAGTCCTTATTGCATTTATTATAGGGTTATCTTTTGGAGTACACTTTATGGGTTTACTTACCATTCCAGCTATAGGACTAATCTATTACTTTAAAAATTATAAGGAGATTACAGTTAAAAACTTCATTATTGCTAATGTTGTTTCTGTAGCTATCCTTCTATTTATATTTAAATTATTAGCACCAAACATTCTACGTATATTTTCTGCTACCGAAATATTCTTTGTAAATGTCATTGGTCTTCCTTTTAACTCTGGAACTATTTTTGCCGGAATTGCTTTAATAGCTTTAATATTCTTCGGATTAAAGTATACACGTAGCAAAAATTTAAAGCACCTAAACACCGGAATTCTATGTGTTACATTTATTATTGTTGGTTTTTCGTCATGGTTAATGCTACCTATTCGTGCTAATGCCGAAGTGGTTATTAATGAAAACGACCCGAGTGATGCGCGTGAGCTTCTAGCTTATTACAATTTAGAGCAATACCCAGAAACCCATTTATTTTACGGGCCGCAATTTACCGATCAATATTCTGGTCTGGATGACAACGAACCTTATATAGACGACAAACCTAACTACGAAAAAGACGAGAAAGCAGGAAAATATGTTATTGTAAACGACTGGGAAAAAGCACGTCAAAACTACAACTCAGATCACGCCTCTATTCTACCCCGTATGTGGAGTGGTGAAAATGCTGAAAATTATATGATTTTCTCTGGATACTTAGATTTCAACCTGAAACCAGAGTACCAAATGGAAAATGAACTGCGCGCCGCTATAAACAATTTTAAAAATGAAGTTGCTAATGGCATGGTAGATTATGAAGATTATCATAATTTCTTAAAACAAAATGGTCAAATTATCGATGTTGAAAAACCGTCGTTAGGAAGCAATGTTGCCTACATGTTAGAATACCAATTGGGTTACATGTACTGGCGTTATTTTATGTGGAACTTTGTAGGTAGACAAAACGACGTACAAGGAAAACTAGATAATTTTAACGGAAACTGGTTAAGTGGCATCAATTTTATTGACGAATGGCACTTAGGTCTTCCACAAACCGATTTACCAACAGATGTAAAAGAAAACAAAGCACGAAACACATATTTCTTCCTGCCGCTTATTTTAGGAATTATCGGACTGTTCTTTCTGTACAATAAAGACAAAAAACTATTCTGGGTTACTTTGGTATTTTTCCTGTTTACAGGTTTAGCTATTCAAGTTTACACCAATGTAAGACCTTTTGAACCACGTGAACGTGATTATTCCGTGGTAGGTTCATTCTATGTATTTGCTATATGGATTGGTTTCGGCGCCTATGCCTTAGTCGATTTACTTCGCAGCAAAGTTTCATCTCCATTATTAGCACCAGCTATTACACTAGCTTGTCTTATTCTTGTTCCTGGAATATTAGCTGCTAACAACTGGGATGATCATGACCGTTCAGATAAATATACTGCTCGTGCTATGGCGAAAATGTATCTGGATTCAGTTGAAGAGAACGGAATCTTATTCTCCATTGGAGACAACGACACCTTTGCTTTATGGTATGCACAAGAAATTGAAGGTTACCGTACCGATGTTCGTGTGGTAAACACCAGCTTATTCCAAACAGATTGGTATATAGACCAAATGAAACGTAAAGCGTATGAAAGTGACCCAATACCATCACAGTTAACGCATGAGCAATACCGTTATGGTACACGCGATTATATCATGAAAAAAACGGATTATATAGACGCTCAAGGCAGAAGACTTCCGGTTTTAAATAAAGACACTTTAGCGCTAAAAGATTTTATGGATTTTGTTACTAGCGATAACCCTAAAACAAAGTTTAAGTACATCCTTCAAATGCAAGGCGAAGACCCTAGTTATTATCCTTCGCAGTTACAAAACTCGAATTATTTCCCTGTAGAAAATATTCGTGTTCCGGTTAATAAAGAAAATGCTCTTAAATATGGAATCGTTAAAGAAAAGGATGCCGATAAAATTGAAGACTACCTAGATATTAAAATTACAGATGGCGCTGTTTTAAAGAATCGCCTTTTAATGCTAGACATTATTAACTCTAACGATTGGAAACGCCCTATTTATTTCACCGGAGGCGCCTTTGGTAATGACGATTATATCTGGATGAAAGACTACCTACAGTTAGATGGTATGGCTTACAGACTAACACCTATTAAAACACCAGTTAATCGAGGGAACCCTTTTGATATGGGACGCGTCGATAGCGAATTGATGTATAATAAAGTTAAAAACTGGGATTGGGGAAATAGCGGCAGCACTGATATTTATCACGATGTTGAAACTCGTAAAAACTCAATCACATACCGTGGTAACTTAGCACGTTTAGCTGAGCAACTAATTAATGAAGAGCAATATGACAAAGCAGAAGAAATAGCCGATATAGCTATGGAAAACATGCCGGTAGATTTATTTGGCTACTACACCCTTCTAGAACCATACATCAACGCTTATTACCAGGTAGATGCTACAGAAAAAGCTAGAAAACTATTTATGGATGTAGCAGAGAAATACCAAGAAAACCTTACATACTACAGCAAGTTAGATGTAGAACAACAACAAATGGTTTTCGAACAAATCTATACAGACATCGAACGTTATAAGAGTATTGTTGACGTAGTAATAACTTACGATAAGGAGTTTGCCAAAACAGAAACGAAAACATTCTCAAACTTCTTAAATCTGTTTAGCCACTTTTACGGAGGTGATGACATTCCAGAAACGGAAGAAACACCAGAACCGTTAGACATAGACATTCTTCAAGATGACACCTTGAGTTTGACGCCTGAAAATTAAACAACATGGGAATCATTCCTGTTAAGATACCTACTATATTAAAAAAGATACTCCCAGACTTTGTTTGGGAGTTTTCTACTTCTGAAAAGGTCCTTTATCTCACTTTTGATGATGGCCCAACTTCTGAAGTCACCCAATGGACACTCAATACACTCAAACAATTTCAAGCCCAAGCTACATTTTTCTGTATTGGTAATAACATTGAAAAACACCCCGATATTTTTCATAGCATCCTAGAGGAAGGTCATAAAATTGGAAACCACTCTTACAGTCATTTAAAAGGATGGCGCAATACAGTAGATAACTACATAACAGATGTTAATAAAGCGCAAGCTGTAATCAACGCAGAATATAACAAACCCCAAAACTCAGCCCATAAAGCAACGGGGGCAAAATTATTCAGACCACCATACGGTCAAATAAAACCAAGTCAAGGTAAAGCTCTAAAGAAATTAGGATATACTGTAGTTACCTGGACCATCTTATCTTTCGATTGGGAACATACTATTAACCCTGAACAATGCTATCAAAACGTTATTAAGCATAGCAAGCCTGGTAGTATTATTGTATTTCACGATAGTGTGAAAGCGTCTAAAAATATGATGCATGCCTTACCTAAAGTATTAGCATACTTCTCCGAAAAAGGATACACTTTTAAAACACTTCCTGTTTAAACGTATTCTTGAATAATTCCAATTAATGTGTTGGCATCTTGCTCACCACTATGACGCCATTTCATTTCGCCATTTTTGTAGATAATTAATGTTGGTAAGCCTTTTACACGAAGTGCATCAGCTAACTCCTTATTTTTCTCAACATCAATTTTAATAACTTTTGCCTTATCGCCTAACGCAGCAGCTACATCACGTAAAACCGCATGCATAGCAG
Source organism: Algorimicrobium bowmanii (assembly GCF_054031195.1). The sequence goes on from NZ_CM132929.1 coordinate 2,969,752, forward strand.
TCGATTGGTCATTCCATTCCGTAAAGAAGTCTAACAAGACTGGAATATTAACATCTATAAGTTCACCAAATTTTGACATACAGTATCTATTTAAGCCACATGTGCTATAACAAACCTACGCATTTTTTTTTATTTTGACTAATATCCAACCCGCTTAGATACTCTAAAACACCTATTTAAGCTTGCTTAGGTCCTTTTTTAAGCTCTATTACAGTTATTTCTGGCCATATCCCCACACGTCCAGGAAAGGCATGGTAGCCAAACCCACGGTTTACATTTACATAACGACCAAACTCTTCATATAAGCCTGCCCATTGTTTGTATATATATTGTGATGGACTCCATTTAAACCAACCTGGAATTTCAATCCCCATTTGTAACCCATGTGTGTGACCACTTAACGTTAAATGGTAATTAAAAGCATCATCCTTTACTTTGTATTCCCAATGAGATGGATCATGACTCATTAAAACCTTAAAATCATCTTTAGATACCCCGGCTGAAGCACGCTGTAAGTCACCTGCCTGATTAAAACCTTTACCCCAGTTTTCAACACCTATCAGAGCAATACGCTGACCATCCTTTTCTATATAACGATGCTCATCTAAAAGTAAATCAAAACCTATTTTTGGATGCACGTCTTTTACCGCCTGAAAATTCTTAACCTTTTCAGCTGCTGTATCCCATTTTACATAATCACCATAATCATGATTTCCTAAAACAGAATACTTCCCATAAGGAGCTTTTAGTGTTTTAAAAAGCGGCACCCAATCAGTCATTTCCGAAGCCATATTATTCACCAAATCACCAGTAAATAACAGCACATCAGATTCCTGCTCGTTTATTAAGTCTATCCCGTATTGAATTTTCTCCTTATTAGTAAAACTCCCCGAATGAATATCAGAAATTTGGGTAATTGTAAATCCATCAAAAGCCTCAGGCAAGTCATCAAAAGCTATTTGATATTTAATAACCTTGTAATTATAGCGCCCTTGTATAATACCATAAATAAATGATGCAAAAGGAATAGCCGCTAAGCCCAATGCTATTTTAGCTATAAAGGTACGGCGACTCTCAAAAACTTGCGTTTCACCAGGACCTATCCAAGAATATCCTTTTCTAAAAATACGAAACACATCTTCGCCAAACATAAAAACAACCAATAGCACTTTTGGTACTAAAAAAGTAAGCATAAAACCTGCTGCCAGCTGAAATGCGTTGGTTTGCCCAGCATTTCGCGGAGTTATATATAGTATAAATAGAAAATACCCGTAAACAGCCACAGCGGAAAGAATCCAAATAGCCTTAATAAGTTTGTTTTTGGTTATTGTTTTTAAAGCCTGAAAAGCATAAAACTCCAAGAAACAAACAATAACAGAAAATATAATAAAAGTAATAATCCAACGCGACATACAAATTCTTTTTTCAAGCGATTGCAAAGATACTGCTAAATACGGCACGCCAATTTTAAGGCGGTGTTAAAGTTATTTAAAGCACAAAACCGCATCCATAATTTACAAACTAGCATAGGGGTCGGATTAAACACCTTAATCATTACAAAATAAACTCTAAAACTTTTAAAAGTCAACGCTTTTAAAGCCACCACAACTCGTAGAAATTAATTTTTTAAAACCACTTGATAGTTAAATCCACCAACTTCTGTTTCAAGGAACTATAGGGAGGAGTCAGTAAATCTACAGCTCCTAAAGTATGTTGTTTCAATACCGAGCGCTGATTGGTAAATTCACGGAATCCAAAAACACCATGCGACTTTCCGATACCACTATTATTCGACCCCCCAAACGGTAGATTATGATTCAAAAACTGTAATAAATTATGATTAACGCAGGTACTACCAGCACGAGTGTTTTCAATAACATAATCTATTTGTTTCTGCTTTTTACTAAACATATAAAGTGCCAGTGGCTTTTCATTTGCATTCACATAAGCAACTGCTTCCTCTAAATTATTATAGGTTTTTATAGGTAAAATCGGACCAAAAATTTCTTCTTGCATTAGAGTAGTATGTTCCGGGCAATCACTTATCAGAGTCGGTGCAATATAACAATCTGCTGCTTCTACCTCTCCACCAACGGCAATCACAGCACCTTTATTTTTAGCATCTTTTAAACCAGAAACCAAACGTTCAAAATGCGACTTATTTACAATCCTACTATAAGATTCAGACTGCTCAGGATTACCCGAATAAAAGGCTATAATTTCAGCTTGAAAAAAACGAATAAAATCGGCTTTCAACGACTCATGTAACAACACATAGTCTGGCGCTATACAGGTCTGCCCAGCGTTGGTACATTTTCCGTAAACAATTTTCTTAACCACCGATTTTAAATTAGCCGTTGTATCTATAATTGCTGGCGATTTACCGCCCAATTCCAAAGTTACCGATGCCAAATGCTGCGAAGCGGCTTTCATAATAAGCTTCCCTACTTTTGGTGAACCCGTAAAGAAAACATGATTAAAAGGCAATTCCAATAAAGCTTCAGAGGTTTCAACCTCTCCTTCTACAAGAGCAATTTCATTAGGTTCAAAAAGGTCTGAAACAATTTTAGACATTAACTTTGAACTATGAGGCGTCATTTCCGAAGGTTTTAAAATAACAGTATTACCACCAGCAATAGCCGAAACTAACGGTCCGAATGTGAGATTTATAGGGTAATTCCATGGCGAAATAATCAAACACACACCTTTTGGCTCATTTACTATATACGAACTACTCCCCAACATAGAAATAGGCGTAACTACCTTTTCGTGTTGTAACCACCGCTTTAAATGCGCAATAGCAAATTTAATCTCATCTATAACAGGGTAAATCTCTGTTAAATCGGTTTCCAAAACAGGCTTTTTAAAATCAGCATAAAGCGCTTCGCCAATAGCATCTCTATAGGTAACCTCCAAAGCTTGCTGCAGGCGTTTTAATTTTGCAATGCGTTCTTTATAGTTGGTATTCCCTATTTTAAATTGGTTTTTCTGCTGACTTTCAAATACGGATGCGTATGGATTACTCATAGAATTTATATTTCCGGTTTTCTCAAAAATAAGCTTTAATTAAAACCTCTACTACAAATAATCAGGAAAATATACCCCAAACCTACTAATAACTAGATTCTGTAATTCATAAAATAAAGCGTAAGTTTTTGTAGATTTGATGCACTTATAAAATGAAAAACATGTCCGATAAAAAACGTCTATTTCTAGTTGATGCTTACGCCCTGATTTTCCGTGGCTATTATGCGTTTATAAAAAACCCACGAATCAATTCTAAAGGCACCGACACCTCTGCTATTATGGGGTTTATGAATTCACTATTAGATGTTATAAAGCGTGAGCGTCCCGATCATTTAGCGGTATGTTTTGACAAAGGTGGTAGCGCCGATCGTGTTGAGATGTACGAAGCCTATAAAGCCAATAGAGATGAAACACCAGATGGTATTAAAGTAGCCATTCCTTATATTTTAGAAATTCTAAAAGCCATGCATATTCCTATTATGGTTAAAGAAGGTTTTGAAGCCGATGACGTTATAGGAACCCTGTCTAAACAAGCCGAAAAAGAAGGCTACCAAACTTTTATGGTAACTCCTGATAAGGATTTTGCCCAATTAGTTTCCGAAAATATTTTTATGTATCGCCCAAAATCTTTTGGTGGCGGTTATGAGGTTTGGGGCATCCCTGAAGTTCAGAAAAAATTTGAAGTCGAACACCCCGAACAAGTTATTGATTACTTAGGTATGATGGGTGATGCATCTGACAATATACCTGGATTACCAGGCGTTGGTGATAAAACTGCTAAAAAATTCATTAAAGCTTACGGTAGCATGGAAGGCCTTTTAGCCAATACCCATGAACTGAAAGGTAAAATGAAAGAGAAAGTGGAAGCTGCTAAAGACTTAGGAATCCTTTCCAAAAAATTAGCCACCATCATGTTGGACGTACCGGTAGAGTTTAATGCTAAAGATTTTGAATTAGAGCAGCCTGATATCCCTAAAGTTACCGAAATATTCCAAGAATTAGAATTCAGACGTTTAATTGATAATTTCGTAAAAACATTTGCTGTTCAAACAGATAGCGCAACACCAGAAGCACCTAGTAATAGCGAAAATAAAGAAATCTCTAAAGAAGCTCCTTCAGCAGGTGCCGGACAATTTTTATTATTTGGTGGCGATCCATCAAACACCACAGAAACGACTGCTCAGTTTACTAGAAAAAACGCTGCAAATACAACACATTTCTATCAGAGTATTGCTCCCGGAATGGCTACCAATCTGTTCATTAAAAACTTAATGAATCAAAAAGCCGTTTGTTTTGACACCGAAACCACAGGCTTAAACCCGCTTACAGCCCAATTGGTTGGTATTGCTTTTTCATGGGAAGTAGGCAAAGGATTCTACTTACCTTTCCCAGAAAATCAAGCGGAAACTCAAGACCTACTAGAAGCCTTAAAACCTTTCTTTGAAGATGAAAACATCGAGAAAATTGGTCAGAATTTAAAATACGATATCAAAGTATTAGCCAAATATAACGTACAAGTAAAAGGCCCTTTGTTTGATACCATGTTAGCGCATTATTTAATTAATCCTGATATGCGCCACAATATGGATGTTCTTGCTGAAACCTATTTAAATTACACACCTATTTCTATAGAAACCCTAATAGGTAAAAAAGGTAAGAACCAAAAAAGTATGCGCGATGTGCCATTAGAAACACAAACCGAATATGCTGTTGAAGATGCCGATATTACTTTACAACTAAAAGAACACTTTACTAAAGAGCTTGGCCAAGCTAATACCCAAACCTTATTTGACGATATCGAAATCCCCTTACTCCGTGTTCTAGCGGCCATGGAATTAGAAGGCATAAATTTAGATACCGAATTTTTAAGTTCTTTATCGGAACAGCTAAATGCAGATATAGAAGCTTTACAAAAGCAAATTTATACAGCTGCAGGCGAAGAATTTAATATTGCTTCCCCAAAGCAATTGGGAGACATTTTATTTGACAAAATGAAGTTGGTTGACAAGCCTAAAAAAACAAAAACAGGACAATACAAAACCGGTGAAGATATTTTATCGGCCCTAGCAAAAGATCACGAAATTATTCAACATATTTTAGATTACCGAGGTTTATCTAAATTAAAAAGCACCTATATAGATGCACTACCATTACAAGTAGAACCAACTACAGGACGTGTGCACACCGATTATATGCAAACCGTTGCCGCTACAGGGCGTTTAAGCAGTAACAACCCCAATTTGCAGAATATCCCAATTCGTACCGAGCGTGGTCGCCAAGTCCGCAAGGCCTTTATTCCTAGAAATGACGACTACACCTTACTCGCTGCCGATTACAGTCAGATAGAACTTAGAATTATTGCTGCCTTAAGCGAAGAGGAAACCATGATTGAAGCCTTTAAAAATGGTGAGGATATCCACGCCTCTACAGCTTCTAAAGTATTCAATATTCCCCTTGAAGAAGTAACTCGCGAACAACGTAGTCATGCCAAAACAGTAAATTTCGGAATTGTATATGGTGTATCGGCATTTGGATTAAGCAATCAAACCAACCTATCCAGAGGTGAAGCCAAGGAACTCATAGACACCTATTACGAAACCTATCCCAAGCTAAAACGCTATATGGGTACGCAAGTAGATTTTGCTCGCGATAATGGTTATGTGCAAACCGTTTTAGGTCGCCGTCGCTATTTGAAAGATATCAACTCCCGAAATGCCATTGTACGTGGTGCCGCCGAACGAAATGCGGTTAACGCCCCAATACAAGGATCGGCAGCCGATATTATTAAAATTGCCATGATTAACATTTTTAATAAGCTAGAAGCTGGAAACTTTAAATCGAAAATGCTACTCCAAGTACATGATGAATTAGTATTTGATGTGTATAAACCCGAGTTAGAAGAAATGACAACCCTTATTAAAACCGAAATGGAAAATGCTTTTACACTAGCAGTACCTTTAGATGTAGAAATTGATACTGGTGTAAATTGGTTGGAAGCGCATTGATAATATATTGTTAGTGCTTTTTTACACGTTAAGAAACTAGTTAAAAATGAATATATTCGAAACATTACATACTGAGTACTTAAAATCATCTAGAACCATTGAAACTGTACTTGTTAAAAATGAAAACTTAAGTGAAGTTTTCTTTATTTATAATTATGAAGGCATTTCTTTTAGAGTATTCAAATCCCATTTAGATTTAATAAACTTTTTTCTAAATAAATCAGAAAGTAAATTTCATTTCAATACAGAAGATGAACTTGATGGCTTTTTAACAGAAGAAAAATTAGCAGCATAAAACAATTAACTTCCATTTAATGAAAACCATCTCCGTCACTTGTGCAATCATTAAATTCGATGATAAAATTCTCGCCGTCCAAAGAAGTGAAACAATGAAACTTCCTTTAAAATGGGAATTCGCAGGAGGTAAAATTGAAGCAGGAGAATCTGAAATTGACTGTGTTAAACGAGAAATATTTGAAGAGTTAAATATTCAAATTGAAGTCAAAGAAAGGTTAACTCCTGTAACTCATCAATATCCGGATTTTAAAATAAAGCTGATTCCTTTTGTTGCTGAATATTTATCAGGAGAATTAACACTTAAAGAACATTGTAACGCTTTACTTGCGAATAAAGAAGAATTGATTAATTTAGACTGGGCTGAAGCTGATTTACCTATTTTAAAAGAATATTTATCATTATGAATCAAGGGATTTACGAAGAATTAATAACCGAATTAGTATCTGAAAACTTAGACAAACTTGATAAAGATAAATTCTATTTAAAAAAAACTGTAATAGACAAAGAAGAAGCTTCAAGCGTTTTATCAAAACATTTAGCAAAAACTTTAAAACACGCTTTTCAACTAATAAAAAATAAAGCAGAGTTACAAATTGAAATTGCTAACAAAATAATTAGATTACTTAAAGACGAATTAAATAAACAAGAGTTCGATGATGATTTAATTAGTATCGAAGGTCAAATTTTAAAAGCAGTGTTTTCTAAAACAGACGCTCATTTTTCAAATTTAGATTTAAGACTTAAAGAAATCACTCCATATACAAGATTAACGCAAAGCGAATTATTCACTGGTGGAAATGGAGGGCTATCATTAGAAAGTGAACTCAAAAAAGAGATTCTCTCTTCAAACGAAATATATTTATTAGTATCTTTTATAAAGTTTAAAGGAATTATAATTCTTGAAAAAGAGTTGAGAGAATTCACAGAACGTGGGGGAAAACTAAAAGTAATAACAACCACTTATATTGGAGCAACAGATTACAAAGCAATTCAATTACTTTCGAAACTTCCAAACACAGAAGTAAAAATATCTTATAACACCAGTAATGAAAGACTACATGCAAAAGCATATCTTTTTTATAGAAATACAGGGTTTCACACTGCATATATAGGTTCTTCAAACTTTTCTAGGTCTGCATTAACCGATGGTTTAGAATGGAACTTAAAAGTTACAACTAAAGAAGTTAGTCATATAATTGACAAATTTCAAAAGACATTTGATGCTTATTGGCAAAGTGATGACTTCGAGTTTTTTGATGATTCAATCCATAAAGAAAAACTTCAGGAAGCACTAAAACAAAGTAAGTTTAGCAAACCTTATGCAAATACAGCTACTTTTTTTGACATAAAACCATTTCCTTATCAAAATGAGGTATTAGAAAAATTAGAAGTAGAAAGAACTGTACATAATAGATACCGTAATCTTGTAGTTGCGGCTACAGGAACTGGAAAAACAGTAATTTCTGCATTCGACTACAAACGTTTCAAACAAAATAATAAATCATCCAAACTACTCTTTCTTGCTCATAGAAAAGAAATACTTCAAAAATCACTTTCAACATTTCAAGGTGTTTTACGAAATAATAACATTGGTGAATTATGGGTTGATGGGATGGTTCCTGATAATTTTGAATTTGTATTTGCTTCAGTTCAATCTGTAAATAATCAATTTAAAAATCATAATTTAACCCCTGAATACTATGACTACATCATTATTGATGAATGTCATCATCAAACAGCAAATAGTTATAGAGAAATTATAAATTATTTCAAACCAAAAGTTTTACTTGGTTTAACCGCTACTCCTGAAAGAATGGATGGTGGAGATATTTTAGAGGATTTTGACAATAAAATTGCTGCTGAGATTCGATTACCTGAAGCAATGAACAGAAAGTTACTATGCCCATTTCAGTACTTCGGGATTACAGATAGTGTCGATTTAACAAATGTTAACTGGGTAAGAGGAAAATATGTAGCTAGTGAATTAACAAACATATACACAGGCTCCGACAGAAGAGTTAGGGAGATACTTGATGCGTTAGAAAAATACACTAAAGATATAAATAATGTTAGAGCTTTGGGATATTGCGTATCTATGGAACATGCCAAATTTATGGCAGAAAAATTCACATTGGCAGGCTTAAAAGCAGACTACCTTACAAGTAAAAACAGTAAAGACAGAAATTTTATTCGTCAGAAATTAGAAAAAAAAGAAATTAATTATCTATTTGTTGTCGACATGTTTAATGAAGGAATTGACATACCTGAAATAGATACTGTCCTATTTTTAAGACCTACAGAAAGTTTAACAGTATTTCTACAACAATTAGGAAGAGGATTAAGATTACATGAAGACAAAGACTGTTTAACTGTTTTAGACTTTGTTGGAAATTCGAAACCAGAATATAATTTTGAAAGTAAATTTAGAGCATTAATAGGTAAAACAAATACAACTGTTTCAAAAGAGGTTGAAGATGATTTCCCTCATCTTCCTTTGGGCTGCTCAATTATATTAGAAAAGAAAACAAAAGAAACAATTCTTAAAAATATATCTGCTGCAACATCTTTAAATAAAAGTAAATTAATTCAAAGAATTCAGCAATTTCAACACGACACCAATTTACCATTAACAATTGGTAATTTTAGTAATTTTTACAATATTCCTTTACAATCAATTTATAAAAGAGGAAGTTGGAAACGCTTATGTCAGTTAGCAGGAAAAATTGATGATTTTAATTCAGAAAATGAAAAAGAGATTGTTTCAGCAATATCAAATAAATGGCTTTCAACAAATTCATTAAGCTATTTTTCTTTCATTTTAAAAATTGCGAAACAAAATTTTATTATAAATATTTCAGATTTTAGTTCGAATGAAAAAACAATGCTTTTAATGCTGCATTATGATATTTGGCAAAAAGCTGGAGGGTTTGATTCATTAGAAAAAAGTATCAAAACAATTGGTTCAAATAGTGTTTTAATTGAAGAAATAAAAGAAGTTCTAGAAGTGTTAATTGAGAATATCGATTTTAAAGAATTACCTATTAAACTTCCTTACGAACAACCTTTAAAACTACATAGTCGTTACACGAGAGACCAAATTTTAGCTGCTTTTAAGCTTAGTAGTTTCGAAAAAAAATCGTCAAATAGAGAGGGAACTGCGGAAAACAAAAATTTAAACACAGAAATCTTGTTTATCAATCTTGTTAAATCTGAAGAAAATTTTTCTCCAACAACTATGTATGATGATTATGCTGTAAATGAATTATTATTTCATTGGCAAACCCAAAATTCTGCAAGACCAGATTTAGGTAAAGGCTTATCTTATATTAATCATTTAGAAACAGAAAAAAGAATATTATTATTTGTTCGAGAAAAAGCCAAAAACCAATTTGGTAAAAGTTTAGGTTACGTATTTATTGGTGAAGGAAATCTAAAAGATTTTAAAGGCTCTAAGCCGATGAGTATTAATTGGGAGTTAAGTGAACCTCTTCCAAATTACTTGTGGAAAGATGCCGCAAAACTTTCTGTTGGGTAAAAATCTTTTTTTTCAACCAACTACCTCCTCTTCTTCTTATTCCCTTTATACTTTACCTTATTCTTACGTTGATTAAAAGGCACAGCATCATTAAATGTGTTTTTAGCAGCTCCTTTCGGTTTGTTTTTACGCCATTTCTCTGTTTTCTCAGGAAGCAAGACTTTTAGTAAATCCGGTCTACCTACCTTGGTTAAAGTCTTCTTAATCCAAGCTTTATTTTCATCCTTATACCAGAAGAAAAAACGGTGTTGTTCATCTTTTTCCTTGCGCGTTTTAGGCGTATTAACTTCCTTAAGCGTGTACGGATGGTAACCACTGTAATAAATAACCGTAGCTACCGTCATGGGCGTTGGTGTAAACCCCTGAACCTGCTCCAACTGAAAGCCCATATCTTTGGTTTCAGCTGCTAGATTAGCCATATCTTCAACTTCACAAGCAGGATGATTAGATATAAAATAAGGTATCAACTGCAGTTTTAAACCTTTCTTAATATTAATCTTATCAAAACGCTCTTTAAACTTATGGAAGTAACTAAAAGACGGCTTACGCATGAGTTTTAAAACAGGATCACTAGTATGCTCGGGTGCGACTTTAAGCCTACCAGACACGTGCTTAGTCATCACTTCCTCGGTATAAGCATCCAACTCCTTAGGGTCGGCATTTTTATTAAACTCAGGCACCAACATATCGTGGCGAATTCCCGAACCAATAAAAGATTTCTTCACTTTGGGGTGACTATCAACCGCTTGATACAATTCGGTTAACGGTTTATGGGAGGTATCTAAATTACTACATATTACAGGAGAAATACAACTAGGCGCCACACACTTGTCGCAAATAGATTGCACCTTCCCTTTCATTTGATACATGTTTGCACTCGGTCCGCCAATATCAGATAAATACCCTTTAAAATCAGGCATATTCGCAACCGTATCAACTTCTTTTAAAATAGACTCCTGACTACGTGATGCTATAAATTTCCCTTGATGCGCCGAAATGGTACAGAAACTACAGCCTCCAAAACACCCACGGTGAATATTAATGGAAAACTTAATCATTTCAAAAGCAGGAATAGGCCCACGCTTATTATATTTAGGATGCGGTAATCGCGTGTAAGGCAAATCAAACGAAGCATCAATCTCTTTTTCCGTCATAGTTGGATACGGCGGATTAATCATCAAGGTTTTATTACCTATCTTTTGAAAAATACGACGAGCAGCCAACTTATTACTCTCCTGCTCTATTACTTTAAAATTAGAAGCGTATTTCTTCTTATCTAATAAACAGGTTTCATGCGACGCTATTTCAACATCTTGCCAATTACTATTTTTAGGAACTTTAGCATCGGCATCTAAAAGTACGGCCGTTTGCATAACCGTATTGATACTATTAAAAGGCACTCCTCTTTCAAGCAGACGAACTACTTCACGTAAAGGTTGCTCACCCATACCGTAAACTAACATATCGGCTTTGGATGTTTCTAAAATAGAAGGCAATAATTTATCACTCCAATAATCGTAATGTGTAACACGACGTAAAGAAGCTTCAATTCCACCAATTAAAACGGGCGTATCTGGCCATTTATCTTTTAGAATTTTAGAATAAACTGTCGTGGCGTAATCAGGTCTGAAACCAATATCACCATTGGGTGTATAGGCATCCTTATCACGCTTCTTTTTATTGGCGTTGTAATTACTAATCATCGGATCCATACAACCACCTGTTACCCCAAAAAATAAGCGAGGTTTACCCATCTTCACAAAATCCTGAAGATTATCATTTACATTAGGTTGTGGTACGATAGCCACACGCAGTCCAAAACTTTCTAGCATACGACCTATTACAGCCGGTCCGAAAGTAGGATGATCCACATAAGCATCACCGCTAAACAGGATAACATCTAGTGCTTCCCATCCGCGTATTTTCACCTCTTTATTCGTGGTAGGCAACCAATCCGATAGTTTTAATTCTTCTTTCACACTGCAAAAGTAAATAAAAAAATACCGCTCATAGCCTAAAATGCCATATGATTAACGTATTTGAAGCTAAAACGCTACAAAATAAACTTTAGGTAACTCACTGAAAATGAAAGACACATAAACATACGCGTTACAAAAAACAAAAAACTAGAAAAACACAGTATATAATTATAGAGAGATATAAGGGTTAAGAGACCGGAGTAGAACTGCTAAAAAATGCCATTTAAAAATGGCTTAAAAAAATGAAACTCAAAAAGATATAAACAAAGTTATCAAAAATAACTTACCGCACTATTTGGTATTCAAATATATAATCGTAAATTTGCAAACTCTTTTAAAGAGAGGAATGTTTAATTAGAAAAATTAATAAGTGTGGACACATTAAGCTACAAAACGATTTCAGCCAACAAAGCTACTGTTAATAAAGAGTGGGTTTTAGTTGACGCTGAAGGTCAAACATTAGGCCGTTTAGCTTCTAAAGTTGCAAAACTTTTAAGAGGAAAACATAAGCCTAACTTCACACCACACGTTGATTGCGGTGATAACGTAATTGTTATCAACTCTGAGAAAATCAACTTGACAGGAAACAAGTGGACGGAAAAATCATACATCCGTCACACAGGGTATCCAGGTGGACAAAGAAGTTTAACTGCTATTGAATTGTTTGGAAAAGATCCAGCAAGAATAGTAGAAAAATCAGTAAAAGGAATGTTACCTAAAAACAAATTAGGTGCCGATTTATTCCGTAACCTTAACGTTGTTGTTGGTTCTGAACATGCATACGCAGCTCAAAAGCCAAAAACAATTAACTTAAACGAATTCAATTAATGGAAGTAATTCACAAAATTGGCCGTAGAAAGACGGCTGTTGCTCGTGTATATGTTGCTCAGGGAACTGGCAAAATTACAGTGAACAAAAAAGACATGGCGGTATATTTTCCAACTGCAACTTTGCAGTACAAAGTAAACCAACCTTTAGCTATGACTAACAATGATGGCAACTTTGATATTACAGTAAATGTATATGGAGGTGGTATTACAGGTCAAGCAGAAGCAATCCGTTTAGGACTTTCTCGCGCAATGTGCGAATTAGATCCTGAAAACAGATTAATCCTTAAGCCTGAAGGTTTATTAACTAGAGATCCTAGAATGGTTGAGCGTAAGAAATTCGGTCAGAAGAAAGCGCGTAAGAAATTCCAATTCTCGAAACGTTAATATCATCCTCAACTCGATTGAGATGGGCTTCATAACCTTCTCAATCCAGTTGATTTTTAAAAAATTAAAAATTAGTTATTGTTGTCCGAGTGTAAAAACCGGATTTAGTTTAGCATCTAAATGATTTAGGCGATTTTTTCTAATAAAAAGACCACTAAATCATTGCTAATTCAACAGAACGTAAACTATTACAAAATGGCAGTAGAAGTAAAAGAATTACTTGAAGCAGGTGTACACTTTGGTCACCTTACACGTAAGTGGGATCCAAACATGGCTCCTTACGTATATATGGAGCGTAACGGTATCCATATTATAAACCTTTACAAAACAGCAGCTAAAATAGATGAAGCAGGCGAAGCATTAAGCAAAATTGCCGCTTCTGGTCGTAAGATCTTATTTGTAGCTACTAAAAAACAAGCTAAAGATATCGTAGCTGAAAAAGCTGGTGATATTAACATGCCTTACATCACAGAAAGATGGCCAGGTGGTATGTTAACTAACTTTGTAACTATCAGAAAAGCCGTTAAAAAAATGGCTACTATTGATAGAATGAAGAAAGATGGTACCTTTAATTCATTATCTAAAAAAGAACGTTTACAAGTAGATCGTCAACGTGCTAAATTAGAAAAGAATTTAGGTTCTATTTCAGATATGACCCGTTTACCAGGTGCGTTATTTGTAGTAGATATCAAACGTGAGCACATTGCTATTAAAGAAGCTCAAAAATTAAACATTCCAATTTTTGCAATGGTGGATACAAACTCTGACCCACGTCAAGTTGATTATGTAATCCCTGCAAATGATGATGCTTCTAAATCTATAAACAAAGTGTTAACTCACGTTACAGCCGCTATTTCTGGTGGTTTAGCTGAACGTAAAGCGCAAAAAGAAGCTCCTAAAGCAGACAAGGAGGCTCCTAAAGCTAAAAAAGCAGCTAAAAAAGAAGTTGTAAAAGACGAAGAAGAATAAAACTTAAGTAAAATAATACTTGAAAAGTCGTTTGATATCGTTTCCTTTTTGAAAACACATTGAACGACTTTTTTAAATTTAAAATACATTTTCAAGCTATGGTAAAAGTAACAGCCGCAGAAGTAAATAAATTAAGAAAAGCCACTGGCGCTGGTATGATGGATTGCAAAAAAGCTTTAGTTGAAGCTGAAGGTAACTATGAAGCAGCCATTGACGTATTACGTAAAAAAGGTCAGAAAATAGCAGAAAAAAGAGCCGACAGAGATTCTTCTGAAGGTGCTGCTGTCGCAAAAATTAACGCTGATAACACAGAAGGTGTTGCTATCGTTTTAGGTTGTGAGACTGATTTCGTAGGAAAAAACGAAAACTTTTTAGCGCTTGCTAATGAGTTTGCTGAAATAGCATTGACTTGCAATTCTAAAGACGAATTTTTAGCTGCCGATTTTAAAGGTATGAGTGTAGCTGAGAAATTAGTGGAACAAACTGGTGTAATTGGTGAGAAATTAGAAATTACTAGTTTCGAAAAATTACAAGCTCCTTTTGTTGGACAATATGTTCACATTAACAAAATTGCAGCTTTAGTAGGTTTATCTGCTAATGTAGATAATGCAGACTCTTTAGTTAAAGATTTATCTATGCAAGTAGCATCTATGGGAGCAACTTCTTTATCTTATAAAGATTTCGATCCTGCTTATGTTGCTGCTGAAACAGAAGCACGTATTGCAGTTATCGAAAAAGATAATATCGAATTAGGTCGTTTAGGTAAAACACTTAAAAATGTACCTAAATATATCTCTATGGCTCAATTAACACCAGAGGTATTAGCTGAAGCTGAAGAAACTGCAAAAGCAGAATTAAAAGCTGAAGGTAAGCCAGAACAAATTTGGGACAGAATTCTTCCAGGTAAAATGGAACGTTTCATCTCTGATAACACAACTTTAGATCAAGAACAATGTTTATTAGATCAGAAGTTTATTAAAGACGAAAAGAAAACAGTTGCACAATATGTTGAATCTTTTGGTGATGTAACCATTACAGATTTCAAACGTGTATCTGTAGGATAATTTTTAAATTATCAAGATATAGTAAAGCCTCTCATTAATTTGAGAGGCTTTTTTATTTTTTCGTGACAGCTTATTTTTACAAATTATATCCCAAAGTAAACATAAATATTTGAGGAAGTATATAGGTTTTTGTATCCGAAATAATGTAGGCTGAAAAACTATTTTGTCTTTTAAATTGGACATCAAATACATTATTTGATTCTATTTTATAACTCCAAGCACTATTCTCATGTCTGTAATACAAGGACATATTCGCCAAATCGTAGGTGCTATTTTGATTGAAAGCTTTGTTTTTATAATGATACATCTTATAATCAAGCGAGAAAATAAATCCATCTAAAAAATCATAATCTACAGCAATAAAAGGCTCATTAGTTACAAATTTTGATTTGATAGAACCAGATATATAGTTACCAATTTCATGTTTATATCCAATTTCTATTGTTGGAAAATTTCTATATAATGTTTTGGCTGACACATTCAATCCTGTTTGATTATTTGTACTATTTTGAAACAAACCATCTATTTGTTGCAGATATTTAGTGCCATTATAGCTTAAACCCAAACCAAAATTTATTTTTTTTATTTTTTTACTAATATTCCCCATGATTTGCCAATTTTCAGAAGGATTATTTAACATGCCAACACTAATAAACTGATTGGCATCTAGATAATTAACCGTATTTAGAACACCATCTATTTTTTTAGTATATCTAGCGTTAGCATATAACATAACACCTCTATACGTGCTGAATTTCCTATAACCTAAACTGAATACATGATACAGTTCATTTTCTAATTCTTCGTTGCCTTTAAAAACTGAATTATAACTTTGTAAATAAAACTGGTTAGCAAATTTAGCTACATCGGAAAAAGATGTTTTAAGGTCATAATTAAACTGTAATCTCTTTGAAGTATTAAAATCTATTTTAGCTGTAAAATTAGGTAAAATGACAAATTTATTTTTTGTTATTTTCGATTCATTGTCTAAATCCCAATTGTAAGCGTGAAAAAAAGCACCTTGATTGAATGTGAAAATTCCTGTTTTAAATTTATAATTAAGACCTAGAAAGAAATCATTCAAACTAAAATTCAGATCATTACCAAAACCAGAAGAATTGAAATTATTAATAGTACCATCTAAAAGTTCTTGACTGTCGTTGGTGTAAAAAAATTGGTTTAAATAACTATTCCCAATTGTTGAATAAATGTGATTGTTTTTGTTTATCACCCAATAATATTTAAAATAAAGATTAAAATTGGTGTTTCTGGTTTCCTTTAGCTGATTTAGCTTGATTAAAGATTCATCAATAACGGGAACTAGACCGTCCAAAATAGGGTCATTACTTTCCCAATAAGAAGTCGGGTTATTTTTATCATAAACAAAATCGACCGCAAATGAAAAGGTATGCTTTTTAGATGCTTTTTTATGCCATTCAATATTTTGGTTTAAAAATACAGCATCTGAATCTTGATTATTAAAAAACCTACTATTGGAAACACCTATCAATGAATTTATAGTATTGTTATTTTTTAAACCTGACCCTTTAAATTGTGTTTTAAAATTCCATTGCTCGGTTAAATTGGGTAAATACTTAAAATTTAAATTACCTATTACAAACGTGCTATTCGTATTATTAAAATCGTCCTTTAATTCATTAAAAGTATTGTATTGATTTAGAGTCTGATTGTAAGTATCATCTTTGGTTTTAGAAAAAATTCCATAACCTTGAACATTTAGTTTATTATTAATTTCTTGGCTAATATTTAATGCGGCTAATTGATTCTGACTTTTAATGACATCTCTATTTTCTAATAATTGAAGAAAATCTTTATTACTAGTATTAAAAATAGTACTTCCATCTTTAAAAACCTCATTGAGCCCACCTTGAAATTCAAAATAGTCTTTGTAAGTTAACACCTGCTCGGCTGTATTATTGAGATTGCCAATAAAATTGATATTAGTTTTCGGACTGTAGTAAAACATATTACTATGAGCTTTATAAAAATCCTGATTCCCTTTTCCCGCCTCTATATCTCCAAAAACAAAATCTTTCTTATCTTCCTTTAAGTGAATATTCATGGCCATTTCCTCACTATCAACTAAATCTTTTAAAAAAGCTATTTCATTATAGTTATCTAAAACATCAATTTTATCAACGGCATTTGCAGGAATATTATCGATGGCTAATTTAGAACCGCCTCCGAAAAACTTTTTCCCTTCCACCAGCATGGTAGTGACTTTCTTTCCGTTTACAGTTATTGTTCCGTCTTTTTCAACATCTACTCCTGGTAGATTTTCAAGAACATTTTTAAGTTTACGTTCATTACCTGTTAAAAATTCATCTACCTTATAAGTAATAGTATCTTTTTTAACCGTGATAGGTAGCTCTATAAATACTTCATCTAATCTGTTATGTTGCTCTTTTAATTCAATATTTTTAGTGGTGTCCTTTACAAAATTTATATTAAACTTATATGAAGCATATCCTAAATAACTTACTGTGATCTCGTAGGAGCTATTTTCTAATTCTAATTGATAACGACCTTGTTCATCTGTTATTGCAAATTTCATTCTTTGTAGAGAATCTTGAGATTGAGCAATAATATTGGTATTTGGCAAAGGATTTTGTAAACTATCTTTAACAGTACCACTTAAAGTATTTTGCGAAAAACCAGATAATGTGCATACCAATAAAAGGAATAATATTATTTGGATTTTCTTCATAAGATTAAATTCTAAACAAATTATTGAACTAAAATAATTAATTCCCTTTTTTCCGTTCTGCCTCTAAATCGCCAATTATGTTATGTGATTCTTCTTCGGTTAAAATTTTGCTATTTTCTTCAGGTCTAATAATTTTCACCTCCTTTTCAGGGTTTAAGATAATTGATGTAGCAGTTAAAGTAAACATATCTCTTTGAATTTCTAAAACTAAACCTGGTAATCCACTGTAATTACTAGGCCCAAAATTCAATGGTAATTCTGGAGCAAACCAGGCAATAACCTGCCTGTTATAGTAAAATCCTTTTCTACTGTATAGCCTCTCTGTAGCAATAGCTTGATAACAAACATAGCCTCCGATTTTTATTGTTTTATTGGTAACTTCCCATTTTAAAGGTTCACGAGAAATAAAACCCATAGTAGAAGTTGATTGAATAATTTTGCCAATACTTATATTTGTATAATATGGCGATTTATCAGCAAGACTACCAATATTATAACCTTCTTCCATTTCCAATGAAGGTTTTAAATAATAATAAGACTCGCTCCCTTTAATATTTAAAACAAAATCTTGAGGCTGAGCGCTTCGGTACATTTCTGCAACTTGCTGTTTAATACTCATTTCAACATCTTTATCACCTTCTAAAGCAATCAAAAAACTGTCAACATATTTCTGATTTATTTCAGCAACGTAAGTTATTACAGCATTCTTGTCCTGTGCCCATGTATTAGTAGAAAACCATATAATTGATATTGCTAGTAGAATTTTTATTTTAATCATTTTTAATATTTATTTGTATTCATTAAAATAAAAGGTCTTTGCTTATTTATGTGAATTTTTAATACAAATTCAACCAAAAACTGAATTTAAATTAAACTTTTAGTCATAAACAAAGACCTATAAGGTTAATTAACAACCATTATTAGTCATACAGGTGTTAAAAAGCACATAATTATTTGGAAAGGCCCTATCACAAACAGTAAAAACCGTTGCACACTTCACTGGCAACTTATTTTTATTTTTAAAGTTTTCGAACTCTTCATTAACTTTAGACTTGCTTGAGTCTGACATGGCAGTTAATCCAAAAAGAAAAACTGTTGCTAAGATTGTTGATTTTAAAATTTTCATAATTTTACGATTTAAGCCTATGTTGATAATATATTAACATCTGGCAGGTTAGAATAAAAAAAAAATCAGTTTAATAATATTGCATCTAAAAATTAGCGCTAATTTAGATTGCAATCATATCAACAAAACCAACGTTATAACTGAAAAAAAAACGAGTTATTTTAATGACACACTGTAAGTTATACAAAAAAAAATGATTCTAACAAGGATTTCTATTCAATTTATGCAGTTCATCGTAAACCTATAAAACGCATTACGGTTTTACTGTAATTTTAGATAATACCTGAATAAAACTTAAAATGAGACATAGATTTAGGTCATAAATCCTATTTTATAAAAATTCAAAAAATAAAAAAATTATGTAGCTTTGCACAACGCGTTATTCCACCATCTCGACATAACGGGAAGGAATCTTATTTATCTTATACAACACATGAAATACAACAGAATTCTTTTAAAATTATCAGGCGAAGCATTAATGGGAACCCGCCAATACGGTATAGATCCCGTACGTTTAGCAGAATATGCAAACGATATAAAGGAAATTACCGATAAAGGTATTCAAGTTGCCATAGTAATTGGTGGTGGTAATATTTTTAGAGGTGTTGCAGGTGCCAGTAACGGTATGGATCGTGTTCAAGGCGATCATATGGGTATGTTAGCAACCGTAATAAACGGTTTAGCCTTACAAAGTGCTTTAGAAAATGCCGACGTTCCTACCCGTTTACAAACAGCCATTCATATTGAAGAGGTTGCCGAGCCTTTTATCCGAAGAAAAGCTATGCGTCACCTAGAAAAAGGACGTGTTGTTATTTTTGGTGGAGGAACCGGAAACCCATACTTTACAACTGATTCTGCTGCCGTGTTGCGTGCCATAGAAATTGAAGCCGATGTTATCTTAAAAGGAACTCGTGTTGATGGTATTTATACAGCAGATCCTGAAAAAGATTCGAAAGCAATTAAATTCGATCATATCTCTTTTGAAGATGTGCTACAAAAAGGCTTAAAAGTTATGGATACAACCGCGTTTACATTAAGCCAAGAAAACGAATTGCCAATTATTGTTTTTGATATGAACAAGAAAGGGAACTTACTTAAAGTTGTTTCAGGCGAAAATATTGGAACAAAAGTTAATTTATAATAGTACATTTACATTTAGGTCTGTCAAATATATTACAACCTAAAACAAATAAAATTCATTAAAAAATGGACGATATTCAATTTATATTAGACTCAGCAAAAGAATCTATGGATGCAGCTATTAAGCATCTAGAAAAACAATTGGTAAATATTAGAGCTGGTAAAGCTACGCCTGCCATGCTAGGGGGTGTCATGGTAGATTACTATGGCTCACAAACGCCACTTAGCCAAGTAGCAAATGTAAATACACCCGATGGTAGAACCATTACGGTACAACCATGGGAAAAAAATATGCTTCAAGAAATTGAACGTGGTATCATGCATGCCAACCTAGGTTTTAACCCTATGAATAACGGCGATACTATTATTATTAATGTACCACCTCTTACAGAGGAACGCCGTATATCTCTTGCTAAACAAGCTAAAGCCGAATCGGAAGATGCTAAGGTTGGTGTTAGAAATGCGCGTAAAGACGCCAATAATGATATTAAGAAACTTGACGATGTTTCGGAAGACCTTCAAAAAAATGCAGAAGTAGATGTCCAAAAAATGACGGATGGCTACGTTAAAAAGATTGATGAAATTATTGAAATTAAAGAGAAAGAAATAATGACTGTTTAATTTTAAAAAGCGACACCAAAACGTCGCTTTTTTTATTTGTTTTAACCTTTTTGATACGTCATGTGGAACTATTTTGCAACGGCTTTATGTCTACTTTTTGTTTTGCGGATGCAAGCCCAAGCACCCGTTATCACAAATGATACCGTTGAAGTAAAAAAAGACTCTACAAAAAAGCGCGACTTGTTAAAACAACTTGGAAATGGCTACTTCCCTACCAAATATTTTGACATAGACCTTCGATACTTTGTTAAATATAACCAATACGAAGGTTTCAGAACCGGCTTTGGTGGGGTTACAAACGATCAAGTTTCAGAAAAATACCGTTTAAATAGCTACGTTGCCTATGGCTTTGCCGATAACCGGTTTAAATTTGGCGTTGGAGGTAGTGCCCGATTGGTGTCTGACGGAAAAACATGGTTGCATGTTAATTACACCGATGATTTACAAGAAACAGGAAGTTCAAAATTTTTAACAGATAAACGCTTCTTTAGCTTTTTTGAACCACGCCTATTAAATATAGACCTCTTTTATAAATACATCCAACAGTCCGTAGCCCTAGAGCATGTTTTAGCCCCCAAAGTTTTATCGGAATTACAATTGGCTGTTAGTAATATCAATCCTACCTATAATTATCAGTATATAAATAACGGTATCTCATACTCGGAGTTTAACTTATCTACAGGAACGTTTTCTGTACAGTACAATCCGTTTAGCCAATATACATTAGTTAAAAACCGTTTAAAAGAAACCACGGTTGGATACCCTAAATTTTCAGCCCAAGTAACACAGGCTGTAAGTGGCGTGTTTAAAAGTGAGTTTAATTTCACCAAAATAGACTTCCGAACCATTTACGAAATACGCCATCAACCAGAATCCTTTACAAGGTTTGTTTTAACAGCTGGTTATGCACACGGAAACACACCTTTATCACACTTATACCACGCCTACCCTAACAATATTAATAAGGAAACCATCTTGCAACGTTTTTCGGTAGCAGGTATTGATAGTTTTGAAACCATGTACTTTAACGAGTTTTTCTCAGACAGGTTTACAACCGTACAATTTAGGCACTATCTGAAACCCTTTAAAATTGCCAATCGTTTTAAACCCCAATTGGTATTAATTTCTCGTTTCGCTATTGGCGATATGAGCAATCTTGAAAAACATCAGGGTATTACCTTTGGCACACTAGATAAAGGTTATACTGAATCTGGTTTTGAATTAAATAAACTAATTTTCGGATTCGGATTAAGTGGCACTTACCGCTACGGTGGTTACCATTTACCTAATTTTGAAGATAATATTGCTGTTAAGTTTACTTTTAACGTCACATTATAAAGCAATAGCAATTCTAATAAATTGCTTTTTCCTACCTTTGCGCCTGTTTTTAATAGCGTATGTTTAAATTATTTACAAAAAGTTTTTGGGATGTCGTTGCGCGACTGATTTTGCGTAACAAAATAATCATCCTTTTAGGGATCCTAGCAGTAACCATATTTTTCAGTATGCAGTGGAAAAATATGCGGTTTACCTACACCGAGGCCAATCTGTTACCAGACGATCATGAGGTTAATATTGTATATCAGAATTTCCTAGATATTTTTGGGGAAGAAGGCAATCTTATTGTTCTTGGTATTAAAGATTCTACCTTATATACCGTAGAAAACATGAACGCCTGGAACCAATTGTCTGAGCGTTTTAAAAGTTTTGAAGCTGTTGATGCTGTTATTTCCTTAAAAGATTTACAAAAACTAGTAAAAGACGAACCCAACGAACGTTTCGTTTTAGAACCTTTTATTAAGGACTCTATCCATTCCATACCCCAATTAGAGAAACTAGAAGACGAGCTTTTTAATAAATATCCGTTCTACGATAATTTCTTATTTAATACAGAAACCCGAACCATTCGTACGGCTATTTACATGAAGAAATCCATTGTAAATACCGCGGCTCGTAAAGATTTTGTATTTGATGATTTAATACCATTAATTCAGGAATTTGAAACCCAAACCAATATGGATGTACGGGTTTCTGGTATGCCTTATGTGCGCACACTAAATGCCCAAAACATTGTTGATGAAATTGGCTTATTTGTTGCCGGCGCCCTACTGGTAACTTCCTTTATCTTCTTTTTGTTCTTCCGCTCGTTTAGAGCCACACTAATCTCTATGGTTGTGGTTTGTTTAGGAGTTATGTGGACCTTTGGTATTATTGGACTACTTAACTACGAAATAACCGTTTTAACAGCGCTTATTCCGCCGTTAATAATTGTAATAGGGATACCCAATTGTATCTTTCTAATTAATAAATATCAGCACGAAGTAAAACTACATGGTAATAAGGTTAAATCCTTACAGCGTGTTATTACAAAAGTTGGTAATGCAACTTTATTAACCAACTTAACAACGGCTTCTGGTTTTGCAACATTCATACTAACGCAAAGTACCTTATTAAAAGAATTTGGAGTCGTAGCCTCGCTAAGTATTTTGGCTATATTTATACTATGCCTACTTATAATCCCTATTATCTATACCTTTTTACCTTACCCGAAAGACAGGCATTTAGAGCATCTTAACAAACGTTGGATAGGTGGTTTTGTTGATTGGATGGAACGTATGGTAAAAGAACGCCGTATTACTATTTATATCACATCACTAATTTTACTAGTGGTAAGTATGATTGGTATTTATCAAATAAAAATTTCAGGAAGTCTTATCGAAGACATGTCTAAAGAAGCTGGTTTTTTTGAAGATATCCGCTTTTTTGAAGAAGAATTTAGTGGCATAATGCCTTTAGAAATATTAGTAGATACCAAACGCAAAAAAGGTGCTACCAAACTGGCCACATTAAAGCGTATGGATGAACTGGAAACGCTCATTCTAGAAACACCAGAACTATCCAAACCTATTTCTATTGTAGGATTAGCTAAATATGCTAAACAAGCCTATACTAACGGAAACCCTAAATATTACCAGTTACCAACTAGTCAGGAAAACTTATTTATTGCTTCCTATATCAAAAACTCAACTTCTAATGTTAATTTACTAGAAAGCTTTGTTGATAGCACTGGACAATATGCGCGTATTACCACCTTTATGAAAGATATTGGTACCGACAAAATGGAGCGTATTGAAGAAAACTTACAAACTGAGATTGACAAAACTTTCCCTGAGGAGCGCTATGATGTTACCATTACCGGAAAAGCATTAGTATTTTTAAAAGGGACCAAATACTTGGTTAAAAACTTAGCCATCTCATTATCATTAGCCATACTTTTAATTTCATTACTTATGGCTTATATGTTCCGATCGTTTAAAATGATTATCATTTCGCTAATACCCAACCTACTTCCTTTAGTTATTACTGCTGGTTTAATGGGATATTTAGGCGTGCCAATAAAGCCTTCTACTATTTTAGTATTTAGTATTGCTTTTGGTATATCGGTAGATGATACCATACACTTTTTGGCTAAATACCGTCAAGAATTACAAGCCAATAACTGGAAAATTAAAAAATCTGTTTATGGAGCCTTACGCGAAGCTGGCGTAAGTATGTTTTATACTTCTATCGTACTATTCTTTGGATTTTCGGTATTTACCGTTTCTAGCTTTGGTGGTACGGTAGCCTTAGGCGCCCTAGTATCAGCAACCCTATTGTTTGCTATGCTATCTAATTTACTATTATTACCGTCTTTATTATTATCACTAGAGCGTAATATTGCTAATAAAGAAGACTTAAAAGAACCGAGTATCAATATTATTCCTGATGATGATGACGAGGATGATTCAAACGTACAAAGCCTAAAATAAATAGCTTATTTTAAAAAAATGTACTTGACAAATCATGCTTGAAACCATTATCTTTGAATTCTCTAATTTTTTATAAAAATGAAAATGCATACTGTTGCTGAATTATTAAAAAAAGAAAACACCCTTCACGAAGTTTCAATAAACGGATGGGTGCGTAGTTTCCGTTCAAAACGTTTTATAGCCTTAAATGATGGCTCTACCCTAAATAATATTCAATGTGTTGTTAATTTTGAAGAAACAGACGAAGCTTTATTAAAGCGTATTACTACAGGTGCAGCGGTTTCCATTTCTGGTGAATTAACTGAAAGCCAAGGAAAGGGACAGCGTTTTGAAATACAAGTAAAAACTATTGAAATTTTAGGCGATTCCGATCCGGAAAGCTACCCGATACAACCCAAAAAACACTCTTTCGAATTCCTAAGAGAAAATGCACATTTACGCACCAGAACAAACACTTTTAGTGCTGTTATGCGTTTGCGTTCTTCTTTATCCTTTGCCATTCACAAATATTTTAATGACAACGGATTTTACTATATGCACACACCTATAATTACAGGTAGTGATGCCGAAGGTGCTGGTGAAATGTTTCGTGTTACTGGCTTAGATGCTAAAAACCCACCCGTAACAGAAGATGGACAAGTAGATTATAGTAAAGATTTCTTTGGAAAAGAAACCAACCTAACGGTATCAGGACAGTTAGAGGCTGAAACCTACGCTATGTCTTTAGGTAAAGTTTATACGTTTGGACCAACATTTAGAGCCGAAAACTCTAATACATCGCGCCACCTAGCAGAATTCTGGATGATTGAACCAGAAGTAGCCTTTATGGATTTGGCTGGAAATATGGATTTAGCCGAAGATTTTATGAAATCCGTTTTAGGCTATGTACTAGAGCATAACATAGAAGACTTAGAGTTTTTAGATAAACGCCTCTTAGACGAAGAAAAAACAAAACCTCAAGCGCAACGATCAGACATGTCGCTTATAGAGAAAATAAAGTTTGTTGTTGAAAACAACTTCAAGCGTGTTAGCTATACCGAAGCCATTGATATTCTGAAGAACTCTAAACCTAATAAGAAGAAAAAATTCAATTATATTATTGAAGAATGGGGTGCCGACTTACAAAGTGAGCACGAACGTTTCTTAGTAGAAAAACATTTTAAGTGCCCGGTAATTTTATTTGATTACCCTGCCGACATAAAAGCATTTTACATGCGTTTAAATGAAGATGGTAAAACGGTAAGAGCTATGGATATTCTTTTCCCTGGAATAGGTGAAATGGTTGGTGGTTCGCAACGTGAAGAACGCTTGGATGTGCTTAAAGAAAAAATGAAAGCACTAGATATTGATGAGAAAGAACTTTGGTGGTATTTAGATTTACGTAAATACGGAACAGCAGTACATTCTGGGTTCGGTTTAGGATTTGAACGTTTAGTTATGTTTGCAACAGGTATGAGCAATATTCGCGACGTAATTCCATTTCCAAGAACACCACAAAATGCTGAGTTTTAAAAAAAATAAGCTATAATATTTCCATAAAACAATCTACTTAACTTTATAAGTAGATTGTTTTTTTTGCATGTTATCTTTTAAAAATAGTCTTTAATTGATAAAAGAAACGCTCTATTACCCGTAAGTCTTCAGTTATAATTTCGGCAGAACCACGCATTTCCTGTTTAAACTCAATTGCTTTATTATAAGATGTAATAAGTTTTGATGGCAGTTTCCCCTTCCAAATTATTAGAATTAATAGTTATAACGTGTTTGTATATGAAAAGTAGTGAGTTTTGTCTGTGCCATTTTTCGGTTTAAGAACTAAGATAGCAGAAAAGAACTAAACTTTTGGTTTAGCTCTTTTCTGCTATTTTTTATATACATCTTAAGTTAGCATTTTAATAAAAACACTAAATTAAGATCTATAAATTAGAAAGAACAAAAGAGAGGAATAAGGTTATTATATACGCAGAGACTTTGATCTCGTCAACATTGAAAACCCCCTCTCTTTTTTTTCATTGTTTCTTATTTAATACTAAAGTATTCAAGAATCTCATTCTTCGATTTCTACACAGATTTCGTACAGTTCTATGAGGCTTTTAGACCTCGATTTTAAGTCGTTGAAACTCGCGTAGTTGTTCTTTCAAAAATCATTTTCTTATGAATAAAGATATTAAATATTTTGGAATAGACATTAGCCATTTAGTTTTTGATGTGACAGATTCAGATGGCAATTACTACCAATTTAAAAACACAATTTCTGGCTTTAAAAAATTCACAAAACTCTTAGATTTGGATAGTCATTGTGTTATGGAAGCCACTGGTTATTACCATTATCAATTGGCTTATTATTTACTAGAGTCAGGGACAAAGGTATCAGTAGAAAATCCTTTAGCTGTTAAACGCTTTATCCAGATGAAGTTGTCTAAGATCAAGACGGATAAAAGTGATTCTAAACTTATTTGTGAATATGCAAAACAAGTAGATTTAAAGATTTGGGAAGGTCAATCCAAACATCAAACAGAATGTCTTCAAATGACCAGACTCCTTTCTGTGTACACAAAACAGAGCACTATGCTGAAGAATAAAATACATGGTGAATCCGTTTTAGGAAATCCAAGCAAAGCAGTTGTAAGTTCTATAAAACGAAGCTTAAAACACGTTTTAAAAGAAATCAAAACCTTAGAAGATAAACTGATGGTATTAGTTAAAGAAGTCCATCAAGATGTATTAACTCGCTTAAAAAGCATACCAGGAATTGGAAATAAAACGGCATTAATGCTTGTGGTTCTTACAGATGGTTTTGAGCGTTTTACAAGCGGTAGTGAACTCTGCAGTTATGCTGGATTAACTCCATTAGTTAGAAAGAGTGGTAGCAGTGTAAATGGACGCAGTAGAATAAGTAAAATAGGAAATCAGAAGCTTCGTAATTTATTATTTATGTGCAGTTTTAATGCTTGTAAATACAACAAAGCATGCAGAGATATTTATGAACGAATTGTAGCAAAAGGGAAGAGTAAAAAACTGGCTTTAATAGCTGTGTGTAATAAGCTTTTAAAACAGGCTTTTGCTATCGCAAAATCTGGTTTAATATATGATGATTCTTATAGAAGTACTTTAGTGAAAAGTTAATGCTTTTTTACTTGTTTTTTACCACAGTACTTTGTTGTGGTTAGTTTTTTATTGTTTAGTTAAAATAATATCCGTTGGTATAACATAATCCATTCCTACCAATTTCATTCCTTTTCTTGTAATAGTCCAATGTGCTGTATTTGTAGCTGTAATATCCATTTTTAGTTCCCCAAATGTTGAATTTAGATTATCAGGAATACAAGTGTCGTATATTACTCCATTCATTGATACTCCATCATTACTTTTTGCTATGATAACATACCCTACTTTGACCATATTCTCTCCAATACAGATAATATTTTCATCTATTGAACCTTCATTTTCTATTAAATAATATTTTCCTTGAATAGTATCGTAAGAATAATCAAATGGAGAGTCACCTTGAGGTATAACTTCTTTAAATAATTCAACTTTAAAAGTTGTTGAGCCTGTTGTATTTTTCCAAACACCTAAAAATGGGTCAAAATTTCCATCAATATCTTTATAATATTTTCCAGACTTATCATTTGCGCTTGGGGTATATGTACTCAAATTTACAGTCTGTGCCTTACAGCTTATTGAAGCTATAAATATCATTGGAATTAAAATTATGTTTTTCATTTATTGACAAGGTTTAGATTTAGTTGTTCCATTTTTATAAGGTGTTGTAACACATTTTTATTCCGATTTCAACTTATAATTCCGTATATTTTAGTTTGTACAAATCTAATTGCTTTTTGTAATAATTAAATTGTCTAGCAGAGAAACATAAACAAAAAACTAATGGTGTTAATAGACCTAATTTGGGTAATTCTAAAGTTCCTAAATCGATATTTGTTATATCCCAATTACTAGCTCTTAAATAAAAAACAGTAATCCCTAAAAAAATCAGAACTAGAGATATAAGAATTCTTAATTCCCATTTTTCCAATTCCTTTTTATAGAATTTGATGTTCTTTTTTATTTCACTTTTTTTAGCCATTCAGTTATATTAACCCATACACAAAAATAAGCTTCAACTACCTGAAATTCAAGAGCTTAAATTAATAGTTATTAACGTTCTTTTAGAATATGGCTTTATATTTTAATCTTCAGGACTACAAAGTGCTTTAAAATAAGTATTTTTGTTTTCTAAGTGTGAATATGATATTTATATTCTAAATATTGTTAATAACTTCTATTATTATGAAATTATATATCGTTAAAGGAATTGAGATTGACAGGGAAAAATCAGTCAGTACAAGTAAAAAAACAAATAGCTTTATAGGTTATTATTCAAACCTTAAAGAAGTTTATAGTCAGTTCGAGCGTAAAACTGTGAAATCATATTCTTCTATTGCGAATAAAATTAATGAAACCAACCACTATATTACTTATGATTCAAAATTTTTAATTGATGATAAAATGATGAAATTCCAACAAATCATAATTGAAAGAGTTCAAGTTAACAAAGTTTATAGTAAATCTAAATATATAAATTTAAATCCGTTGATTGCTCAAGAATTGAGTGAATTCAGGTTTTAAGAACGTATTTTAAGTTTTTGCTCAAATGGGTTTGAATATAAAAAATAGTGGATTTATTTGTGCTATTTTTCTGTTTAAAATATAAATAGCAAAAAAGAACCAAACATTGGGTTTAGCTCTTAACTGCTATTTATATATACTGCTTAAGTTAGCATTTTAATAAAAACACTAAATTAAGATCTATAAATTAGAAAGAACAAAAGAGAGGAATAAGGTTATTATATACGCAGAGACTACAGATCTCGTCAACATTGAAAATCCCCTCTCTTTTACTACACAGATTTCGTACAGTTCTATGAGGCTTTTAGACCTTTAAGTCGTTGAAACTCGCGTAGTCGTCCTTTCAAAAATCATTTTCTTATGAATAAAGATATTAAATATTTTGGAATAGACATTAGCCATTTAGTTTTTGATGTGACAGATTCAGATGGCAATTACTACCAATTTAAAAACACAATTTCTGGCTTTAAAAAATTCACAAAACTCTTAGATTTGGATAGTCATTGTGTTATGGAAGCCACTGGTTATTACCATTATCAGTTAGCCTATTATTTATTAGAAATAGGTATTAAAATTTCAGTAGAAAATCCATTAGCAGTCAAACGTTTTATCCAGATGAAATTATCCAAGATCAAAACGGATAAGAGTGATTCTAGGTTGATTTGTGAATATGCCCAACAAGTAGATTTAAAACTTTGGGAAGGACAATCCAAACATCAAACAGAATGTCTTCAAATGACCAGACTCCTTGCTGTGTATACAAAACAGAGTACTATGCTAAAAAATAAATTACACGGAGAGGCTGTATTGGGTACGCCAAGTAAAGTTGTTGTGAGCTCATTGAAACGAAGTTTAAAGCAGGTTCAGAAAGAAATAAAGACTTTGGAAGATAAGCTGCTGATATTAGTTAAAGAAGTACATCAAGAGGTTTTAACCCGCTTAAAAAGTATACCAGGAATAGGGAACAAAACCGCATTAATGTTGGTTGTTCTTACAGATGGTTTTGAGCGTTTTAATAGCGCAAGTGAATTGTGTAGTTATGCCGGTTTAACCCCAGTAATTAGAAAGAGTGGAAGCAGTGTAAATGGCCGTAGTAGAATTAGTAAAATAGGAAACCAAAAGCTTCGAAATTTATTATTTATGTGCAGTTTTAATGCCTGTAAATATAATAAGGCATGTAGAGATATTTATGAACGAATAGTAGCCAAAGGAAAGTGTAAAAAACTGGCCTTAATAGCGGTTTGTAATAAGCTGTTAAAACAAGCTTTTGCAATAGCAAAATCGGGGTTAATATATGATGATACTTATAGAAGTACTTTAGTGAAAAGTTAATGAGTTTTTACTTGTTTTTTACCACAGTACTTTGTTGTGGTTAGTTTTTTATTGTTTAACCATAACAACATTTGTTGGAAGGCTAAATTCCCCATTGGTTTGATTGTCCAATCTAATTCCTGGTACATCTTTCAACTCCAATATTGCTGTGTTTGCATTTAGTAAGGTAAATGTGCCACCTTTATAATCATTACTAACGACATCGGATATCACAACGCTATAAACAGTTGGCGATTTATATACTAAATACAATTTAAAATCTACAAAAGTACCGATTGAGGTTGTTTCTGAAACAACTATATTATTTTCTATATACGTATATTTACCATAAATTGCGTCACGGTATATATTGGGAGATATTGGGTCGCTATACATTTCAAATTCCTGTAGGGTTATCTCAAAAGAATTTGAGCCATCTTCCCATCTCCATACCCCAACAAAAGCATCATTATAGTTATTTATATCCTTCATATAATAATTATTTGAAGATGCAACAGTTTCTGAAGGTGTTGAAATATCATATATTGTTTGTGCTTTACAGCTTATAAAAGCTATAGAAATCATTGAAATTAAAATTATGTTTTTCATTTTTATATATTTTTAATTATTACAGCTTCTTTTGACAACATCACCATTGTTTTTAGCCTTAATTCTTGTCCAGTTATTTAAGTCGTTTTTATCACCACGGTAAAGGCTCATTCCTATATTCTTATCTTTTAAAAATTTGGCAATCGCTCTTCATTAAGATTATTACTAATATTTGGGCTTATTTTTCTATTTTCATATTCAACTTTTATAAGTTCAGGACTTATGGCATAAAGGTCTGCAACTGCCGTAAAATCAATTGTTGATGAAATGGTCAATGCATAAACAGTATCATCATCAGGAGAAGCGGTTTCACCAGGCGTTAGTACTATAGCTACAAAGTTATCCAAATCCTGAATTAGGCTACTTCCAGTACTGTTGGAGTAAAGACTAAAAAAGGAAGCTAAATCTTGAGGTGAAAAGATAGAATAAGATCCTGTACCATCGTTAAAATGATTTTGTATAATAGCATTTATAACACTTACAGGTAATGGGAAATCAACAACTGCACCAGCGTTTGGTAGACTTTCAAATCTATGGTTACTATCATTAGGGAATGATGTTACATCATTAGAGTTGGTTTCACCGTAATAGGCGATTTCAGTGTTTCCAGTGACATTAGCAATTAAATCTTGCATTCTTGTTGGAAAATCAGGACTAGCCGATAAGTCATTTAAAACATTGCAATCGGAAATAAGTGTAGCTGCATCTTCTTGATCTTCAGTCATTACAGAATCAGTATCCACAGGCACACATTTTCTACTACCTCCACAAGCTGTTGGTGAGGAGGTGTTTCCGCCATCACCTACACTGCCATAAGGTCCTTGGTTAGATGGGGTTGATGAACCAGGCGTTACACCGCCTGTTAAATCGCAGGGTTTTAATGTTGTTGTGTATAGTCCTCCAGGCAGTGCTGTATGTGTGTTTGGGTTGTCATCACCGATGTAGGTACAATTATTATCTCCATATTCATGCGCTCCAGAAGAGCATGTATTTGGCTCAAAGTCTAGTCTTGTACACTCGTCTTCAAATACCACTCGAGAAAATATATCTTCAGTAAAACTTGAATCTATTTCGGTCATGGTATAGCGGTTTATTAAGTTTACTTCTTGTCCATTGTATAGTTGCTGCATTTCATCTGTGGTAATATCATAATGCACCAAGAACTCTTTGTAGCTGTTATCTGGCTGTAGGCTTATAAGAACATTCTGTAGTCCACCATCGTCAGGTGTATTGGTTACTAAAAAGGTAAAGGAATGGTAGCCGTTTTCAAATTCAATGTACGTGGCAAAGTCGGTGTCTATTTCCAATCCTGTACTATCGGAGTATACCGTTCTGTTC
The DNA here is from genome assembly GCF_054031195.1 of Algorimicrobium bowmanii. Next base: position 3,002,153 of record NZ_CM132929.1, read on the forward strand.
TGTTGGGATGCGTTGAATTCATTGAGTTCAGTTTTTAGTTTTTCGATGGATGACCATACCTGTTTGTTAGCAATAATCTGTTCTTTTTGTATCGTTGAAATACTTATAGGTTTCTTGACCATTACCTCAATGGGAGCAGTGTTTTTAAAATCGTCGTCTTTTTGACAATTGATAAGGAACAGTGAAACTCCAAAGAGTAGGATTTTGATTTTGAGGTGTTTTGTCAATCGTTTTGTTTCATGATTTACCATTGTTTAAAGTAAATGTTTGTTTGTTTGGTCAAAATTAACCACAACGGGTTTGTATATGAAAAATACTGGATTTATATGTGCTATTTTTCAGTTTAAAATATAAGTAGCAGAAAAGAACCAAACATTGGGTTTACCTCTTAACCGCTATTTTACATATACCGTGTTATACCACGTTTTTAACTGATTTATTTTTAATTAAATAGTAAATAAATAATATTATAAATACTATTACTTGAAATAATACAAAACTAAAGATGTTAAATGCTAAATTTTGTTTTGAACTTACAAGTAAATAAGTTGCAATAAAAACGGTAATAAAAATAGCAATGCTTAAATAGATTAATACTTTTTTCATTTTTATAATTATTTATAGATTGTCAAGTTGCTCTATTGCACAAGTTAAAGCAGGAAGACTAGAATATGGTGGGTGCCCAAAAAGTTGTAGTTTTAATGCTTCTGAATTAATCTTAATCTTTTTTGTTTTTCAAAAACTGAAACAAGATTTGATATAAGGTGTTTTTCATTACGCATAGAATTATACTAACGCAATCAAAACTAACAAATACAACCTAGTTAATACATGATTTTCGCTTACTAAAAGTAAGCAAAAGCGGAAAATTTAAATAAAACCTTTTTCTTTAGGTTAGATTACTAAACTTCTAAATACTAATTATTCTGAAGCTTCACTTAAGCCTAATAAACTACTGCCTTCTCGTGTTGTTTCACTTATCGTACGAAGTTGTTGTATGGTAATAGTTTTTTTATAGTGCTTGGCAATTATTTTTAGGGCAAGTTGGACCACAATCTTTGTGGTTTGGTTGTTTGTAATGCGGAAACACTCATTTTCATAAACGTTAACCACTGTACTAACCCAACCGACATTAAACCAAATACCTTGTAGTTCTTCTACATTAGTAGCTTTAAAAAAGTTGTTTTCAATAGTAATAGTTAAGCCAGATTCAGTTATAACAATTTCGTTAATTTTAATAGGATCGCTTTCACCAAACCTTATAAAGTCAACATTTAAATAATCTATAACATCATTAACAAATCATTTCTCATACCAAAGCCAATCATCTGTAAGTTGTTCTACAAAATTATAATGGTCTTTCATAAATTTATTATTTGCTTCATCATTATGCACTTCATAAGGAAAAACAGCAAAATCATTAGTACTCATTATAAAATGATATGGGTTATTAAATTGAAAACGTATTTGTTTTTGTAACTTTTTTAAATTATCTAAAAAACAGCCTTTTTCAACATATAGATTTCCTTTATATATTGCAAAGCAATTACCACCTAGCGCAATAATATTGTTAAAACCATCTCTAAAGGAATCATATTTAAATTTAGAGTAAGCTGTTTCAATAATATTTTTTAGCTGCATCCAACTGGGTCTATTAGTCTGATAACTATGATATAACAACACTCGATATCTCGGATTAGTGTCAATTATATAGTCGTTTTTTACAAAAACACCTATTTTTTCTTCGGTTGGAAAACCATGTTCATCAATTAATTGTATTAAGTTTACATCGTTAATTTCTGTTATAGCAACTGCATCCTCATGACTGTATTCTCCTTTTCTACGACCAACATAGTATTTTTGATCTAAATCGACTATAGCATTTAATTTTCTAATTAAAACGGTGTCTTGGGTTTTAAGAAAAGTACTATGCAAATCATCAAAACCATTAATAAAATCATGCCATTCTGGTTGTTTTTCTATTCTGTTAAAAATAGGCGCTTCAAAATAGGTTAAACCGACACCTTTCGCTACTAATTTTTCACTCCAAATAATAGCTGTTTTATAATCTCTGGAAAGTATGGCAACCCTTACGGCATTATGTATATCTCGAGCAAAAACATAATGATTATTTTTCAAAAAAGCATTGTACTCATTTCTAGCGGCACCATATTGCTTTTTTAAAATATACTGCTCTGCTTTATCCATTACTTGATAGTATTCTGGCACAATAACCTCTTCAGGAGTTTGCCATAAAACAGCCATATTTTTTCTAATAATAGGTGTTGGCTGTTTATCTTGGAATGCTATTATTTCTGGATTTTTTATTTTTGGTTTATCATTCAAAAAAACCATGTCTCCAATATTAAAAATTTCAGCAAAACTACATCCTAGACCAAACGCTAATACAGAATTTTCATTAATGATTGCCTCTATCGAGAATTTTTCAATATATGGTTTGCTTGTTTCAAAACCCACCATATTTTTTAAATAAAAAGCTTTAAGAGAGTCAAGTACAAGATCACCTTCAACACGCTCTCCATGATAGGTTATATAATTTTTTTCTTTAAAAATTGCATGTTCAACACGAACATAAGCTAATGTGTCTTTTATCTCGCCAATTGCTACCTGAATTTGCTTATCCACTCCCTGCCATTGTCTATTTGACTTTACTTTTCCCGAGATGGAAATCTTGTTTTCATTTTTATCAAAAATGCAGGATTTAATTTCTACCCGTAAATTATGCATGGTAAAATCTTCGATAAAAACAGAGGTCCTTCCATCATGAGAATGATACGCAACACCATAGTTTAAAATACCTTTATAACTTTTTATATCCACAAAGTAAGGGATGGAATCACCGTTTTTAAAATGCGAGTATTCATCACCGTCCCACCAAAAATCATAAGTATCTTGATTTATTTTGTAGGCGTCAAAATCATTTTGACTAAATTCTTTATTAGATTGGGAAAAAGAAGTATTCGTAATTAAAATAAATAAAATAACGAAACCTAGAGATAAAGAACACTTATTGTTGGACATAGTTAAAGCTATTTTGAATAGTTTTAGTAAAAGGATAACAAAAAAAAGAAATCGACATTAATTTCTTCTTTTCTTTAACGCTAATTAATAGTGATAAGTAATGTTTGATCTATTATGGTAAGTAATAACCCCTTGAGACCTTCCTGAATCAAAACCATAATCAAACGTTGCCGTCCGTCCATTAATCTTACCTGTAATTCTGCCACCTGGAGTTTCAGTACCTGCCCCACTACCACCTCCTGCACTCCCTCCATCGGCAATACCGCCTTTAACAGCGCTCATTTGGTCTTTGTTAATTGAAACATCTTTAAATTTTTCTGAACTAAGTTTTTCTAGTTTCATAAATATAAATATTTTAAAATCTTAACCTACTCTATTTAAGCTTTTCGGTTTACGCTTATATGGGTAATGCAATTTAAAAAAGGGAATAAAGTAAACGGTATTTAAACGTGTAGAAAAAGTAAGCAAAAGCGGAAAATTTAAATAAAACCTTTATCTTTAGGTTAGGTTACTAAACTTCTAAATCCTAATTGTTGTGAAGCCTCACTTAAGCCTAATAAACTACTGCCTTCTCGTATTGTTTCACTTATGGCACGAAGTTGTTTTATGGTAATAGTTTTTTATAGTGCTTGGCAATTATTTTTAGGGCAAGTTGGACCACAATCTTTGTGGTTTGGTTGTTTGTAATGCGGAAACACTCATTTTCATAAACGTTAACCACTGTACTAACCCAACCGACATTAAACCAAATACCTTGTAGTTCTTCTACATTAGTAGCTTTAAAAAAGTTGCTTTCAACAGTAACAGTTAAGCCAGATTCAGTTATAACAATTTCGTTAATTTTAATAGGATCGCTTTCACCAAACCTTATAAAGTCAACATTTAAATAATCTATAACATCATTAACAAACTCATCTATATCTTTAGAATATATTAATATCATATTAACAAATCATTTCTCATACCAAAGCCAATCATCTGTAAGTTGTTCTACAAAATTATAATGGTCTTTCATAAATTTATTATTTGCTTCATCATTATGCACTTCATAAGGAAAAACAGCAAAATCATTAGTACTCATTATAAAATGATATGGGTTATTAAATTGAAAACGTATTTGTTTTTGTAACTTTTTTAAATTATCTAAAAAACAGCCTTTTTCAACATATAGATTTCCTTTATATATTGCAAAGCAATTACCACCTAGCGCAATAATATTATTAAAACCATCTCTAAAGGAATCATATTCAAATTTAGAGTAAGCTGTTTCAATAATATTTTTTAGCTGCATCCAACTAGGGCTATTAGTCTGATAACTATGATATAACAACACTCGATATCTCGGATTAGTGTCAATTATATAGTCGTTTTTTACAAAAACACCTATTTTTTCTTCGGTTGGAAAACCATGTTCATCAATTAATTGTATTAAGTTTACATCGTTAATTTCTGTTATAGCAACTGCATCCTCATGACTGTATTCTCCTTTTCTACGACCAACATAGTATTTTTGATCTAAATCGACTATAGCATTTAATTTTCTAATTAAAACGGTGTCTTGGGTTTTAAGAAAAGTACTATGCAAATCGTCAAAACCATTAATAAAATCCTGCCATTCTGGTTGTTTTTCTATTCTGTTAAAAATAGGCGCTTCAAAATAGGTTAAACCGACACCTTTCGCTACTAATTTTTCACTCCAAATAATAGCTGTTTTATAATCTCTGGAAAGTATGGCAACCCTTACGGCATTATGTATATCTCTTGCAAAAACGTAATGTTTGTTTTCTAAAAAAGTATTGTACTCATTTCTAGCGGCACCATATTGCTTTTTTAATATAAAGTCTTCTGCTTTCTCAATTATCTTATAATAATTTGGAGTATTATCTACGAAAGGAACAAGCATTTGCTTATTAATTTTAATGATTTCTAGTGGTTTTGAATAACGATGATTTTTTTTGTCATTTATTTTCGTTTTTTCATCACTAAAAACCATTTTTCCTATATTAAATATTTCAGAAAAACTACTCCCAAGACCGAAAGCTAAGATACTTTGCTGCTCTATTTTTGCTTCAATAACAAACTCTTCACTGTTTTCTTTAGTTGTAATAAATCTTCCTGCTTCCTTAATATAAAAACCAGGAAATGAATCTACAATAATATCTGACTCAACTCGTTCTCCATTATAGGTCATGTATGACCTTTGTTTATTATATAGATGTTTAGTATGAACGTAGCCAATTGTGTCTTGTTTAGCACCAATAAAAACCTTCACTAAATTCTTATTCTTTCTCCATACTCTGTTTGATTTCACCCTCCCATAAATTTTTATTGTATTATTTACAGTATTAAAAAAACAACTATCAATTTTAACAGTCGTATTATACATCGTAAAGTTTTCTATAAATGCATAATTCTTATCTCTATCGTTTGATGGATAACGAATACCATAATTAGTAATACCCTTATAGTCCTTAATGTCTATAAAATATGGAATGGTATCACCATTTCTATAAAAATCATACTCATCAGCATCCAACCAAAAATCATAAACTCCTGAATCTGTTCTTACAGATTCAAAATTCTTTTGCTTATATTCTTTAATAGTTTGACTAATGCCAATTATGGGTAAAAAAATGATGAATAAAAATTTATTAATTTCTTTCATTTTCTAAGTTTAATATATAAAAGCCATAAAACTTTGTTAATTCAAAGTTTTATGGCTTTTAAAAAAAATTAATGATACACAATATTTGATCTATTGTGATAAGATATAAAACTACCTCTATCAGAGTCATAGCCATAATCAAAACTAGCTAGTCTTCCACCATGCATACCACAATCTCTGTGACCTCCTGGAGTTTCAGTACCTGCTCCACTAGCACCTCCCGAACTCCCTCCATCGGCAAGACCACCTTTTACAGCGCTCATTTGGTCTTTGTTAATTGAAACATCTTTAAATTTTTCTGAACTAAGTTTTTCTAGTTTCATAAATATAAATATTTTAAAATCTTAACCTACTCTATTTAAGCTTTTCGGTTTACGCTTATAAGTGTAGTGCAATTTAGAAAAGGGAATAAAGTAAACGGTATTTAAACGTCTAGAAAAAGTAAGCAAAAGCGGAAAATTTAAATAAAACCTTTTTCTTTAGCTGTCAGTACCAAGTCTCTATCGCTATTACTAATAACACCTAATTTTTCTTTTAACAAGCGTTTTCTTTTATCTATGCCACTCCTTGTTAAAGGAAGTAATTCTTCGAGCTCTTTCATTTTAGCACAATTAGATAGTTCCGTTAAAAGCTGTATATCCAAATCATCTAAAACAATATTTTGAGTTATTTGCGTATTAAAAACATTAACAATTGAATGGCTGTAATAAAAATGACCATCCAAAACACTTTTAATAGCAGCTACTAAAACGACGTGATCTATATCACTCTTTATTAACAGACCTTCTGGATTTAATTTCTTAATAATATTAAGTAGCCTAATGGTTTCTTTTAAAGCTGTAATTACAACTATTTTAATTTGAGGTATCTTTCGTTTTATGTGACATCCCAAATCTGCACCTGAATATATATTGTTTATATCACATTTTGGCAAACAAATACCCAAAAGCACTAGGTCGTACGGATTTTGTTTTCTTGAATTATTAACTAATAACACAGCTTTACTAATAGAATTGGAAGTATCTACAACAAATGACGTTTCAATATGATTTCGAGAATAGGATTCAAGAATTCGTAAGTAAGAATCAATAATCATTGGATGATCATCAACAATTAATACACTTATAAGCACTTTCATAGATAGATATTAATAATACTAATCGGTGACTTAATGTAGGGAAGACTCGAATATACAATATTAAATTAAAAAAGAACTTATTTCAAAAGTATATTATAAATGAAAAACTATATTCGCTAAACATTTTTATGTAGATTGTTTTTTTTATTTTTATAAAAATCTGAAATCAAAAATGCTCAAGCAATATTTAAACTTTAAACTATCACAAAAGCTATCACCGCAACAAATTCAGTTAATGAAACTGATACAGTTGCCTACACAAGCATTTGAGCAACGTTTAAAACAAGAATTGGAAGAAAACCCAGCACTTGAAAGCGGTAAAGAATCTTTAAATGATGATTTTGATACCGATTTTGATAACAGTGAGGATACCTACGACGATAGCGAGAAAATAAACTCAGAAGATATCAATGTAGATGAATACTTAAGTGATGATGAAGTGCCTGATTACAGAACACAGGCTAATAATTATAGCGCTGATGATGATGAAAAAACTATGCCATATGCGGCAGGCACCTCATTTACACAACACTTAAAAAATCAATTAAACACCTTCCGCTTAGATGATGAAGAACGCGAAATTGCCGAGTTTCTTGTAGGAAGTGTTGATGAAAGTGGCTATATCCGTCGTGAATTAATGGATATTATGGACGACTTGGCTTTTACACAAAATGTGTATACTACCGAGGATAAAATTAAAAGTGTATTACGAACCGTTCATCAACTAGATCCTGCAGGTGTAGGCGCTAGAAACCTACAGGAATGCTTAAGTATACAATTACACCGCAAAGAGAAAAATCCGGATGTAGAATTAGCCATAGCCATTATTGATGATGCTTTTGAACAGTTTTCTAAAAAACACTACAAAAAACTAATCCAAAAGTTCGACATAACAGAAATGCAACTCAAAGATGCTATTCATATAATTGAGCATCTAAACCCAAAACCAGGCGGATCATATGCTGGTAACAATCGAATTGTAGAGCATGTTGTACCCGATTTTGCCATTAAAATAGTTGATGGCGAATTAGAGTTAACATTAAACGGTAGGAACGCACCAGAACTTCATGTTTCTAGAGAGTACAGTAACATGATGAAGGGGTATAAAGAGAGCAAAGAAAAAACAAAAACTCAGAAAGACGCAGTTCAGTTTATTAAACAAAAGTTAGACGCTGCCAAATGGTTTATTGAAGCTATTAGGCAACGCCAACAAACACTCTTTGTTACCATGAGTGCAATTATGCATTACCAAAAAGAATATTTCCTTACTGGTGATGAACGTAAATTGCGTCCCATGATTTTAAAAGATATAGCTGATGAAATTGATATGGATGTCTCTACGGTTTCACGAGTAGCAAATAGTAAATATGTAGATACTCCTTATGGCACAAAACTTATAAAAGAGTTCTTTTCAGAATCTATGACAAACGATCAGGGTGAAGAAGTATCAACAAGAGAAATTAAAACAATATTGGAAACGGTTATTGATGAAGAAAATAAACGGAAACCTTTAACCGATGATGCTTTAGCTAAAATTCTTAAAGAAAAAGGGTATCCTATAGCACGAAGAACAGTTGCTAAATACCGCGAACAACTGGATATTCCTGTAGCGCGTTTAAGAAAAAAGATATAATGAATTTTATACTTAAAAGCATTTCCTTTATTTTTCACCCCATTATAATGCCATTATTGGGTGTGCTTTTTTATTTTTCAAAATCACCAAGATACTTACCTATACCGCTTATTCAAGCTAAATTGGTATCGTTATTTATACTTACCATTCTACTACCCTTATTATTATATTACCTTTTGAAATCGTTAGGTAAAACGGATACCATATATTTAAAATCAACCAAAGAACGCATTATTCCATTAAGTTTAAATGCCACGATTACCATTTTAATATTAATACGGGTATTACCTAGTAATGAAATTATTGAACTCTATTATTTCTTTTTAGGAATACTGTTTAGTACCATTAGTTGTTTAGTATTGGCCATACTTAAGTTTAAAGCTAGTATTCACATGATGGCAGTAGCAGGTGTATTTATGTTCTTTCTAGCGTTAAGTATTCACTTTAGTATAAATATAAACGGAACACTAGCAGTAATGTGTGTTATTATGGGAGGTATTGCAACATCACGCTTGCACTTAAAAGCACATACCAATATCGAATTAATAATTGGTTTTTTTATTGGTTTATTACCACAACTTATATTAGTAAATTACTGGTTGTAAAGGCTTAAAGAATATAGAAAACTAAGCCAATTTTTAAAGCATTCATATCTATCGGAGCATTATCTACGGAAGCATTATTAAAAATAGTATTTAACCCGTAATAAATATAAGCGTTCCAAGTATTATAGCCCGCACTTAAAGTTAACCCATATTGCAACTTATTAAAATCAGCTATTTTACTGTTTTTAATGGTTCCTAAATCGCCACGGTACTTAGAGGAGTCATAAAGTAAATAACCAATGTTTAAGCCCGTGTAAATACGCCAAAATCGATATTCGTCTGCTGTTGAAGTTCGCCAACGAATTTGCAAAGGGATTTCTACCATATAGGTCGTAAACTTATTCTTCTCATAATCGGTATCACTCTTATCTAATACCACATATTCTAAATTGTCTTGATTATCCTTTTTAATGAGTAAATTCTGATTAAAAGAATTAGTAGATAAACCTAAACCGACGCCAAAAGCAACGTTACGACGTTTATTAATAGGGAAGTCTCTGATAAACCCAAAATGGAAACCACTTGAAAAACCACTTTGAGATACCCCCTCTGGTTTCTCACTCAACAAATTGTAAGTTACAGCAAAATAAAACTGATCTTCCCGATATTTGGTATCCAAATCTGCGGAAATTGAGTCCTTAGGTTGATTTGTTTCTTGCCCCATAACACAAGGTATGACAGCAAAAAGAAATAAAAAAAACAGGCCGTTTTTCATGAATAGAAAAATAGAATAAAATATTAAATTACAAAAAAAAGGCGTTAAGATTTCTCAAAACGCCTTTAATTATAAAATTAAGAGTAAATTATTGGTTTAGACCTTCAATGGCATTTCCTTTTCGGGTCTTATAATTTATTTTTAGTGCGTTTACTTCACGCAATTTTTGTTTAACATCAGATACAAGTCCCATGTTAGTTTCTTTATCAACGCTTAATACAGTTGTTAAGAAAGGAACTTCTTCCTCACGTTTACTATCGCGTTCAGCGGCAATAAAGGCTGGAATTTCTGAAACATCAGCAAACTTATCATTTAGCTGAATACGAGCTTCAGATCCAAATTGCTTATAAGATTGACTTGGTTTACCAGCGTAGATGTACATTAATAAATTACGTTTAGCTAACTTCTCTACTTGATCAGCAGCTGGTAATGAATTTTTAATTTTTAATGTATTCTGACGCATAACCGTAGCAACCATAAAGAAGAATAACAACATAAATACAATATCAGGTAATGATGCTGTAGATATAGCTGGTACGCCGCCATCTTTTTTCTTTTTAAATTTAGACATAAATGTTACGGTTTACTAGTTAGACTTTTTTGGTTCTGCTTCTGAAAACTTCTGTGGTATTAAAAGTTTAATTTCTTCAATTTTATCTTTTAATAACGCTTTTCTGGAAGCCGATGTTCTGGCATCGTTATATTCGTTATCTGCTTCAACAAAGTTGATTCCTAAATTACCAAAGCGCGCTTGAAACTCACGATTACGCAACACATTATATGCTGCAATAATTTCGTTCTGTACGGCTATGTAGGTTTCATAACTTGTTGCTCTATCATTTTGTAAAGAAATAATAGCTTTCTGAAAGTTATCAGAAGATTCCGGATTACGTGCACCTTTACAGGATTGACAAGCATCATCTCCAGTACCACCACCGTTATCCAAAAAGGCAACGGCTGCGTTACGTAAATCTTTAAGCTTTATTAAATCACCTTCACTTCCAGCTGCTTTTAAAAGCAAGTCGTTATTTCCGTTTACGGTAATTTGAAAAATATTTCTTTCTTTAATAATAGGCGGTTCCGTTTCTTCAATTGGTGGCAACTTTCGGTTTAGACCTGAGTCAATTTCGATAGTTGTAGTAACCAAGAAGAAAATTAATAGTAAGAAAGCAATGTCGGCCATTGAGCCTGCATTAACTTCTGGTGCTGCTCTTTTTGCCATAATTATTTATTCGTTAGTTTTTTAACCCCCGATAATACCATAATTACCGCAGCTGAAGCTATAAGGATATAAAACGCTATTAAACCAGCGCCAACCATTTGCGACTCTCCCGCAGTAGCAGGAATACCATTATAAAGATATTTATTTGTATCGCCACCTGAAACGGCATAGGCTACAACTAAAATAGCTCCGAAAATACCCACACTAATTAGGGTATTCTTAAGGGTTGCAGTATTAGTAAACAGGTTTTTTAAAACGAAAACAACTACAAATAGAACCGTTAGAAACATAATAACATAAGCTACGTATGCTAAAGGGTCTACAATGGCAGTATCGCCAGCTGATGCAGCCGACTTAATCGCTTCATCACCTTCAGATATTATTCTTACCAGGAATACAATACCTAGAAGCCCTAGGAGTCCTGCTAAGATTTTTAAAATTTTGTGTAAATTCATAATTTAAAAAATTATTGCTGTTAATTATTACTTCTTGTGTCTAATCAATAAATCCATTAAAGTAATGGACGCATCTTCCATGTCATTAACAATACTGTCAATTTTAGCGATGATGTAATTGTAAAAGATTTGAAGAATAATAGCAACAATCAAACCGAATACAGTTGTTAAAAGTGCTACTTTAATACCACCCGCTACTAATGACGGCTGCATATCTCCGGCTGCTTGAATTTTATCGAATGCTTGAATCATACCAATTACCGTACCCATGAACCCTAACATAGGAGCTAATGCGATAAATAATGAGATCCAAGATACATTTTTCTCTAATTGTCCCATTTGTACACCACCGTAAGCAACAACAGCTTTTTCAGCAGCTTCAATACCTTCGTCAGTTCTATCTAAACCTTGGTAAAAAATAGAGGCAACAGGACCTTTTGTATTTCTACAAACTTCTTTTGCAGCTTCAACACCACCTGATTGTAATGCATCTTCTACGCTTTGTGTTAATTTTTTAGTGTTTGTTGAAGAAAGGTTTAAAAAGATAATTCTCTCAATAGCAATTGCTAAACCTAGAATTAAACATAATAATACAATTCCCATAAACCCTGGACCACCTTCAATAAAACGTTTTTTTAATTCTTGGTGAAATCCTAATTCTTCTGCACCTGCATCGTCTGCGGCGTCATCTTGAATTGAAGTAACAACTGCGTTTGCACTTGAAATTGCACTTGTAGTTGCGTTAGCTGTTCCGAATGCCACAAAACACATGATGGCTAGGATAGAAAATAATCTTTTCATTGTTCTTGTTCTTAATTTTATTAGTTAAAGTGTTAAAGATATAAAAAAATTGTAATTAAAAATTAAAATTACAACAGAGTTCTTGACGTTATTTTTACAACGCACGTTTAAAACCGCCTGTTATAACAAAAATACTTAAGGGTTAAAACTTGACAACACATATTATCATTGCTATTAAATTATCACTAATGACATGGTTAACAAACCTATACAAAAAAATACTTTTGCAGAGAGGAAGGGATTCGAACCCTCGATACCCTTTTGAGGTATACACGCTTTCCAGGCGTGCGCCTTCGACCGCTCGGCCACCTCTCTGTATTAAGTTTTTCTTACAAGGCGGCAAATAACGAAAAATCTTTAAAAGGCGAAAATTTTGCAAGTTAATTTTATGCCATTTCTCCTCTTAAGGCCGTTTCGAATACCGTTTTAAAGGTTTTAGCAGATATTTTCTCTCCCAAAAGATACATTAACTTGGTTATGGCTGCTTCCGTAGTGATGTCTTTCCCTGAAATAACACCCAGTTGTTTTAGTTGCGAACTGGTTTCGTATTGCCCCATATTTACACTACCTCCGGAACATTGGGTTACATTAATAATTTGTATCCCTCGTTTTATGCTAGACTTAATAAGACTTACAAACCAGTCTTCGGTAGTGGCATTTCCTGCTCCATAAGTTTCTAAAACCACACCTTTTATATTGGGACTCGATAGTACACTTTCTAAAACTATTTTAGAAACACCTGGAAACAACTTAATTAACGCAATATTGGTGTCAAAATTGCGATGTACTGTCATTTTTTTTCGTGCGTTAGGAACAAAAAGCGCCTCCTTATTAATAGTAAGATGTACACCAGACTCTGCTAAATGTGGATAGTTTAAACTTTCAAACGCCTCAAAATGCTCAGCATTGATCTTAGTTGTTCGGTTACCACGGTATAATTTATATTCAAAATACAAACCTACTTCACGTATTACTGGTCGGTTTCTAATTTGTAATGACGCCATTTGTATGGACGTAATTAAATTCTCTTTCGCATCAGTACGTAAATCACCTATAGGTAATTGTGACCCGGTTAATATAACTGGTTTAGCCAAGTTCTCTAACATAAAACTCAATGCCGATGCCGTATAACTCATTGTATCACTTCCATGAAGTAACACAAACCCATCAAAATCTGTGTAATTGGTTTCTATTATTTCAGCCATTTGCACCCAATAGTCAGGCTTCATATTTGAGGAATCTATAGGTTCTTCAAATGAGACTGTTTCTATAGCACATGTAAGTAGCTTCAGTTCGGGAATACGTTGCAATAAATTATTAAAATCGAATGCTTTCAGAGCCCCTGTATTCGGATTTTTTATCATCCCAATAGTACCACCGGTATATATTAAAAGAATTTTAGGACGGGTATTTTCCATACTTATATTTTAAAAATAGCTTTCGAATTTTCGGTTGTTACCTCAGCAATAACTTCTGATTTTGTATCATACAGCTCTGCTAGTTTTTCTAACACCTTTATTATATACGCACTTTCATTACGTTTTCCGCGAAAAGGCTTTGGAGCAAGATACGGCGAATCGGTTTCTAAAACGATATGTTTTAAATCTATTTGATTTAAAAACTGATCAATTTTACCGTTTTTAAAAGTCGCAACACCACCAATACCTAGTTTCATATTATATGATATAGCTTGTTCCGCCTGCTCTAAGGTTCCTGTAAAACAATGAAAAATCCCGAATAAGTCTTCTGATTTCTCAGACTCTAACACCTCAAAAACGGCATCAAAAGCGTCTCTACAATGAATAACAATTGGTAACTGATACTTTTTAGCTAATTGTATTTGATGCTTAAATGCTTTTTTTTGAATATCTAATGTAGTTGTGTCCCAGTATAAATCAATACCTATTTCGCCAATTGCATAAAAACTACGCTTAGCAAGTAAATCTTCAACATGTGCTAATTCAGATTCATAATCAGCTTTTACCGATGTTGGATGTAAGCCAGTCATTAAAAAAACATGTTCCGGAAACTGGGTTTCCAATTGTAGCATAGCTTCGGTGTGAGACGAATCTATAGCCGGTATAAAAAACCTGGAAACACCTGCATCTAATGCTCTTTGAACCATCTCAGCACGATCCTCATCAAAAGCATCACTATATAAATGTGTGTGTGTGTCTGTTACTATCATCCTGCAAAAGTAAAAAAGTCAGCAGCAACCTGATGACTTTTTTTAGACAATTTACACAATACTATTAATCTAATTTGCGTATCAGTTTTTGCGCTTGACTGTAATCTTCAGCGTCTTCAGGTATGGTATGTAACACATCTAAACACGCATTAATTTGGTCTTGCTTTAACTTGCTTAATGCCAAATACCACTTAGCCTTATTACGAAACACAGATGGCGATTGGCTTATGCCAATTAAAATCTCATCAGCCTCCGTATACTTACTAAGCTCTACCATAGAAACGGCTTTATATAATTGTAACTCTATATGACTAGAATCTAACTGAAGAAGTTCTGTGAAATAAGCATTGGCCGCTTGATAATCCTGATTATTAAATGCCGCTTCGGCTTTTGCTAGCAAGTTATCTTGCTCACCTCTTACGGTTAAACTTATAGTGCCATAATCTGCAAAATCAGCATAAACGGGACTTGAAAATTGTTGCCCAATAAAAAAGCCTATAATTATAATAGCCGCTGCGGCAACAGAATAATACCAAGGATTTATACGCCTTTGTTTAGTACTTGTATTTGCTTGATTTTTAAAATACGTGTTTGAAGCAGATTCTAAATTTGCTTTGAAATCCAAATTTTTAGTTTCATTTCCAATTGCATGCTTCAAATAGCTTGACGTGTTATTATAGGTTTCAAAAGCTTGTTTAAAAGTCTCATCTGTTTGAAGCCGTTTATGAAATGCCAATTGTTCATCAGGGTTTAATTCTCCTGAAAGATAGGATTCAAAGATGCTATAATCTTGTTCTTGCATGCTTATGATTTTAGGTTATTATACTTCGGAGACTCCTGAACCATTTTAGTAATTTTACCAATACATAATGATTTCTTTTTTCTAGCATAGGCATAGGTAACACCTAAACTTTTAGCCACTTCGTTCATTGATTTTATTTTAAAAGTTGCTTTAAGTAAATCTTTACAGGCTTTTCCTAATTTTTGAAACATTTCAGTGAATAACTGGTGTTGCTGTTCAAATAAATGAGTTTCAAAAGCTAATTCTTGAGCATCGTCATCTTTAGATAACACAGCTTCACTAATTGTTACCTCCTTATTTCCTGTTTTTTTTAATTGGTTCAACCATTTACGCTTACACAACAAGAAAAAATAGGCATCAAACGGACACGTTAATTGTAAGCCTTTTTCATGTGCTTGGTTATAAATGGTAATAATAGTTTCCTGAATCACATCTTTAGCTTGAGATGCATCTCCGTTATTCTGTTTTATATAGTTAACCACTTTGGGCGCAAACCTATCATAAATTGCTTGTATAATAAAGGGGTTATTTTCAACCAACCCATCAATGTACTTCTGGTCTTCGTGAATATTTTTTGGACTCATGAACCCTTGTATTTTCTACTAATGTAAAAAAACTTTCAAAAAAAAGGGTAACAAAACACAAACGGTTTTGATATAAGGGTGTAACAGTAAAAAAGTTACCATCGAAAAGAAAGAAATTATTTAAAACTCAAAAACATTAAAATCATGAAACATTCAATTTTAATTATCGCCTCCGTAGTTTTTACTTTTTTTAATACAAACGCTACAAATGAAACACCTGTTCTTAACATTTCAAATGGAACTGAAATTATTACAAAAGATGAAATTGTAAAAATTTACGATTGGTCTGTAAAAACCAATAAAGGACATTATTCTGGAACATCGCTTACACTAAAACATGCCAACCATATGATTTCCTTAGTTAGCAGAAATGAAGTCGTTTTAGAAAAGAAAATAGAACATTTTTATAGATTAAACAACGATATAAAAAACAACCGAGACCGTAGGTATTTCTGGGAAGTAAAAAGTTCAAAAGGTTATGCTAAAGGCTATTCGTCCTCAGAAGAAGATGCACAGAAAATGATATCCTTAGTAGCATCGGGAGACCTTATTACAAGCAAAATAATTTTCAGTCAACAAAATCAATAAATCACTCATAACCAATAACAGGGTTACATACATGTTACCCTGTTTAAAAAACACAAACATTTAAATCTTATTTATTATGAAAAATTTCATTCAACATTACAATCTGAACAACAAATTTGATAACGTAGCTATGACATTAAAACTATTTTTTGGAATACTATTAGCATTAACAGTTTTAATAAGCTGCGATGTTAATGATGATGGTAGTATTATTCATGCCAGTAACAACACACCTACTTCCGATGAGTTTAGTGATATTAGAAAACAAGCATTAGAAAACATAACTCAACATTTTCAATTTAATGCGGATGATGGATACATTACTTTAACATCGGCCAACGGCGTTACCATTTCATTAAATGGAAACTGCTTAACTAAAAGCGGAAACCCTGTAACAGGATTCGTAGACCTAGAATATGTAGAGATTTTTGAGAGAGGAAATATGTTAACCACAAACAAACCTACTATGGGGATCTTACCAAATAACGATCAAGCTTTACTAGTTTCTGGAGGAGAATTCTTTTTAGAAGCTACGCAAAACGGAATTGCCTTAGAAACAAATTGCTCTTTAAACCTAACAGTACCTGCTAGTTTAACAGGTGCTCCAGATGAAGATATGATTTTATGGACAGGTGTTATTGATGAAAACGGTGATCTAGTTTGGGAAGAAGCTGAAAACGACGGCGCCAATCAAGTTGAAAATAACGTATTTGTAGAAGGCGCATCATACTATGCACTTTTTGGTGAATTTGGCTGGACCAATATTGATAGATTTTACAACGACCCAAGACCAAAAACAACTATCCAAGCGCAAGTTCCTGTTGGTTATAATGCCGATAATAGTGCCGTATACCTGTCTTATGATGGAGAAGACTCCGGTTTAGCCAGATTAGATACTTACGATGAAACGACAGGCTTGTTTAGTGAGCATTACGGTCAGATTCCAATTGGACTAGAATGCCATGTGATTTTTGCAACTGAAGATAATGGGAACTGGAGATATGCCACGAAAGCTGTAACCATAGCAGCAAACGATATTATTACTTTTACATTAGCTGAAACAGCAATAGCTACAGAAACGGAACTTATCTCAATCATAAATAACCTGCCTTAATTTAACCTAGATAAAAGCGGCGGCCATTATTGCCGTCGCTTTTTGTATTTTAGCTATAACCATAATCTGTAATTTATGAAAACGCTCTATTCTACTTTTGCATTTTTTTATTGTTTTTTTGCGCTTTATGCACAAGAAAACAACACAAACGATTCCATATCTAGAATAGTAACAATCAAACACCAAACAACAGAAGGAAGCGTTGAATTTACTCCAGAAACTCCAACACTTGAACAAATAGCCGGTGCCCCTAAAGCTTTCTACACATACTATTGGGAATTTGGCGACGGCACTTATAGTCATGATAAAAACCCAAAACACACTTACAAAAAGCCAGGAGACTACAACATAAAACTATGGGCAACCAATAATTACGATACAGGAAAGCCACCTACTACACGGCCAACAAAAATTCATGTTACAGAAACTGATCCAGCTGTAAAATACGAATCTAATCTAAGCGAAGACATCTCCTTATTACGCAACAGAGAGCCTATGCCTGACGAAGAAATTGCCGTTGTAATGAGTTATAGAAATTATCTAAACCACACCACTAATGGTAAATTATATCTGTTTTATAATGAGCAAAAGTATAAAGCAAATAATTTTGAAATAGACGACATCAGAGCTCATTATGGTGAAAAGCAATTATTGCGTGAGGATTTTGTATACACACACGCTATTGATAATACCGAGAATACACTACTCGCCTCTACAGAAAACTATTTACTTCAATTAAGAGCCAAACCCCAAGATACAACCATTAAAACCAACCTACCAGCAACACTTGAATCTTCTAAATCCTACTATAAAGATTGGACTATTTTTGAATTTAATAATCTAAAACCAAATGAAACACGCAACTTATTCCTGACCCTGCGTACACCTCCCGAAATGCTAAAAGATACAAGTGCTATTATTTCTATTCGCGGTGTATATGTACCAGATGCCAATTATGACAATCATAAAATAAAAGACATGGAAATGGAACTTGTTACGTCACACGATCCTAATAAAATGTCTAGCAATGGTACAATTATGAACTACAGACTGGTACGATTTAAAACGTTGAAATATAAAATTAAATTTCAAAATAATGGTGAAGGTCCAGCTAGAACAATCCGACTAGAAACCGATATCCCAGAAATGCTAGACAAGTCTACTATAGAGATAAAAGACATGTATCCCAAATGTAAAATTTGTCCGAAAAACCAAGAAGTCCGCTATAGTTGTTTAGACACAACCTATACAGACACACAAGCCATTTTCACCTTTAAAAATATTTACCTCCCTGGTAGTGAACAAAAAAACGTTAAGGAATACGACTCTACAAAGGGATTTGTAAAGTACCATATTAAGTTTGCTAAAGATTTTCACAAAAAGAAAACAAAGAGTCAAACAGCTATAATATTCGATAAAAACGAGCCAATTATTACCAATTATTCTACCACTCGTTTTGCACCTGGTATTTCTATAGGTGTAAAAGCGGGCTACAATGCGTTTTCAAATTTAGAAGCATCAGAAAGTTATTTCTTGGGAGCTACATTATCACCTTATAAATCGTATCGTTGGTATTGGCAGGTAGAATTATTAAATAGTTTCCATCAGTATAAAGACAATACAGTAATTCAAGAAAATTTTATTGAAGGAGCTCAGGGGTTTGAAACTTATCAGCGCACTACAACCAATACCCATTATGAAAATATAGATTGGGAAATTCCTGTTCTTGTACGCTACAATATTAATAATTTTATTGGTGTTGGTGCAGGAATTCAAGGGATGTTAAGTGTTAGTGAAAAGGTTACTCAAACACAATTAATTGAAAATTTTGAAGGCATTAATTCTGATGCACCTACTTACGAAAGTTCTGAGACAGAATTTAATAGTTCAGAAGCCTTTACCAATTTTAAAGCAGGCGTATTATTTGATGTAACCGCAGGTATTTCACGCATCGGACCAAGTGTTGGTGCCCGTTATGTTTTAAATTTTAAAGAGCGCTTTAATTACTGGCAGTTTTATGCCATTTGGAAATTTTAGTCTCATGATAAAAACGCTATCTGTACTATTCTTTTTTATTAGCTTAACTTCTATCTCTCAAAATTTAGAAGAGCAAATCTATACCGCTACAGAGCAGTTTATTGCGGACAAAACACCGCATTCATTTCAAAAAATTGACACAGAAGAAAAGCGTTTTAAAAACAATGTTTCAACTAAAGACGAACATTTAGCGTTAGTGTTTCTATCCTGTAATAAAGGATATTACCTTAATGAAACTAATAAACAAGGCGCTGCCATTTATGCTTACGAAGAAGCATGGGAACGCTATAAAAGTTTCAACATTCAGAGCATTTCAAATTATGACATTATTGAATACTGTTTAAAACCCTTAGGTAATTTATATACTAAAACAAACAATTACACGAGTGCCGAAAATACCATTAAACAATACATAGCTATTGCTCAAACCAATAAAAATCAACAGCAGGAAATAGCTGGGTTGATTAATCTTTCAGCTTTATACCAATCGCTAGGGAAGCACCAATCAGTATTAAATATCACAAAAAAAACCAAGAAGTTCTCTGAAATACAACCGAAACAAGCCGAAAAGCTAGCCCGCTTAGAAGCTAGCAGTAAAATAGCTTTAGATAGAAAATTATTATCTAACGACCTTATCCTACCTGATATTAGCATCCGCTACAACCAGCATCAAATAGCGTATGAACGCGCTTTAAAAAACTCAGACTATAAGACCGCATTAAAACACTTCAACCTAACTTCTGCATTTTCTAAAAAAGATACGCTATCAAGACGCCAGCTAGCAAAGCGTCATTTAGAAAAAGCGCAACTACATTACCTATTAGGCGATACTGAAAGCACAGAAACCATGCTCCACCGAGCCTTACAACTGCTAATTTCTAATTACTCTAAAAAACACATTCCAGAACCAACTAGTTTATATCCAGAGAATACATTCATAGATATTTTTGATTTTTTAGCTAGACTACAATCTAATCCTGAAAAAGCTTTAGCTTACTATGATTTAAGTTTTTATGTATCGGAACTATTTACAGAAAACATTACATCTCAAGAAGGAAAAATAACCAATCAGATTAATAATAGAATTCGTAGCGAATATACCATTGAACGGCTTTACAACATGTACCAAAATAATGCTTCGAACGCTATTTTTAATCGGGCTTTAGAATATGCTGAAGCGAATAAGGCTGCAATTTTAAAATCGAACTATAGCAAACAGTCGTTGTTAGAGCAGCATCCTAAAGACACCTTATTACTAAAAGAACAAAACCTTTTAAAAACACAGGAACAACTGACAAGTAGCCTTATAAAAAAACAACTCGGCTATGAAACAAATTCTAATGATAGCTTAAACAAACAACTTTTAGACATTAGTATCACTTTAAAAAAAATAAAGAAACAGATTGACCACGTTTATCCGAATTCAAAAAACAACCTATCTCTCCAAAAACTTCAAAAGCAACTAAAAACAGACAACGCTATACTTATAGAATATTTTTATGGCAGTCGTGCTATCTATCAATTTATTATTTCAGCAAACCATGTAAGATTCCTTAAAATTAATTTAACAGCAAATTTTAAAAATAGCCTTTCCTCATTTATTCATCTATTTGATAATGCTTCTGCTATAAACAATAACGTAGCAGCATATACCAAACTGGGGTATGAATTATATAAATTGTTAGGAATGAAAGAAACGGGCAGAAATAAAAATGTCGTTATCATCCCTGATGGCCTCCTTAACTTTGTTCCTTTTGAAGCATTATTAACAGAAGATACTTCGGGTTATAATTTTTCAAAAATGCCATTTATGGTTACTTCAAAAAACGTTGTTTATAATTCTAGTTTGGCTTTTTACCTCATGCCACAAAATATCACAAAAAGCATAGAGGCACTAGGTGTTTTCCCTGTATTTGAGAATACTAGTCAACCCCTTTCCTACTCTACTGACGAATCTGAATCGTTACAAAAGCATATAGAAACTACCTTATTAATGCAGACTAATGCCACTAAAACAGCTTTTTTAGATGCCATTTCAGATTATAGTATTTTACACTTATCAACTCATGCCACAAGTGGCGACTTTATAAACCCTGCCAACATTGCTTTCTATGACCAACCTTTGCTTCTACACGAAATATACGGTTTAAAAATAAACCCCAATTTAGTTGTTTTGAGCGCTTGTGAAACCGGCGTTGGCAAACTCCAAAAAGGGGAAGGCGCCATGAGTATTGCTAGAGGTTTTCAATATGCTGGAGCTAGAAACATCTTGTTTTCATTATGGCAAATAAATGATGCATCCACATCAAAACTTATGAGCAACTTTTATAAAGATTATGCTAGTAAAAAATCGGTTAGTCATGCCAACAGGTTTTCTAAGTTAGCCTATTTAAAAGATGAAACTATTAGTGATATTAAAAAATCGCCATACTATTGGAGCGCTTTTGTTTACTATGGAAATTTCACAAAAGAAAAACAGAATTGGCAGGTTTTTTATTATTTAATAGGCGTTTTTGCCGTTGTATTTATTGTATTTTTGAGACTAAGAAAAAGAAAAAAGCATGAATAACATAAAAGAACAAACACTTAAAGATTTTCTTTTAGAGAAAGGTTATACCAAAATAAAATTGAAATTAACCAAAACCAATCACTTTGAGATTAAAACACATATTAATGGTGTTAAAGGACTTTTTATATTAGACACTGGAGCTTCTAGTTCCTGTGTTGGTTTTGATGCTATTGAAACTTTTAAATTAAAAGTTAAAGATTCTGAAATAAAAGCTGCAGGAGCAGGAGCTGTGGATATGCTAACTCAAATATCTAAAAAAAACCATATAAAAATAGGCAAATGGAAAAAGGACAAAGTACCTTTAATTCTTTTTAACTTAACACATGTAAATACAGCCTTAGTAAGTCATAATTCAAAACCTGTAGATGGAATAATAGGTGCCGATATTCTAAAAAAAGGAAAAGGCATTATAGATTACGAAAAAAAATATTTATACCTCAAAATATAACTCAAAATATAAAAACCTGTATATTTATTACTAATATTTATTAATACCCACATCATGCAACCCTCCATAATAATAGCTGATGACCACCCCTTAATGCTACGTGGCCTACACGACTTCTTAAAATCTAAAGGCTATAATATTTTAGGAAGTGGAAAAGATGGCAAAGAAGCTTATAATTTAATAGTAAAACTAAAACCTGACATTGCTATCCTAGATATAAGAATGCCCTTTCTTACAGGTCTTGAAGTGGCTGAGGAGTGCTTAAAACATGAAATCCCTACCAAGATTATCCTTATTACATTTGATAAAGGAGAAGAGCTTTATGATAAAGCACAAGAGCTTAATATTTTTGGCTACATCTTAAAAGAATTCGCTATTGAAGAAATTGAACACTGCATTACAAGCGTAATTAGGAACAAGCCCTATTTTAGTGAAGAAATTGCGCTGTATTTAAACTCCAATAACAATACACAACGGCCACAACTATTAAACCATTTAACTAAAACAGAAGTCAAGGTACTTTCATTAATAGCACAAAACAAAACCGCAAACGAAATTGGTGTGGCTCTTTCTGTTTCTGGAAGAACTATTGAGAAACATAAAAGCAATATTATTAAAAAATTAAAACTAGAGTCTAAACACAATAGCTTGTCTTTATTTGCTAAAGAAAACGAGCAGTTTTTAAATTAGTTGAGTAAAATACGTAGAACTACGTACACACAAAAACTTAATTTATTTGTATATTTACATTGCTATTAATCGGACACCTTGTTTATAACAGGTTGAAATTCAAAAGGTTTTAAAAGTCTAACTTTTAAAGCCTTTTTTAATACCCAAAACTTAAAAAAACAAAAAATACGTAGAACTACGTATTTTTTAAATCAAAGAAGGCTATTACCTTTACAGAACTATTAGCTAGTTATTTTGAGGGAAATAATTAAAAGGGTTTTTATCTTAAAAAGGATAAAAGCCTTTTTTTATAAATATAAACCAATAGCGTACGTATAAATTTACGTAGTTCTACGTATTTCAGATAACATTCATATCCGCTATATTTGAAAAGCTATTAATCATTAATGGAGTTGTGATTTAAAATCCATTTCCATTTAAATCAAAAGATCATGTCCATTCAAACCAAGTCACCAAACAACGTAGAAATCATGCCAAATTCAGACACTAATAAATATTTTGTTTTTGGAATTATTTTCTTAGTTATCCTAGTAATTTCAATGAATATTCTAGTATACTTTGTATAGAGAATATAAATCCTTTAAAATTAAAAAGCGCTATCTCTAAAAGAAATAGCGCTTTTTAGTTATACTAAAATTAAGAAGATTATAATTCTAATGCTTTCTTAATATCGTTATCCATTAATAATTCCGTTGGATTTTCTAGAGCTTCTTTAACAGCTACTAAGAAACCTACAGATTCTTTACCATCAATAATTCGATGGTCATAAGATAATGCAACATACATAATTGGACGAATTTCCACTTTACCATCAATAGCAACTGGACGTTCAACAATATTATGCATACCTAAAATACCACTTTGTGGTGGATTAATAATAGGTGTAGAAAGCATACTACCAAATACACCTCCATTAGTTATTGTAAAAGTACCACCTGTCATTTCATCAACAGTAATTTGGCCATCTCTAGCGCGAAGAGCTAAACGCTTCACTTCAGATTCAACACCTCTAAAACTTAAGTTTTCTGCATTACGAATAACCGGTACCATTAAACCTTTAGGTCCTGATACAGCTATTGAAACATCAACAAAATCATAAGATATCATTTCTTTACCATCAATCATTGAATTAACTGAAGGGTACATTTTTAAGGCTCTCACAACTGCTAAGGTAAAGAAGGACATAAATCCTAAACCAACACCGTGCTTGCTTTTAAATGTTTCTTTATACTCATTTCTTAAAGCAAATATTGGCGACATATCAACCTCGTTAAACGTTGTTAACATGGCTGTCGTATTCTTAGCTTCTACCAAACGCTCAGCAACCTTACGTCTTAACATAGACATTTTACTAGCTGAAGATGATCGGTTTCCACCTGCAGGTGTTCCCATAGATGGTACAGCTTTAACAGCATCCTCTTTAGTAACACGACCGTCTTTTCCGGTACCAGTTACTTGTGAAGCTTCCATATTCTTTTCAGTTAAAATTTTCTTAGCAGCAGGACTTGCTGTTCCTGTAGCATAAGTTTTAGCTGCTGTTTTTGGTTCTTCTTTTGGCGCTTCTGCTTTAGTTTCTGCTGGCTTTTCTGCCGGTTCAGCTGAAGCATCGCCTGCTGGCTTTTCTGCCGATGTATCAATTAAACATACAACAGCCCCAACCTCAACTGCGTCTCCTTCTTCGGCTTTTAGGGTAATAGTACCACTAACTTCTGCCGGAAGTTCTAAAGTTGCTTTATCACTATCTACTTCTGCAATAGCTTGGTCTTTTTCTACGTAATCACCATCAGCAACTAACCATGTTGCTATTTCTACTTCTGTTATAGATTCTCCTGGCGAAGGAACTTTCATTTCTAAAATCATCGTGATACTGTTTTAGTTTTTAATATAATGTTAATGTTGGTTGTTTTTTGTTTTGTCAAATACGAAATCGATAACTTCTTTATGACGTTTTTTAGATCGCACTGAACTACCAGCTGCTGGTGCTCCGTAAGGTCTACGTGTTGCTGCTCGGAATGTTTTGGCCTCATCCAAGTGCATTAACATGTGGCTATATGCCCCCATGTTTCTTGGCTCTTCTTGCGCCCAAACTATTTCTTCTGCGTTACTATATTTTGAAATAACATCTTTAATAGCTGCTGTTGGTAATGGGAATAACTGCTCTATACGAACCAATGCCACATCTTTGCGTTGTAAATTCTCACGTTCTTCATCTAAGTCGTAGTAAAATTTACCTGTTACAAATACCAATGTTTTAACATCAGCTGCTTTAACGTTACTATCATCTATTAATTCTTGGAATCCACCTGATGCAAACTCATCTACCGTTGAAACCACTTTAGGGTTACGTAATAAACTTTTTGGTGTAAAAATTATTAACGGCTTACGGTATTTAGCTTTTACTTGACGGCGTAAAATATGGAACATATTTGCCGGTGTAGTACAGTCGGCAACAAACATATTATCTTTTGCACACAATTGTAAATAACGTTCCATACGTGCTGATGAATGCTCAGCACCCTGACCTTCATAACCATGTGGTAATAACATGACTAAGCCATTTTGTAATTTCCATTTATCTTCGGCTGCTGATATATATTGATCCAACATAATCTGAGCACCGTTACTAAAGTCTCCAAATTGAGCTTCCCAAATTGTTAATGATTTAGGGCTAGCCATAGCATAACCATAATCGAAACCAACAACACCGTATTCAGATAAAAGGGAGTTATAAATATAGAAACGTCCTTGTTTTTCACTTAATTGATTTAGTAAAATAATTTCTTCTTCACTGTCTTCAACTTTTACAACTGCATGACGATGTGAAAAAGTACCACGCTCAACATCTTGACCAGACATCCTAACATCATGACCTTCTAATAATAAGGTTCCGTATGCTAAATGTTCTGCCATTGCCCAGTCTAACTTATCCGCATCAAACATAGTTTGTCGCGATTGAATTAAACGTTCAATTTTACGAATAAACTTTTTATCTTCTGGTAGGTTAGAAATAACCTTTGTAACTTTCTCTAAATCCGATTTACTGCAAGCAGTATCTACCGGCTTCATCATTTTATCTTCTTCAACAGAAATATAATCAACCCATTCATTTTGCATAAATGGTGTGATTTCTGTTTTGTCTTCTTTTCTAGAATCTTCTAAATTCTCTTCTAATTTCGCTTTGTAATCCGCTTCTAGTTTTTGCACATATTTCTCATCAATAACACCTTCTGAGATTAGCTTAGCTGCATAAATATCTCTCGGGTTTTGATGCTTAGAAATAGCTTTATAAAGTTTAGGCTGCGTAAAACGTGGTTCATCACCTTCATTATGGCCATATTTTCTATAACCTAATAAATCAATAAACACATCGCGCTTAAATTTCATTCTAAAATGTAATGCGAATAACATAGCATGTACAACAGCTTCAGCATCATCAGCATTAACATGTAGCACTGGTGATAAGGTTACTTTTGCTATATCTGTACAGTAGGTACTAGAACGGGCATCTAAATAGTTAGTTGTAAAACCTATCTGGTTATTAACTACAATATGAATAGTACCATTAGTTTTATAACCATCAAGTTGCGCCATTTGTACAACTTCATATACAAGACCTTGACCAGCTATAGCCGCATCACCGTGCACTACTATAGGTAATACTTGCGATGGGTTATCAGCATATTTATCGTCTTGTTTTGCTCTAACAATTCCTTCAACTACCGCACCTACAGTTTCTAAATGCGATGGATTAGGAGCAATGTTTAAGTTTATTTTATTGCCATTTTCAGTTACACGATCACTTGTCCAACCTAAATGGTATTTTACATCACCATCAAAAACTTCCTGTTGGTAATCTTTTCCGTCAAATTCACTAAAAATATCTTTTGCTGATTTGCCAAAAATATTAGTTAGGGTACTTAAACGACCACGGTGAGCCATACCCATAACAAATTCTTTAACCTCATATTCAGATGCTCTTTCAATTAAGGCATCTAAAGCCGGTATTAATGACTCCCCTCCTTCTAGAGAGAAACGCTTTTGACCAACATACTTTGTATGTAAAAATGTTTCAAAAGAAACCGCTTCATTTAATTTTTTAAGAATATGCTTTTTCTGATCTGCAGAGAAGTTTGGTAAATTATCATTTACATTTAACTTTTCTTGAAACCATTTTATTTCCTCTGGTTTTCTGATATACATATATTCTACTCCAATAGAGTGACAATATATGTTTTCGAGATGCTGAATTATAACACGTAATGTTTGAGAACCGAGTCCTAAGGTATTACCGGCACTAAAAGTGGTATCCATATCAGCTTGCGATAAGCCAAAATTTTCTACAGCTAGTGTTGGAGCATACGTTCGTCTATCGCGAACAGGATTTGTTTTTGTAAACAAATGCCCTCGAGTACGGTAACCGTCAATTAATTGTAAAACTTGAAACTCCTTAGTAACACTAATAGAAACGTGTTCACAAGATTCAAAAGTTTCACCTCCTTCAGGGGCATCGGTTGTGTTGTAATTTTCACCTCCAAAATCATAACCTTGAAAGAAAGCTCTCCAACTAGGCTCGACAGAATCTGGGTTTTTTAAGTATTGGTCATATAACTCAGCAAAGAATGCTGAATGTGCGGCGTTTAAAAAAGAATATTTATCCATAAATGAATTAAAACTGAATCGTTCAGACTAAATTTATACAAAAGTACAACTTTTACTAAAATTAGGTATGGTTTTCTTACATTTATAACATGTTATTAACTAAAAAGCTGAAAATGAAAAAAAATATGTCTCTCTCAAAAGGAAAACAGGTCTTATTTGGACTAATTTGTTTCCTAACAATTCAGGTTTCTGCACAAAATAATTCTGAAAATTTTTGGAGTAATGTACAATTTGGTGGCGGTATTGGCTTAAGCTTTTCAGGTGATTACTTCAGTGCCACTCTAGCTCCAAGTGCGATATATAGGTTCAACCCACAATTTGCCATGGGAGTTTCTTTAAACGGAACATATTCTAGTGAAAAGGACTTCTATAAAGCTACCATTTTGGGTGGTAGTGTTTTAGCGCTTTTTAACCCATTTCCTCAATTGCAACTTTCAGCAGAGTTTGAAGAGCTAAATGTAAATAGAAAGTGGGAAAATCGATTATTAATAGCAGATGAAAACTATTGGTACCCTGCTTTATTTTTAGGAGCAGGATATACTGTTACTACCGGACGGGTATCAACAGCTATTGGTATTCGATATGATGTTTTATATGATAGAGACCGTAGCATTTATGGTAGCTCATGGATGCCTTTTATTAGAGTATACTTCTAAATAATGCCTACTGGTATTTATTTTTAAACCAGACTTTTTGCCATTCACGTTGTAAAATTAAAAATGCAACTTGCTCAGACATAACAACCGTATCCGTCCCGTCTAAAGCTTTTACTTTTGATTCGGACACATCTATTATATACAACAGATTTAAGTAATCCATGAATTTCTCTTGAATTAGCTTATATACCACCTCATGTAAAACAAGTTTTAAACTAGTAGGAAGGGTTTCTAAATCAAACTCCAAGTCAACATTTGCTAGGGCTAAATCTTTATTTAATTGCTCAATAAGTTTTGTATAAAGACTTAATTGATTTGCTTCATCAATTAAATCGGTAAAAGTTGTTGGTAACTGCATTATACATCCCTATTCATTAATTGGGCTCCAAAACTTTTTAAAAGTGCTTTTTTAGATTCCGAAATTTGCAAACCATCTAAAACATCAAAAGCTTTATTAGTATAGTCTTCTATAATTTCTTTGGTTGCCAAACTAGCCCCCGAACTCACAAATACATCTTTAATAGTATTAATCTTATGCGTTTGATCGGTTGGATTCAAACTATAAAGGTGTAATAACTGTTGCTTTTCATCTGCGTCAGAAAACTCTAATGCTTTTAAATATAAATAGGTTTTTTTGTTTTCAATAATATCGCCACCAACTTGTTTACCAAAAGTCTCAGGATTACCAAAAGCATCTAAGTAGTCGTCTTGTAATTGAAAAGCAATACCTAAATTTCTACCAAATTCATAAATACTCTGAATATCCGATTTAGAAGCTTTAGCAACTATAGCACCCATTTCCATTGCAGCCCCTACTAGTACGGCTGTTTTATATTCAATCATTTTAAGATACTCGGGAATGGTAACATCATCACGGCTTTCAAAATCAACATCATACTGCTGACCTTCACATACCTGCAAAGCGGTTTTACTAAACAGTTTTGCTAGAGCCTGAAAAGTATCCGCATCATAGTTTTCAAAAAGCTGATACGCCATAATAAGCATCGCATCTCCAGAAAGTATTCCAGTATTTAAGTCCCACTTTTCATGTACCGTTTCTTTTCCTCTACGTAATGGAGCATCATCCATTATATCGTCATGAACTAATGAGAAATTATGAAAAACTTCAATACTCAATGCGGCATTT